>JADZBZ010000222.1 GCA_020851835.1 Acidobacteriota bacterium
TGGGCCGCAGTTCCTCGACTTCCTTGGCGCGGAACGCCGTCGGCTGATCGTCGACAATGATGGTCCAGTAGGCGAAGCGCGGTGGCACGATCGTTATCCTAGACCGAGATGCAGATAGTCGTGGCCGACGTGGACGCCCTGGGAGCCGAGATGGCCGTCGAGGTCGAGAGGCTCGTCCAGGCCGATACGCTCTCGTGCGCGCTGACGGGCGGGCCGGCCGGGATGATCGTCCTCGGCGCTCTGCGTTCGGCGCGCCCCGATTGGACCCGCGTGTCTCTGTACTGGGCGGAGGAGCGCGCAGTCCCGCCCGAGCACCCGGGCTCGAGCTTCGGTCTCGCCTACCGGATGCTCCTGGCGCCTCTGGACCGGCCCGGGCCGCGGGTCTTCCCCATGCCGGCCGCCCAGCCAGACCTCGAAAGGGCCGCCGAAGACTACGACGGGCTTCTGGAGCACGAATTGGGAGGAGGGCCGCTCGACCTCGCGATTCTCGGCGTCGGAGAGGACGGCCACGTCGCCGGGCTGTTCCCCCGGCACCCTGCGCTGGCCGCCACGACACGAGTCGTAGCCGTGTCCGACGCGCCCAGACCCCCGGTGCGCCGGCTGACGCTCTCGCTCACGTACCTGGCCGGCAGCGCTCGCCTCTGGTTCGTGGCCCTCGGCGAGCGAAAGCGCAGCCTCGTGCAGGCCGCCGTGCGCCGCGCCGGCGGCGACACGCCCTTCGAGCGGCTCGTGCGCGAGGCTGCCGACGTCACCATCTTCACCGACCAGTCCGTGCGCCGCTGACGCACCGGTCTGCCGGGTGGTGTCGCCGTCAGCACGAGGCGCGATCGTCCGCTGCGGATATCAGAGACGCTTGATCTTCTCCACCAGCGTCGTGCGCTTCAACCCGAGCAGCCGGGCGGCGGCGCCCCGGTTGCCGGCGGTGCGCGCCAGGGCCTGGCCGATGAGATGCCGCTCGAGCTCGCCGACCAGCCGCGGCAGGTCCACGCCGGCCTCGGCCAGTGGCGGGATCGCCGTCATCGGCGACGGCTCGTCGCGCAGCTCCGGCGGCAGGTCCTCCACCTCGATGCTCCGCCGTCCCCCGCCCAGCGCGAGCGCCCGTTCGATGACGTTCTGGAGCTGGCGGACGTTGCCCGGCCACTGGTCGGCCATCAGTCGGCGCATGGCGTCCTGTGACACCACGATCGGCTCGCGGCCATCTTCCCGCGGCTGCAGCGTGTCGATGAACCGAGCGACCAGCAGAGGAATGTCCTCGACACGCTCCCGCAGGGGCGGCAGCTGCATGGCGACCACGTTGAGCCGGTAGAAGAGGTCTTCGCGAAACCGACCCTCCTTGACCATGCGAGGCAGGTCGGCATTGGTCGCGGCCACCACGCGCACGTCCACCTTCACCGTCCGCGAATCGCCGATGCGCTCGAACTCACGCTCCTGCAGCACGCGCAGCAGCTTCATCTGCAGCGACGCGGGCATGGTGCCGATTTCGTCGAGGAACAGCGTGCCGCGGTCCGCCTGTTCGAGCCGGCCCTGGCGTGACCCGACGGCGCCGGTGAAGGCGCCGCGCACGTGCCCGAACAGCTCGGCTTCGAGCAGCGGCTCGGGAATCGCGCTGCAGTTGATGGCGACGAATCGATGCTGGCGGCGCAGGCTGCTCTGGTGAATGGCGCGCGCCACCATCTCCTTGCCGGTGCCCGTCTCGCCCGCGATGAGCACGGTGGCCGTCGTCGGGGCAACCATGTCAATCAGCTGATAGAGCTCCCTCATCGGCGCGCTCTTTCCCACCATGGCGCCCAGGCCGTAGCGTTGGTCGAGCTGCTGCCGCAGGTAGGCGTTCTCGTCCTTCAGCCGCCGCTGCTCGAGGGCCGAGGTGATGACGTGCATGAGCTCGTCGAACTGGAACGGCTTGGCGACGAAGTCGGCGGCGCCTCGCTTGATGATGTCCACGGCGTCCTTCACCGTTGCGTAGCCCGTGACGACGATGGCGACAATCCCCGGATAGCGCTCGAGCGCCTCGTCGATGACCTGACGCCCATCGATGCCAGGCAGGCGCAGGTCCGACACGATCACATCGAAGGCGAAGCCCTGCAGTAGGGCAAGGGCCTCTTCGCCCGATCGGGCCTCCACCAACTCGAACCCCTGGTCCCTGAGTCGCTCGGCAACCACCGAGCGCAACGCATCTTCGTCGTCTACGAGAAGGATATTTGGCAGCGGCTCAGGCATTTAGGAAGAATAGTCAAATATTTGACAGTCATTGTCAAGGCTTCACACCTAATCTCAGCGTGACAGGAACCGATAGTTCCAACGTGAGCGTACTGACGGGCCCGTAGGAGCGGACCCGAACGGCGCGAATCGATCGGGCGAGTCCCGGTCCCAGGAGGCGGACAGTGGAACGTCAAACCGTGAGCATCATGAAGGCGTGCGAGTTGGTCGGGGTGAGCCGGCGCACGATTTACAACTGGATCGCGGCCGGTAAGGTCGAGTACGTGCGGACCGCGGGTGGCAGCATTCGAATTTTTGTCGACACCCTCTGGCGGCAACCCGATGGCACGACGGCTTCGGCACCCACGGCCACCGCGTGAGCGTTCAGCCCATGGGACCGCAGGTGACGGCACGCCCCCCCAGCACGGAACACGCGTCGGAGTCGGGAACCGACGACCTGCGGTCGCTCATGCACCAGCTGAACAACCAGCTCGGCGTCATTCTCGCGCATGCTGAGCTGCTCGAGGCCAAGACCCCCGACGATGGTCAGCGCGCCCGCGCGACGGAGGTGGTCACGGCCGCGCTGCGGGCGATGAGCCTGGCCCGCGAAATCCGTTCGACGATGACAAAATTGAAATAATCTGTCCGCCGATGCGCCATTCGGCGCCAATCCGACCTGTCCGTTTCGAGATCTTCCCAGCAATTGCGTTCGGGTCCATGCACCCCACAACGCATTGCACATTCCAGCTCTAAAGCACTCATCTCGACGCGTCGTCTATTTGACGCCTAGCCGACCAGCGGTGTCAACGAACTGACACTCCGGCGATTGCCCGAAAGCCATCATTGGTGGGTCAAGTCCATCTAAAGCCATAATTTTCAGTTACTTACATGGACGCATCGCGTATCTGCCCGCCACTCCACGAACGTGCACATCGTTGGCATCGAAGTTGCCTTAGGGGGGCGTGACCCAAACCCCTGGGTCCGGAGGATGAGCGAACGAATGACAGTCGATCAAGGCGCGGTACGCAATCGAGTGGAGGCCAGCTTGCCGTTTGTGGAGGCGCTGGCGCGGCGCATGGCGTCCACCATGCCCCATTCCATTGACCTCGGCGACCTCGTGCAGGACGGCGTGATCGGTCTTATCGACGCCGCCCATCGCTTCGACGATGGCCGCGGTATCAAGTTCGAGACCTTCGCGGAACGGCGCATTCGTGGCGCGATGATCGATGCGCTCCGCAAGGATGCCTGGCCGAGGGGGGTTCGCCGCGTGCGGCGCGAGCTCGAGGCTGCCCGGGAGAAGCTGCGGATCGAGTTGGGCCATGAGCCGTCGCTGGGCGACCTGGCCGCGGAAGTCGGCTGCGACGAGAAGCGTCTGGGCAAGACCATCGTGCGCATCAACACGATTGAGTCCACGTCGCCCTTCTCCTCGAGCGACCAGGTGGACGAGCAGCAGTTGCCCGCCGTGCTCGTGCCCGCCGAGCCCGCGCGGCCCGACGTGGCTTACGAGCAGACCGAAGTCCGCGAGCGCGTTCGCCTGGCCGTCGCCACGCTGCCCGCACGCGAACAGCGCGTCATCGCCCTCTATTACTACGGCGAAGTGACCATGAAGGAGATTGGCACGGAACTCGGCGTGAACGAGTCGCGGGTGTCGCAACTGCATGCCCGCGCGCTGCGGCGTCTGCGTGATGCGCTGGGCGCCGAGACCGCGCCGGTCGTGGCCAATACGCTCAAGGCCGCGATCCTGGCGTTCCAGCCCAAGGCGGCCATGGCCAGGGCCTCGCTGCCGGCCTCGGACACGCGTGTGGCGCCGGCTGCCGCGCGCCGGGCCCTGCAGGCCGTCGTCGTGGCCTACGACAGCGTGTCGCGTGCGGCCCGCAGCAAGTCGCCCAGCCTGAACGGCTTCGACAGCCACCGGCACCCGGTCTCCTCGAGGAACCGCTCGGCGTCGGTGCCCGCGACATCGCCGGTGACGAAGATCACGCGGCGCGCCAGGGCCGGGGTTGCCGCCGCCATGGCCCGGTAGAACTGCATGCCATCGATGCGCGGCATCTTGAGGTCGCACACGATCAGCTCGTAGGACTGCTCGGCCAGTCGACTCAGCCCTTCCTCACCATCGCCGGCCCGGTCCACCACCAGGCCGGCGTCGCCGAGCGCTTCGGCGACCGCGATGGCCAGCGCCGGCTCGTCTTCCACCACCAGCACGCGCGCGCCCTTGACGGCGGCCAGCGACGGGGGCGCAACGCTCTTGCCAGCGGCAGGCGCCGGCTCGGCCGCACGGGCCAGCACCGGCAGCTCCACGATGAACGCCGCGCCGCCAGGCTCGCCCGACCGCAGGGTGATGCGGCCGCCGTGCTCCTTGACCAGGGCGTAGGCCACACTCAGGCCGAGTCCGGTGCCGTGGCCGACTTCTTTCGTCGTGAAGAACGGATCGAAGATGCGCTGCTGCACGTCGGGCGGCACGCCCGGCCCATCGTCGCTGATTTCGAGCAGCACCGAGCCGCGCTGGCCGTCGTGCCAGGTGCGCACGACCAGCGTTCCGCGTCCGTGCGAGGTGAGCATCGCCTGTTCCGCATTGATCACGAGATTCAGCAGGATCTGTTTGATCTGGTGGCCGTCGGCGAAGACCGGCGGCAGGCCCGAGGCCAGCGCGTCGATGCGCTGGATGTTCGAGACGCGCTGTTCGTAGGCGCGCAGGGCGAGCGTCTCGCGTACCACCTGATTGACGTCGACCAGCGACCGCGTGCTCTGCCGCTTGCGCGCGAAGGTGAGCAGGTTGCGCACGATGCGGGCGGCGCGTTCCGACTCGCCCAGGATGACGGCCAGCCCCCGGCGTGTCTGTTCGTCGACCGACCGGTCGGACAGCCGCTCGGCCCACGACAGGATGGTGGCCAGCGGGTTGTTCAGCTCGTGCGCGACGCCTGAGATAGTGTGGCCGAGGGCCGCCATCTTCTCGGCCTGCAGCAGTTCGGTCTGCAGATCCCGAGACTGGTGGTCGAGCCGCCGCCGTTCGCCGACATCCTTGATGACCGCCTCGACGCGCAGGCCATCGCCCTCCGGCATCGGCTCGGCGCAGGCCGTCACTTCGACCCACGCGGTGGCGCCGTCCAGACGGATGAGGCGCAGCAGGTAGTCGGAGACCGCGCCGCCAAGGCGCAGCCGCTCCAGAAAGGCCCGGCGAGCCGCGGCATCGGCAAAGCGGTTGGTGTCGAAGGGTCTCACCTGGTTCGCCGCCATCTCGGGCGGGCAGCCGAGCACTAGCCTCAGGTGGGCGTTGGCGGCCAGTGTCGTCGAGCCGTCGGCCTCGAGGACACCGATGTAGAAGCCCTCCTGGGCAGCCTCGAAAAACCGTGCAAACCGCGACTCGTGCTCCGGCTCCACGCTCAGTGTCTGGTGGGAAGGGCGCCCGAAGGGGCCTCGGTCGCGCCCGGCGGTGTCCACGACCGAGCGATGGCGGCGCGGATGGTCGTCACGGCGGCGAGAGACCAGAAAGAACCGTGCATGCGGACAATCTATCGCAATTTAGGGGTTTGACACGCTACGGACGGCCAGCTAGGCTCAGCGTGCTCATGAAGATCCCTGGTCGTCAGGACCTGCTGCCTCTAGCGGGTCTCGCTGCGGCCATCCTCATCCTCTTCTCGTCGCCGCTGTCGCGTCTGCTCGGCTACGCGCGTCAGATCGAGGAGCGGAGCGGCCTGTCCCTGCTGCCGGCCCTCCTCGTGCTGGCCGTCATCCTCACGTTTCACCAGCTCCGCAAGCGCTATCAACGGCAGGCCGAAACAGCCGTGGCCGACGCGGCGCGCGAGGCGCGCGAGGTCCAGGCAGCCGAGCTCGAGCGGCTGGTGACCTTCGGGCAGTCGCTGAGCCGTTCCGGCGACTTCGAAAGCATTCGCGTCACGATCGCGCAGGCCCTGCCTGCCATCGCCGGCACCGATCGCATCTGGGTGCTGGTCCGCGAGGGGACCCAGTGGGAGGCGCTCGCCGCCGACGCCCGCGGCAGCGAAGAGACTCCCAAGTGGGGCGACCTCGCGGAACGCCTGCTGGCCGGCCAGACCCGCGAACCGGATGACCATCGCGCGGTCGGCTTTCCTCTCATGGTGGGCACGTCCGCCATCGGCGTGCTCGGCATCCGCACGCCGGAGGGCCCTCTTCCCGAGAGTCGGGGGCGGGCCGTCGAAGCCGCCGCCCCGGTATTGGCGCTGGCGATTCGGCATGCGCAGTTGTCGAGAGAGGTGCGCGAGAACAGCGTGCGCGACCCACTCACGGGCTGCTTCACCCGCGGGCACGCCCTGGAAGTGATCGACGCGGAGCTGCGGCGGGCGCGGCGCAGCCAGGCGCCGGTCACGCTCATCGTGTTCGACGTCGACCGCCTGAAGGACGTCAACGACCGTCACGGGCATCTGTGCGGCGATGCCGTGCTCGCCACGATCGGCGCGCGGATGCGCGAGGTGCTTCGCGGCTCGGACCTCAAGTGCCGGTACGCAGGGGAGAAGTTCCTGGTGCTCCTGCCGGAAACGCCGCTGGCCGGCGCCAAGCGCGTGGCCGAAACCCTGCGGCGCGAGGTGGCCGATCGGGCGGTCTCCTGGGCCGGAGAGGACCTGCACATCTCGGCGAGCTTCGGCCTCACGCCGGCGTTGCCTGGCGAGGTCAACGTCCAGGCCATCATCGCCCGAGCGGACCACGCGCTCGATCGCGCCAAAGACGAGGGCGGCAACTGCGTCCGGATCGCGGCCGAGACGGCAGCCGAATCGGCCGACGAGCCAAACCGCCAGCAGATGTAGCGCGCCTCGCCGGCGCGTCGACCAACACCAGGCCGGCGCCCTCGCCGGGCTGGAATCCGTTCCATGACTCGTGAACAACAACTGGCCTGGGCCGCCTGGGTCACCATCTGCCTCGTGTGGGGCACGACCTACCTCGCCATCCGTGTCGCCCTCGAAACCGTGCCGGTGTTTCTGCTGGCTGGATTGCGCTGGCTGGCGGCAGGCGCTGTGCTGGCGTGCATCGCCGCCGCTACCGGACGACGCCTGCCCGGGCCGCGGATGTGGGGCAGCCTCGCGCTTCTCGGCTTCCTGATGAACGTGGTCGGGAACGGTTTCGTGGTGTGGGCCGAGCAGTACGTCGCCAGCGGCCTCACGGCGGTGGTCGTGGCCTCGGTGCCGTTCTGGTCGGTCGGCGTCGAGGCATGGCTGTCAGACGGCGAACGCATCCGCCCGGCCGCGCTGGCGGGCCTCCTCCTCGGGTTTCTCGGCATCGTCGTGCTGGTGTGGCCCGAGGTGTCGGTGGGAGGCCGCGAGGGCCGCGTGGTGTTCTTCGGCGTCGCGGGGCTGCAGGTGGCGTGTCTGGGCTGGGCGATAGGCACCTCCTATGCCAAGCGGCATCCCGTTTCGGCCGATGCGCTGTCGGCATCGACCATCCAGATGCTGTTCAGCGGCATCATGCTGCTCGGCCTGGCGACGGCGGCGGGCGAGTGGCCGCACCTGCACGTCACGCCACGGACGCTCGCGGCGATAACCTACCTGGTCCTGGCCGGATCCGCGCTGGCCTATACCGCGTACCTGTACGCGCTGGCACATCTGCCGGTCTCCACCGTCTCGCTCTACGCCTACGTGAACCCGCTGATTGCCGTGGCGCTGGGCGCGCTGCTGCTCGGCGAGCCGCTCTCGACACGCATCGTCCTGGCATCGGCGCTCGTGCTGGTCGGGATCGCCGTGGTGAGAGGAGTACAATCGCCGCGTGTCCCGCCTGCCCCGACTCGACTCGCTCGCCCGTGACTCGGCGGGGTGGGGGTTCTTTCTGTGCACGGCCAGGGAGCTGCGCGCGGGACGGAGCGGCGCGGAGTTCCTCATTCTCACCCTGCAGGATGCGACCGCACAGGTGACGGCCAAGGTGTTCGACGAGGTCGCCCGCTTCGCCTCCCAGTTCGAGGCGGGAGAGTTCGTGCGCGTCGAGGGCAAGGGCAGCCTCTACAACGGGCAGATACAGCTGGTTCTGTCGTCCATCCGCCGCGTCCATCCCGAGCAGGATCGGCGCGAGGGGTTCCGCGAGGAGGACTGCGTCCTGAGCGCGCCGCGGCCCATCGACGAGATGTGGACGGAACTCACCGCCCGGGTCGCGGCTGTCGAAGACCCACACGTGCGCGTGCTGCTGACGCGCGTGCTCACCGATCACGAAGCACAACTGCGCGAATGGCCGGCCGCGCAGAGCGTCCACCACGCCTATCGTGGCGGCCTGCTCGAACACCTGACCAAGATGGCCGAGACCGGCATCCTGCTGGCGCGGGCCTACGGAGCGAGCGCCGATCTCGTGCTGGCCGGAGTGGTGCTGCACGACATCGGCAAGCTGCAGGAACTGGCGTCCGAGGCCGGCATGGCCGCCTACACGCGGGAAGGCAATCTCGTCGGCCACATCGCGCTCGGCGCCATCCTGGTCAGGGATGTGGCCGCCGGCATGTCAGCGTTCCCGGAAGAGATCAGAACCCATCTCGAGCACCTGGTGCTTTCCCATCACGGGTCCCGCGAGTACGGATCGCCGGTCGAGCCCAAGACAATCGAAGCATTCATCCTGGCGAGCGTGGACGAACTCGACGCGCGGATCAATCAGGTGCGACGGGCGGTGCGGGAGGACACGGGCGACGGCGAGTTCACAGGCTGGCACAAACGCCTCGGCCGCGTGTTGTACAAGGGGCCTCGGGCCTAGAGTCTAGGCCTCCCCGCCGCCGTCCTTGGTGCCCAGGGCGAAGGTCATGGTGCCGTTCGCCACGATGCGGTTTCCGACCTTTGCACGGCCCTCGAGCACGCCCATGCGGTTGCGCAGGCGCTTCACCCGAGCCTCGACCACCAGCACGTCACCGGGGTAGACCCGACCCCGGTAGCGCACGCGCTCGATGCCGCGAAAGAAGATGAGCAGATCGCGGTACTCGGGCTTGGCGAGGATCAGGATGGCGCCGACCTGGGCCACGACCTCGGTCAGAATCGTCGGCGGCAGCGCCGGCCGTCCGTCGGCAGACGAGGTAGACAGATAGCGCTCGTTGATCGAGACGTTCTTGATGCCGACGATGCGCTTGTCGGGCTCGAACTCGGTAATACGGTCGACCAGCAGAAACGGGTACCGGTGCGGGAGGATGCGCTCGATCGCCGCGTAATCGAGTGGCAGCGTCAAGCCGTCCGCCGGCGCCGTTTTCACTTCGAGATTCGCCATTTCCAAGCCACTCAGTATACTTCCCGATTCGGGAGGCACACCATGCGGACCCTGCTGGCGACGGTGCTCATGGGCGGAATGACGGCCTGGTCCATCACGCAGACAACGCGCTTCAAGGCCGCGATGGTGGGCGCGGGCCTCACCAACCTGTGGAGCATGTACGGCACCAACGACATCCCCAACGTGCTGGTCGGGTATTTCGGCGGCACGGCCGGGCCCGATCGGCTCCCCGGTTACATGGAGCGCTCGGCGATGACCCGCATCGACAAGGTGGTCACCCCGACACTGGTACTGCACGGAGCCAGCGACGAACGCGTGCCGGTCGGGCAAGGCCGGGAGCTGTACCGGGGCCTGAAGGATCGGGGCATCGCGACCGAACTGGTGCTCTATCCCCGCGAAGGCCACGGCTTCAGCGAGTACTATCATCAGAAGGACCGCCTGGCCCGTATCCAGGAATGGATCACACGCTACACGACGGGCGGCGGCGGAAAGAAGCGCACGAGCCGATGACCTCACCTCCGGACCCGGGACCAGCCGGCCCCGCTGCCCCCGGACCGAAGACCGCACCCTCAGCGAACGATTCGTCGGCGGGCATGCCCGCCTTCCGCGACGCGGCCGAGCTGGCGGTTCTCTTCGAGCTGGGACGCGAAGTTACCTCCGTCCTCGAGCTGAACGAACTGCTCGAGAAGATTCCGGAGCTCATCTCGCGGCTGGCGTCGTTCACCGTCTTCTCGGTGTACCTGCTGGACGAGCGGCGGCAGGACCTGCGCATCGCCTACGCAGTGGGCTATCCGGAAGAGGTCGTCCGTACCTTCCGCCTCAAGCTGGGCGAAGGCGTGGTCGGCTCCGCTGTCGCCGAGAAGCGGCCCATCCTGCTCGACGACGTCGACACGGATCCGCGATATCTGAAGACGGTGCCGGGCGTTCGGTCGCAGTTGGCCGTGCCGCTCCGCCACCAGGGGCGGGTCATCGGAGCGCTGAACCTGCTGAGCGATCAGCGCGCCGCCTTCACCGAGCGCGACGAACGCATTGTCCGGCAGTTCGCCGCCCACGTCGCCCAGGCCATCGTCAACGCCAGGCTCTTCGCGTCGGAGCGCGAGTACGCCGATACGCTCGAGACGTTGGCCGAAATCGGGCGCGAGATGAGCGCCATTCTCGACCTCGACGAGCTGCTCACGCGGCTCGCCCATCTGGTCAAGCGCATCATCAACTACCGCATCTTCGGCATCGCCCTGCTCGACGAGGGCAGCGAGATGCTCGAAATGAAGCTCGCCATCAAGTACGGCGAGAACCCCCTGGTCCTCGCGCCGGTGAAGCTCGGCCAGGGGCTGGTCGGGTACGCGGCCCTTCACAAGGAAGCCGCGCTCGTGGACGACGTGACCGTCGACCCCCGCTACATCAAGGCGGTGGAGGACGTGCGGTCGGAACTGGTGATCCCCCTCCTCTTGAAGGACCGCTGCATCGGCGTCTTCGACCTCGAGAGCCCCGAACCCGGCGCTTTCACGAAGAAACACGTCGAGCTGCTCACGCTGCTGGCCGCGCAGGCCGCCGTGGCCATCGAAAACGCCCGACTCTACGAGGCCATCCGGGACAACGAGCTGCGGCTCGAAAAGGAACTCCGCTTCGCCCAGCGCGTGCAGATGGCGCTGCTCCCCCAGGAGCTGCCCAAGCGGCTGAAGGGAGTGGACGTGGCCTGGCACTTCGATCCCGCCCGCGAGCTGGGCGGCGACCTCTACGATTTCCTCTCGCCCGAGCGCCACACGCTGGTCGTGTCGGTGGGTGACGTGTCGGGCAAGGGCGTACCGGCGGCGCTCTACAGCGCGTTTGTCGGCGAACTGGTGCGGGGTCGCACCTTCCGCCGGCGCCTCGAAACGCGCCAGAGCACACCGGCCGTCGTGCTCAACGCCATGAACCGGATCCTCCACGATCGAAACCTGGAGGAGTATTACTGCACGCTCTGCTACGCGGTGTTCGACCTCAAGCGCCGGCAGGTGATCATGACCAATTCGGGGCTGCCCTACCCGATCAGGCACACGGCCGGTGCGGGCGCGCAGATTCCCATGCCCGGCGTACCGCTCGGCTCGTTTGCAGCCTCCACCTACGATGAGGTCACGCTCGACCTGACGGCCGGCGACGTGTTCGTCTTCTGCAGCGACGGGATCTACGAGGCGTTCAACGAGCGCGGAGAGGAATTTGGCGCGGGCCGCGTCATCGAGGTGCTCGACCGCACCAACGTCCTGCCGGCCAAGGAGATTGTCAGCGCCATCTTCGGCGCGATGCAGGCGTTTCGCGGGGACGCCGAGCAGTCCGACGACCAGACGGTCGTCGTGGTGAAGGTCACCCAGTAGCGGACGGGCGAGCTATCCCAGTTCCTCGTGGTGTTCGCCCACCGTGACCGCGGCGGCCAGGTAGATCGCGCCCAGGACGAGGAAGATGAACGCCTGGAGGGTGCCGACTACCAGCCCGAGGAGCTGGATGGGCAGCGGCAGCAGGAAGGGCACGATGCTCGCGATGATGAGCACCACCAGGTGCTCGCCGAAGATGTTCCCGAACAGACGCAGCGTGAGCGACAGGACGCGAGAGAAGTGACTGATGATTTCGATCACGAAGATCATCGGCGCCATCACGATGGGCACGCCCGGCATGACGCCGAAGTGCTTGATGTAGGACACGGGGCCCTGCGCGCGAACCCCCTGGTAGTGGTAGTAGAGCCAGAGCGTGATGGCGCACGCGAAGGGCACGTTCACGTTGCTGGTGGGCGCCCCCAGCCCGGGGACCTGGCCCATCATGTTGCCGATCCAGATGAAGACGAACAGTCCGCCGAGCATCGGCAGGAACTGGCGGCCCCTGGGCCCCATGAAGCTCTCGATCGACGACACGAAGAACCCGACGATGTCCTCGAGCACGATCTGGACTCGGCCCGGGCTTGCGACACTGAGGCTCGGGCGAATCGCCAGACCGAGGGCGAGCACGATCAGGCAGATGAGTGCCGAGAAAACCAGGTGATCCGGTGCGTGCAGGTGGAGGGGGGCCAGCAGCGTGTTGATCAGCTGCACCAAGGGCGAGGGATGTTCGAGCGCTTCCACAGCCCTGAGATTGTACTAGATTTTCACAAGCGCCGTCGTTGCCGCCGGGCCCTCGCCGGACATGAGCCGGCCGAGAGCCCTAACACATGGATTTACAATATCTTGAGGCCCTTCTCGCGCAGGTGCAGGCCCACCGGACGACCCGCCAATACGGCCACGTCTTCGACCCGGCCCCTCACGCGAACCCGCGCGCCCCTGGTTGGCGTCCGCTGCCCGTTCGACACGACGAGAATCTCGGAATGGCCATCGCTGACGCGGTACATGCGGAGCGGCACCAGCGGAAGGCCCCACGCGCTCGTGACGACGCCGGTGAGGGTCACGGTGCGGTTCTGATAGTGCGAGGGATTGGTCTGAATCTCGGTGATCGACGCCGAGGACGCGCAGGCGGCGGCAAGACCGGCGGCCAGCAGCAGGGCGAGCAGAGCCGACTTCGAACCCGGACCAGTCATGAGCACCCCCAGTGAGACGACACAGCCGCGGACGGATCGTGAGTGACGATCCGAAAGGCTCGATGCCAGCGCCTGCCTGATTAAGCCTTTCGGTGATCCGCCGCGGCTGCACGCTTTCAATTCAACCTGCGTGCCAGGCTGCGCCCGGCGGTTTTCACTTGAGATTCGCGCTGACGTGCACGACGCGACCCCGATGGGCGTCCTGTGTGAGTGACGCCATCGCACCAGCGAGTCGCCTGGCTAGTACACTCCGAGGTACCGATCCATCTCCCAGGGCGACACGTGGCGGATGTAGTCGGCCCACTCCTCGCGCTTGGCTTCGAGGAAGTGCTGGAAGATGTGGTCGCCGAGGGTAGCGCGCACGAGGTCGTCCTTCTCGAACTCGTCGAGCGCCTCGCTGAGGCTGGCCGGCAGGTCGTCGATGCGCAGGTGCCGCCGCTCGCGATGGCTCATCTTGTAGATGTTCTTGTTCACGGGCGGACCGGGATCGAGCTCGGCGTCGATGCCGTCGAGGCCCGCCCGCAGCATCACCGCCAGCGCCAGGTACGGGTTGCAGGCCGGATCGGGCATTCGCAGCTCGATGCGCGTGACCGGGCCCCGGGCGGCCGGCACGCGGACGAGCGGGCTGCGGTTCTTCTCGGACCAGGCGATGGCCGTCGGCGCCTCGTAGCCGGGCACCAGCCGCTTGAACGAATTCACCAGCGGATTGGTGATCGCGCAGAAGCCCTTGGCATGGCGCAGCAGGCCCCCGATGTAACGAAGGCAGGTCGTGCTCAGCTGCCACTCGGCGTCGGCGTCGAAGAAGGCGTTCTGTCCGTCGCGGAACAGCGACTGGTGCGTGTGCATGCCCGATCCGTTCACGCCGAAGATGGGCTTGGGCATGAAAGTGGCGTGCAGATTGTTGCGCAGAGCCACGTTCTTGACGATGAAGCGGCACGTGCTGACGTTGTCGGCCGTCGCCAGCACATCGTCGTAATGGAAGTCCACTTCGTGCTGGCCCGGAGCGACCTCGTGGTGGGCGGCCTCGACGAGCATGCCCATCTGTTCGAGCGCGAGCACGATTTCGCGCCGCACGTCCTCGCCCAGATCCACCGGCGCCAGGTCGAAGTAGCTCGCCGAGTCGTGCGTCTCGGTGGTGGGCCGGCCGTCGCGGCGGAGAAAGAGAAAGAACTCGGTTTCGGGCCCGGCCTTCATGGTGAACCCGCGATCGGCCGCCATGGCGATGACGCGCTTGAGAACCGTTCTCGGGCAACCGGCAAACGGCGTTCCGTCTGGATTGGCGATGTCGCAGATCAGGCGCCCGACGCGCGCGCCGCTGGCGTCGGTCCAGGGAAACACCTGGAACGTCGACAGATCGGGGCGGAGATACATGTCCGACTCCTCGATGCGGACGAACCCCTCGATCGACGATCCGTCGAACATGATCCGGCCGTCGAGCGCCTCACCGAACTGGCGGTCGGGGACCTCGACGTTCTTGATGACGCCCAGAATGTCGGTGAACTGCAGCCGGAGGAACTTGACGCCCAGCTTCTCGGCCCGCTCGAGGATGCCGGCCCGGATTCCGGCGCTGTTGGTCCCCGTCTTTGGCATCTCTGGATTCTAGTGCGGCCGGCCCGATTCATGCGGCCGGCCTGACCGCGTGCCTCAGGCTTGCGCGGGGGTCGAGTGCGGTGGATTGGCCGCGGCGGCTGGCACGGCGAACAGGTTCGCAAGCTGTGCCGCCACGACGCCGGCCAGCGCCGTCAACTGGCGCAGGTCGTGTTCGCCGCCGGGCCGGAGTTCGATTGCCAGGACGCCGGCTGGCCCGCTTGCCGCGGGCAGGGGTACGGCAACCGCGGCCGGGTGGGTGGCCGTCGCCGGGGCGACGGCCGCAGCGTCCGTGCGGAACGAGGTGGCCGTCAGATTGTCGGCGGCGCGGGCGATCACGCCCACCCGGCCCAGCACATCCGGATCGTAGCCGTGGGCCGTTGCCGCCGAGAGCGTGTCGCCCGTGGCGTCGGCCAGCCACACCATCAGGCCGCGCGCATCCATCAGCACCGCCGCCCGCGCGAGCAGCGGCTCCAATTCGCCGACCCGACCGACCTTGCCGAGGTCGGCGCACAAGGCGGCCAGCAACTCCAGGTCTGGACCTGGCGGCACCAGCGGTGCAGATGCCGGACGCGGCGGCTCTGGCGCGGCGGGCTCGTCAGGTCCAAGGCGCTCGGGGCCGCTCGACGCGACGGGGGCCGTTACCGACAGCGTCGGCGTCCCGGCGCGACTCGACGTGCCGTCACCCGGCACGGGGACGAGCAGCATCAGGGCGATGATCCAGATCGCCAACACCGCACCGGCCAGCAGCGACAGGGCATTGGCCGATCCAGCTTCACGCGACGAGGCGGCGCGCGACAGCACCTGTCGGGCGTCGGAGATTTCGGAGGCCACCGTCTCGATGAAACCGCCGGCCTCGGTGAAGATGACATCGCCCGCCAGCAGCAGCTGGCCGTCTTCGACATTGGCGCGCGCCCGGCGCTCGGAGGCGGCGAGGCGTTCGAGCGCCTCGTGGGCCGCGGTCAGGGGAAAGCGTACGGCCGCGGTCGCCTCGTCGAGGCCCGCGATCAGTGCGCGGATGCGGGCGAGCTGTTCGTCCGCGCGCGCCGACCAGAAGGCGAGACCCTGCCCCGGCGCGACGTAGGCGTGCAGGACGGCGCGGAGGTCGGCGAGCGCGTGGACCGCATCGGCGGCTCTGGCGTCGACCTGCTGGTCGGCCAGCCGCGCGCGGCCCCGGGCCTGTTCGGTCGTGGTCGCCCGCCACACGGCCGCCGCCGTGACCGCAACGGTCACCAGCAGCACCA
>JADZBZ010000223.1 GCA_020851835.1 Acidobacteriota bacterium
CTCGCGACAGCCGGACCACTGGTGGACCGCGAAACCTTCCGCGCCGTCGCCGCTCGAGTGCGGGAGCGAACCGGGCAGAAGGGCAAGGCGCTGTTCCATCCCGTCCGTGTCGCGCTCACCGGAGCCGGCGAGGGCCCCGAGCTCGATGTCGTGGTCCCGGCCATTGATCGCGCCGCTGGCCTGGCGCCGGGCAGCGGCCTTGCGCCCGTCATCTCCTGCCGTCTTCGTGCATCCCTCGTGGTGGAGCGCCTCACGAGCGCGACCTGATGAGACTCGCCGAGATCGACTCGGCGACCGCCGAGGGCGTGCACCCGGCCGACGGCGAGCTAGAATGCGCGCCAGGGGGTGACAGATGAGCCGTGCGGTTGTTCTCGCGTCCATCCTGCTCGTGGCGATCGCGACGGTCGTGGTGGGCCTGGCCCGTCAACCGCGCGCGGCCGACCCCGGCCCGAGCCTCATCGACGTCACCGTGCAGGAAGGCACGTCGATGTCGGTGGGGGTCTCCCCCGACGGGCGCACGCTGGCAATCGACCTGCAAGGCGGTATCTGGACGGTGGCCGTGGACGGCGGTCCCGCGCGGCGGGTGACCGGCGTCTTCGAGGATGCGCGGCAGCCGGTGTGGTCGCCCGATGGCAAGTGGATTACCTACTTCGCCTACAAGGACGGCGGCTACGACGTGTGGGCCATCGCCCCGGACGGCACGGGCCAGCACCGGCTCACCTGGGGGCCCTTCGACGATCGCGAGCCCGTCTGGTCGCACGATGGCACCCGCGTGGCTTTCTCGTCGGACCGCGGCAACCCGCTCGGCAGCGACTACAACATCTGGGTGCTCGATACGCGTTCGGGCGAGCTCAGCCAGCTCACCTCCGACCCCTCCGAGGACTACATGCCTTCGTGGTCACCCGACGACCGTGAGATTGCGTTCGCCTCCACGCGCGACGCCGGTCAGTCGGTATGGGCCGTGTCGGTGGCGACGCGGTCGCAGCGCACGCTGGCGACGGTGGCGGGCGCCAGGCTCGACGCCCCGTCGTGGGGGCCGGCCGGCCAGCTCGTTTACCATGTCACCGCGGGCGGCGACAGCCGCTACGAGGTGAGCGGAGCGTCCATCAGCGGGACCGAGAACGTGTTCGCGTTCCGCGCGTCGTGGGCGTCGCCCACCGACTTTTTCTACGTGTCGGACGGCAAGATCCGGCGGCGCACGCTGGGCACGCCCGCACCGCGGACCGTGGCCTTCACGGCCACCCTGCAGGTCACGCATCCAGAGTACGTGCATCGCGTGCGGGACTTCACCTCCACAAGGCCGCGCAAGGCCCTGGGCCTCGTCCGTCCGATGATTTCTCCCGACGGCAGCCAGGTTGCGTTTGCCGCGGTGGGCGACATCTACGTGGTGCCGGTCACCGGTGGCACGCCGACCAATCTCACCAATGACGAGGCGCTCGACACCGACCCGGCCTGGTCGCCCGACGGCCGAAGCCTCGTCTACTCGTCGGACAAGAACAGCGCGCAACTGCAGCTCTGGGTGCGCGACATGGCGAGCGGGCAGGCGCGGCAGGTCACGCGCCTCGAGACGCAGCCGCAGGGCGCCTCGTTTTCGCCCGATGGAACGCGCATCGTGTTCTTCAACGTGGATGGGATGTGGCGCGTCGCTCAGATGTCGGTGCTGGACCTGGCGAGCGGTCAGGTGACCAAGATCCACGATAGGCTCCCCCAGCCCGGTACCCCCGCGTGGGCGCCCGACGGCCGGCGCGTCGCGCTGGCCGCGGTGGCGCCGCTCAGCACCCGCTTCCGGGAGGGCACGAATCAGATCCTCACCATCTCGACCGAGGGCGGACCGGACGCGTGGCAGGTGCCGACGCCGATGCTCGGCATCGATTCGCGGGGTGGCGGAGGGCCCGCCTGGTCTCCGGACGGCACCAAGATGGCCGCCGTGTACGAGGGCACACTGGCGGTGTGGCCCGTGTCCACCGCGGGCGCGCCGCTGGGGCCGCCGCGGAAGGTGACCTCCGAGAGCGCGCACGCCCCGTCCTGGCAGGGCGACTCGCGCCACATCCTGTATCAGTCGCTCGACGCCTTGCGCCTCCTCGACCTCGAGACGGGAGCGACGCGGACCATCCCCTTGGACTTGAGCTGGACGCCGGCCGTTCCCACCGGTCGTGTGGTCGTGCACGCGGGGCGGCTGCTCGACATGACCGGACCCGAGCCGCGTACCGACATGGACGTGATCGTGGAGGGCAACCGCATCGCCCGTGTCGTGCCGCACGCGGACCAGAACCACGCCCGTGGCCTCGTGGTGGACGCCTCACAGCAGACGGTGATGCCCGGGCTGGTGGAGTTCCACTCGCACCTGCAGAAGGACTTCGGCGCAGCGCAGGGGCGGGCGTGGCTCGCCTTTGGCATCACCACCGTTCGCAGTCCGGGCAATACGCCGTACGAGGCGGTGGAGGACCGCGAGGCCAACGAGGCGGGCGTGCGGCCGGGCCCGCGCGTGTACGGCACGGGCTACCTGATGGAATGGGGGCGCGTGTACTACAAGATGGGCATCGCCATTTCGAGCGTGAGCCAGTTCGAGATGGAGCTCGAGCGCGCGCGGCTCCTCCAGCACGACCTCATCAAGAGCTACGTGCGGCTGCCGGACCCGCAGCAGGAGCGCATGGTGGAGTTCGCGCATGCGATCGGCGTGCCGGTGGCCACCCACGAGATCTTTCCGGCCTCCCTGGTAGGCGTGGACAACACCGAGCACACCGCGGCCACCAGCCGGCGCGGGTACTCGCCGAAGATGGCGACGCGGCAGACTGCTTACGAAGACGTCGTGCAGCTGCTCGGGAAGAGCGGGCGCATCTTCTGTCCGATGATTTCGGGCGCGGGCGCCCGCCGGCTGTTCGAGCTCGACCCAGCGCTCAGGACCGACCCGCGCTTCGGCCTCTACCCGGGCTGGATTCAGCGTCAGGTGGCTCAGCAGCCCGCCGCCGGCTCGCCGGGCGGCGGCGGCGGCCCGCGCGGGGGCAGCGGCAAGATGGTGCTCGACGTGATGCGGGCGGGTGGCCTGGTGGTGGCGGGCACCGACACGCCCAACGCCGTCAACCTCCACGGCGAGCTGATGTCATACACGATGGCCGGCATGAGCACGTTCGACGCGCTGAAGGCGGCCACGGTGAACCCGGCCCGGGCCCTCGACCTGAACGCCGGCACGATCGAAGCCGGCAAGCTGGCCGACCTCATCGTCATCGACGGCGACCCGCTGGCCGACATCGCTGCCACCACTCGCGTGCGGCAGGTGGTGGCCAACGGCCGCGTGTACTCGGTGCGCGACCTCGTGGGCGACTCCGGCACGACGCGTTGA
>JADZBZ010000224.1 GCA_020851835.1 Acidobacteriota bacterium
GGCGCCGAAGGGCAACGCCGTCACCTCGCCGAGGCGGATGCCGGTTTCCTCGGTGATGCGCTCCTCCACGGCCTGCGACAGCGGCAGATCGAGCACGACGGCCCAGGTCGGCGCGGCCTGGTCGGCCAGCGCGACCGACCGGACCACGAGCCGGGTGTGGCTCGCGGCGTTCTCGGTCGCGGGCAGCACGCTGTAGGCCAGCAGGCCCGTGAAGCCGTCGCAGGTCATCCAGCGCGGCAGCAACACCGGTGCGTCGAGATGCGCCCACGGGCCGGAGGCAACCGGCAGGGGCATGGGCGGGGAACGCGGAGTCGGGGCGGCGCGGGCCGGCTCGGTCGGGCACGTCAACCCGCTCACCGGCACGACCGACAGCGACACGAACGGGTAGCGCGACTCGATGCCGCCCTGGCGTCGGTCGAGGATTTCGCGCGCCGCGTTCGCGCTGGCGCTGCGCTGCAGTTCCACCACCGTCGTTCGGGCCAAAAACTGCGCCTGGTCGGCGAGCGAGCGTATGCGTGTCTTGACCAGGTACGAGCTGACGTTGAAGAAGAGCAGCAGGCCCGCCAGCAGGAAGAACGTGATGACCAGCAGCACCGGCACCACGCCCACGAAGACGTACGACAGGATGAGCTTCCGCCGCACGCGCCATAGCAGGCGGCGGCGCGCCCAGAAAACGAGACGCGTGAGCCCGTAGGCGGCGGCGAAAACCAGTGCGAGGCTGCCGGCCCTGTCCAGCCCCTCGATGAGCGGCGGCAACGTGAAGCCGAGCGCCTCGACGCTCCACGTGAACGCCTTGACGACGAGCCCGATGAGCAGGGCGCGTCCGGGGAAGGAGCCGAGCAGCCAGCGGCGCCAGGCGGACGCGCGAGACGGAGCGGAACCGGGCAGCAGGAGCGGACGAGCGGGAACGGCCATGTGGCGCGTGGCAGGCAGATCGACGGCTCCGCGGCGGCAGCGGCCCGCGCGCGGTGTTTGCGCGCCGAAATGATATCAGAGTATCGTTACCCCCTTTGGGTTCTTCAGCATGAAGCTTACCGAGACCGTCCGGTTCAGCACCATCTGCATCCATGCCGGCCAGGAGCCGGACCCGACCACCGGCGCCATCGTCACCCCGATCTACCAGACCTCGACCTACGTGCAGGAGGGCCTGGGCCAGCACAAGGGGTTCGAGTACGGCCGCACGCAGAATCCCACCCGCCTGGCGCTCGAGCGCAACGTCGCCGCCATCGAGTCGGGCACCGCCGCCGTTGCCTTCGCCTCGGGCATGGCCGCCATCGACGCGATCCTCACGCGCCTCGAAGCAGGCGATCGCGTCCTCGTCAGCGACAACACCTACGGCGGCACGTTCCGGCTGTTCGAGCGCGTGCGCCGCAAGTTCGGCCTCGATTTCAGCTACGTCGACACGTCGCGACTCGACACGATCGAACCGGCCATCACGCCCGCGACGCGGTACCTCTTCATCGAGTCGCCGACCAACCCGATGCTGCACGTCACGGACCTGGCCGCGGCCAGCGAGATTGCGCACCGGCACGGCGTCCGGGTGGTGGTGGACAACACCTTTGCCAGCCCGTACCTGCAGCGGCCGCTCGAGTTGGGCGCCGACATCGTCGTGCACAGCACCACGAAGTTCCTGAACGGTCACAGCGACAGCGTCGGGGGCATCGTCATCCTCAAGCACGACGACGATGTGGAGTGGATGCGCTTCGTGCAGAACGCGGCGGGCGCCATTCTCGGGCCCATGGATGCCTGGCTCGTGCTGCGGGGTACCAAGACGCTCGACGTCCGCATGGAGCGGACCAACGCGAACGCGCAGGCGATTGCCGAGTTCCTCGAAGGCGACGCGCGGGTGACGCGAACGATCTATCCGGGCCTGCCCTCGCATCCCCACCACGCACTCGCCCGACGGCAGATGCGGGGCTTCGGCGGCCTCATCTCGTTCGACACGGGATCGATCGAGGCCGCGCGCCGGCTGCTGGGACGCGTCCGGCTCATGGCGCTGGCCGAAAGCCTGGGCGGCGTCGAAACCCTCATCTCGCACCCGGCGGTGATGACCCACGCCTCGGTGCCGGCCGAGCGCCGGGCGGCGCTGGGCATCACCGACGGACTGGTGCGGGTGTCGGTCGGTATCGAGGACGTGGCGGACCTGCGGGACGACCTCGATCGGGCGCTCGGATAGCCCGGCCGCCGGCCCGGCGGGCGCGCGCGCCGGGCCTTCCGTGTCCTACTGGCGGTATTCCTTGAACGGCAGCTGGCAGTCGTGCTTGCGCAGGAAGTTGAGGAAGCGCTTGTACTCGCGCGGCTCGAGGTTGAACAGCCGGGCCACGATCTTGTAGTTGCCACGGGCCTCGGCCAGGCCCTTGTGCACGAGATCGCGGACGTTCGACCGCGTGATCTCGCGGTTCATGTACAGCGGATACACGGCGGTCCAGAACGACTCGCGCTCATCGACCAGCTTCTGAAACAGATCGTCGGCCACCGTGCGCCGCCGCTCGCGGACGGGCCGGCGCACGGCCGGCATCCGCACCTCGGTGGGCAGCTCATCGACGTCGATCACCTCGTGCCGCGCGGTCACCAGCAACCGCTCGACGACGTTCTCGAGCTGGCGCACGTTACCAGGCCAGGACGCATCGGCCAGGACGCGCATCGCGGCTGTCGAGAAGCCGCGCACGGTGACGCCCGAGGGCGGCACCCGCTGCTCGCCGTGTCCGTTGTCCCCGTGGCCGAGCACACTGTGCAGGAAGAACTCCACCAGCAGCGGAATGTCTTCGCGCCGCTCGCGCAGCGGCGGGACCACGATGTGAATGACGTTGAGACGGAAGAACAGGTCCTCGCGGAACTGCCCCTGCGTGATGAGATCGCGCAGGTTGCGGTTGGTGGCCGCAATGACGCGGACGTTGCTGGCCATGGTCACCTGTTCGGCGCCCACCTTCTGGATCTCGCCCGTCTCGAGGAACCGGAGCAGCAGGCCTTGCATGCGCGGCGTCATCTCGCCGATTTCGTCGAGGAAGATGGTGCCGTTGCGCGCCATCTCGAGTTTGCCCGGCTTGTCGCGGTACGCGCCGGTGAAGCTGCCCTTCACGTGCCCGAAGAGCTCGGACTCGAGCAGGTTCTCGGGCAGCCCCGCGCAGTTGACGGGCACGAACGGCGCGCTCGCCCGCAGCGAGTGCGCCCCGATGATCCGCGCCACCACTTCCTTGCCCGTTCCGCTCTCGCCGGTAATCAGCACCTTGGCGTCGCACCGCGCGACGCGCGCGAGTTCTTCCCGCAGGTCGCGGATCACGGCACTGGTGCCGATTAACTGCACGTCGGTCTTCAGCCTCATAGGTGGTCATCCCGAAGCGGCGTCCGCGCCTCCTCGCGCGGTTCGTCGCCCTGCCGGTCGTCTGGTTAAGCAACCTAGCCACCCGATCCGTAACCGCGGTGCCACTCGACGCCTAAGCAGCCGCTGGTCAGTGAGATAGCTGGTCTGTTGGCCGTCCGTCCGTCGCGGCGGCGGGCCGACGAATCCGGCGAAGACCATCGGGACGCACGAAGATAGTCGGACGATTTGTGGACTTTCCCTGCAACCGAACCTGGCGTCTCCAAGCACACTCGAGTCTTCTAAAAGACTGCCAAATTATCTCGAGTATTGATCATGAGTCGATCGGAATTATCGTCCCTGTTTACCATTTCAAGGAACTTTTGTGCATTTGATGCGACATGAACTGACTATGATCGAGAACGAGTTGACATTAGTCGCCCGAGGTTCGGTAGAATAGGGTCTGCGCTGGCGGCGATGGAGGCAATGCCCCTCGCCAACGGGCAGGTCGAGGGAGGTAGAGTCCGGTGTCTGTGGTGCCCAACTCCGAAGTACAGCTGCTCGGGCAGAGCAACGCGGTGCAGACGATACTGTCCGACGTCGATTGCGCCGCGCGCTCCGGCGCCAAGGTGCTCATCACCGGAGAGACCGGCGTCGGCAAGGAAGTCGTCGCGCGCCTCATTCACCTGCGCAGCGCGCGGGCGGCCGGGCGGCTGGTGACCGTCAACTGCGCGGGGCTGCCCGACTCGCTGCTCGAGTCGGAGCTCTTCGGTCACGTGCGCGGCTCCTTCACCGGCGCGTACCGAGACAAACCCGGCCTGCTCGAGATGGCGCCCAACGGCACCGTCTTCCTCGACGAAGTCGGCGAGATGAGCACGCGCATGCAGGTGGTGCTGCTCCGGTTCCTCGAGACGGGCGAAATTCAGCGCGTCGGGGCCGATCGCTCGCACATCCGCGTCAACGTGCGCCTCATCACCGCGACCAACCGCGACCTGCCGAAGGAGATTGCGGCCGGCAATTTCCGCGAAGACCTGTTCTTCCGGCTGAACGTGATCCGCATGCACATCCCACCGCTGCGCGAGCGTATCGAGGACGTGCCGCTGCTCTTCGACCATTACCTCGATTACTACTGCCAGCAGCACCGCGTGGCGCGCCCCCAGGTGTCGCCCGGTGCGCTCGATGCGTTGATGGCGTATCGCTGGCCCGGCAACATCCGCGAGTTGCGCAACGTTGCCGAGCGGCTCGCGCTCAAGTCGAGCGGCCAGGTGCTACGCCCCGGCGACCTGCCCACCGAGGTCGTCAAGCCCGCGGATCGGTTCGAGGCCGCGGCGGCCGAGGGCGCCGCGGCGGCGCCCTCCACCTCGTCGCCGGTGGAGGATCTCACCGGACGCATGCTGCGCCACGGCGAATCGTTCTGGTCGGTGGTGCACCCGCTCTTCATGGCCAGGGATCTGACGCGCGACGACCTGCGGCGCATCATCGAGATCGGCCTCGAGAACACCAACGGCAACTACCGCCTCCTCGTGGCGCTCTACAACATGCCCAACGAGGACTACAAGCGCTTCCTCGGTTTCCTGCGGAAGCACAACTGCCATCTCCCGTTCCAGCGGTTCCGCACGATTGCGTCCCGCGCCCAGCAGACGCGACCGGTCGCTGCCGCTGGCTAACTGACCAGGTCCAGAACGCTCGGCCGACTGACCGACCATGAGCTCCGAGCCCTCCGCCCCCGCCCAGCACGGCACCATCGTTGTCGTCGACGATGACGTGAGCTGCCTGGTGGCGGTCGAACAGATCCTCAGGCACTGGGGGCTCGAGACGCGGACGTTCCGCGCCTTCGAGGACGCTCGCGCGTACCTCGCCCATGCGCGGCCGGCCGTGGTCATCGTGGATGTGCGGCTCGGCAACTACAACGGGCTGCAGTTGATCCACTTCTCACGCCAGCACAGCCCCGAGACCCAATGGCTGGTCGTGTCGGGCTTCGACGATCCGGTGCTCCGCAACGAAGCAACCAAGCTGGGCGCGGCGTTTCTCACCAAGCCGCTCGACCTTCAGCGCCTGCGGGAGTACCTGCCCGGCGGGCACACCTAGTCCGGCTGGGCCAACGCCCCCACCCCGTCGACTTCACGGCCGGCGCGTCTCTCGATAGATCCATTCGAGATAGGGTTCGCTTCCGCCGTCCACGGGAAGCACCAGGAACTCCGGAACCGCGAACGGGTGGCGCGCGTGCACGCGCTCGCGAAGCGTCTCGACGCGGTCGGCGCACGTCTTCATCACCACCTGCCGCTCGGCGGCGGTTTCGATCGCGCCCTGCCAGCGAAAGACCGAGTGCATGGGCGGCAGCACGTTGACGCACGCCGCCAGACGTTCAGCGACCAGCGCCTGGGCGAAGGCCTCCACATCGACCTCGAGTGGCACGGTCGTCAGCACGACCACGTAGCGGGCTTGCGATGCGTCCACGCGTCACCTCCCTGACGGGCTTCGGACGGGCCGAAGTATACCCGTAAATACGGGTTCACATAAAAAAGTTGGACTGTATTGACATGATGATGTATACAATCCTGCACGGTGTGATGCTTTTAAGCCTTGCCGTATGACTGTGTTCAAGCCTAGACTTCTTCCCGCGGTGGCGGCAAAACGGACCCACGGCGACACGGTGAAGACGACCGTCGAGCTGCCAGGCGAGCTCTGGCGAGCGGCCAAGATCCGGGCCATGGACGAGCGCGCCGACTTGCGGACCGTGCTCATCCGCGCCCTGGAGCAGTACCTCGGGCAAACGCCCGCGGCGCGGACGGGGTCGGAGGATCGATGATCCGCCAGGACGAGGCCATCGGGCGCGCCTCTGTCGCCAACCGCACCGGCGGAACGCCCCGCCCGCCCGGCCGGGCCCGGCGCCTGGTCCTCTATCTGCTGCTGGCCATTACGATCGTCCTCGTCGTGGATGCCGTCGTCGGAGAGAAGGGCCTGATGGCGATGCTGCAGGCCCGCCGTCAGTTCGACGAGGTCACCCGCGCCCTCGAACGGGCGCGCGCCGACAACATCGAGCTTCGCGAAACCGCGCGGCGGTTGCGCGAAGATCCTGCCGCCATCGAAGCCCTCGCGCGCAAGGACCTGGGCCTCATCCGCCCCGGCGAAAAGGTCTTCATCGTCCGCGACGCGGCGCCGCGGCGTTAGTCCTCGCTCCCGTCTCCGGCGGGCGGGGTCTCTGCTAGGATGGGGCTTGACCTGACGCACTCATCTTCGAGGAGGGATTACATGGCTCGTCACGCCACGGCGGAATGGAAAGGCGATCTGAAGGGTGGCTCCGGCCACGTGAAGCTCGGCAGCGGCGCGTACGAAGGCGACTACTCGTTCTCGTCGCGATTCGAGGACAAGCCGGGCGCGAATCCCGAGGAGCTGCTCGGCGCCGCGCACGCCGGCTGCTACTCGATGGCCCTGGCCAACTCGCTGGCCGGCGCGGGGTTTGTCGCCAGGAGCGTCGAGACCACTGCCGACGTGAACCTCGGCAAGGACGACAAGGGCTTCCTCATCACCAGGATCGATCTCACCGTGGTGGCCGACGTCCCGGGTGTGGACAACGCGACATTTCAGGAATGGGCCGAGAAGACCAGGACCGGCTGCATTATCGCCCGCGCCCTGGCGGCCACCGAAACTACTCTCAAGGCCACGCTGAAGTAGGCGGCGCGGCGGCGGACGTCAGGGGTGCTTGATGAAAGTGCCCTCGCGCAATTCACTGAACGCCTGACGCAGCTCTTCCTGCGAGTTCATCACCACGGGGCCGTACCACGCCACGGGCTCTTCGATGGGCCGCCCCGAGACGAGCAGGAACCGGATACCGTCCTCACCTGCCTGGACCGTGATCGCGTCGCCGCGGTCGAACACCACCAGCGACCGGTTGCCGACGTCGGTGAGCACGGGCCTGTCGCCCTGCCCCACCAGTTCGGTGGCGATCTGCCGGGGA
>JADZBZ010000225.1 GCA_020851835.1 Acidobacteriota bacterium
CCCAGGTCGCGCACGCGGTGCACCCATCCGAGCAGCACCACGCGCGCGCCGACATCAGCTGGGCGCAGCGCCCCGCAGGTGTGAGTGCGCGCCAGGGAACCAAGTTGTTCGGCCATAACGGAAAACTGACGATGGTGGATTGACGATTGGCGATGGTGGACGATTGGCGATCGGCGGTTGAGCGATTCGACGGCGCGCCCGGTCAGCGGCCGGCCAGCGCCGCGCGAACTCGATCGCCGGCTTCGGCCCGCGGCACGCGCTGCTGTTCGCCGCTGTCGAGGTCCTTGATGGTCACGAGCCCCCCGGCCGCCTCGTCATCGCCGACGACCGCCACGACCGGGATCGATCGGCTCGAGGCGTACTTGAACTGCCGGCCGATCTTGTCGGCCTCCGGGTACACCTCGACCCGCAGGCCTGCCGATCGCAACTCGGCGGCGAGGCTCAGCGCATCCGGCACCGTATCGAGATTCCAGATGGTCACCATCACCTCGGCGGGCGCGCGGCCGAGGCCGCCGGGAAACATCTCCCGCTCCCCCATCACCACGAGAATCCGCTCGAGGCCCAGCGAGATGCCGCAGGCCGGAACGTCCCCGCCCAGGAACATGCCGATGAGATTGTCGTACCGACCGCCGCCGCCCAGGCTGCCCGCCAGATCGGGCACGGCAATCTCGAAAATGGCGCCGGTGTAATACGACAGCCCCCTGGCGAGCGACGGGTCCAGCCGCACGTGCCGCCCGGCCGCCGACGGCGTCACGAGCGTCAGAATCTGCCTCAACTCGACCACGGCCTCGGGCCGCGCGGGCCCGACGAGTCGCTCGAGCCGCGCCATGACGTCTTCGTTGAACGCAGCCTGCGGCGTCGCCAGCCGCCCGGGGGCGGTCACGGCGCCGAATAACTCCAGCAGCAGATGGGCGCCCTTGTCGGGCACACCGCGCGAGGTCAGCTCCGCCTCGACACCGTCCGGGCCGATCTTGTCGAGCTTGTCGAGCGCCACGAGCGCCTCGCCCTGCAACTCCGCCGACACGCCGCCGGCCTCGAGCAACCCGGCCAGCACGCCGCGATGATTGAGCCGCAGCGTGTAGTCGGCAAACCCCAGCCGCTCGAGCACGTCGCCGGCCGCGCCGAGCAGTTCCGCCTCGATCACCATGGACCGCGAACCGATGGCATCGGCGTCGCACTGATAGAACTCGCGGAAGCGGCCCTTCTGCGGACGATCGGCGCGCCAGACCGGCTGCACCTGATACCGCTTGAAGAATTTCGGCAGCCGCGCGTGGTACTCGGCCACGACGCGGGCCAACGGGACGGTGAGGTCGTAGCGCAGTGCCAGGTCGGCCTGCCCGGCTTGGCCGCCGTCACCGCGCTTCAGAATCTTGAAGATGAGCTTGTCACCCTCTTCGCCGTACTTGCCGAGCAGCGTCTCGATGTTCTCGACGGCCGGCGTCTCGAGCGGTTCGAAGCCGTACTGCTGGTACACGTCGGCGATGACGCCAACGACCCACTGGCGGCGGCGGACCTCCTCGGGCAGGAAGTCACGCATCCCGCGGGCGGGATGCGTGTTCATCGGAAAGCCTCACCGGCCGTCTCGTTCATGTAGTCGAGGCGGTAAGGTACGGAGGCGCTCGGGTCCACGACCGGCGTGCGGTCGCGGAATCGCCGAATCACCAGATCACCCGATCGTCGACAATCGCCCAATCCCCAGTCACCCGATTCAGATCTTCGGCAGTGTCACGCCCCGCTGGGCCTGATACTTGCCGAGCTTGTCGCGGTACGACACTTCGCAGGGCTCGTCGCTCTGAAAGAACACCACCTGCGCGATGCCCTCGTTGGCGTAGATCTTCGCCGGCAGCGGTGTCGTGTTCGAGATTTCGATGGTCACGTGCCCCTCCCACTCCGGCTCGAAGGGCGTCACGTTCACGATGATGCCGCAGCGTGCGTAGGTGGACTTGCCCAGGCACACCGTGAGCACGTCGCGGGGAATCCGGAAATACTCGATGGTGCGAGCCAGCGCAAACGAGTTGGGCGGGACAATGCAGGATTCGCCCTTCATGTCGACGAAGGACCGCGGGTCGAAGGCCTTCGGGTCGACCACCGTGTTGAACAGGTTGGTGAACACCTTGAACTCGTCCGCCACCCGGATGTCGTAGCCATAGGACGACAGGCCGTAGGAAACCACGCCGTGGCGCACCTGCCGGTCCTCGAAGGGTTCGATCATCCCGTGCTCGAGGGCCATCCGTCGAATCCACCGATCCGCTTTGATCGCCATAGGGTGCTCACACCGCTCCAGAAACAGGGGCGCGACGGCCGGCAGCCGGAAGCCCGGCCGGACCGCCGCCGGCCGCGGGACCGCCGCCTGGCGCGCCTACCGCAACTCCATGCCACGGAAGAAGTAGCCCAGCTCGAACGCCGCCGTCTCGGTTGCATCCGACCCGTGGGTGGCGTTGTTGTCGATGGAGGCGCCGAACCCTTTTCGAAGCGTGCCGTCGGCCGCCTTGGCCGGATCGGTCGCGCCCATCAGGTCGCGCCACTTCCGGATGGCATCGGGCGCCTCGAGACACAGCACGATGCAGGGTCCCGACGACATGAAATCAGTGAGCCCGCCGAAGAAGGGCCGCTCCCGGTGAACGTCGTAGAAGCCTTCGGCTTCGGCCTTGGACAGGTGGATCATCCGCAGGGCTCGGACGGTGAATCCCTCGGACTCGATTCGGGCGAGAATCTGCCCGGCCACCCGCTTGCGGACGGCATCGGGCTTGATGATGGCAAAGGTGCGCTGCATAAACGCCTAATTATATCGAAGCTCGCCGCTCGGACACGCAGGATAGCAGCCCAGCACCCGGACAAACTGCGTCGTGGCGGCCAGCCCGGCCAGCGCCGACTGCATCCGCGGTTCGGCGATGTGCCCGTCCAGGTCCACGTAGAACACGTATTCCCAGGCCATGCCCGGCCGCGGACGGGACTCGAGCTTCGACAGATTGATCCCCTCGTCGGCCAGCACGTTCAGACAGCGCACCAGCGCCCCGCGCTCGTGGCGCGTCCCGAAGACGAGCGACACCTTGGCGTCGACGAGCGGGTCACACTCGAGAGGGCTGGCGCCGACGATGACGAATCGGGTGAGATTGAGCGCCTGGTTCGCAATGCCCCGGCGCAGCACGATAAGCCCGAACCGCAGGCCGGCCTCCTCGCTGGCGATAGCCGCCCGCTGCGGATCGCCCAACTCGGCAATGCGCGCCGCCGCCAGCGCCGTGTTGGAGGCGGCTTCCGTCTCGACGTGCGGCAATTCGGCCAGGAATTCGCTGCACTGGGCCAGGGCTTGCGGATGGGAGTGCACGACGCGCAGGTCCGCGATGGCCGCGTCCGGCAGGCCGAGCAGGCAATGCTGGATCTCCAGCATCTCCTCGCCGACAATCGAGAGGTTCATCCGGAACAGCAGGTCGTACACCTCGTGCACCGACCCGGCCGTGCTGTTCTCGATGGGCAACACGCCGCGCTCGATGTCGCCGTTCTGCACCGCCTCGAGCGTTTCGCGGAACGAGCGATAGGCCTTGAGCGCGACCGGCCGCCGGGTGACGCCGAAGTGCTGCAACGCGGCCTGGTGGCCATAGGCGCCTTCGGTGCCTTGAAACCCCACCACCAGCGTCTGGAGTTCGCCCTCCGGCTCGTGCAGCCAGTCCTGCTGGCGCCGGACCGAGTCGTCCAGGATTTCACGGTAGATGCGGCGCACGAACGCGGGGTCGAGGCCCAGGCGCTCGCCGTAGGACGAGCGGTGCTGGAGGAGCGCGGTTTCCCGCGCGTCGTCCCGCACGGGGCTCGCCGTGTCGGCCTTGGCCGAAAGAATGTCGCGGGCCAGCCGTGCGCGCTCCCCGAGCGCGTTCAGGATGACCTTGTCCAGGTCATCGAGCGACCGCCGAAGATCGGCCAGATCGCGTCCGGTCATGGAATCCTCCCAAAAAGAAAACCGCCGCCCCAGCGCTGGCGGGGGCGGCGGTGTGTGCTCGGTCTCGCGCGCAACGCGATCGAGTTACACCGACACCCACCCGGTAAACGCGAACCGGCGGCTGGCGGCGGACTGATGCGCGCGAATCATCCGTTGAGCGCCTCGGCGAGGGATTCTCCCATGTCGGCCGGGCTCTTGACAACCCGGACGCCGGCGGCGGTGAGCGCCGCCATCTTCTCGGCCGCCGTCCCTCTTCCGCCGGCGATGATCGCCCCGGCATGGCCCATCCGGCGCCCGGGCGGCGCGGTCTGACCCGCGATGAAGGCCACGAGCGGCTTGGTGAAATGGTCCGCGATCCACGCCGCCGCTTCCTCCTCGGCCGACCCGCCGATCTCGCCGATCATGATGACCGCCTCGGTTTCTGGGTCGTCCTGGAACAATGCGAGCGCGTCGATGTGGGTCGTCCCGATGAGGGGATCTCCGCCGATGCCGATGCAGGTGGACTGCCCCAGCCCGCGGCGCGTGAGCTGGTCGATGGCCTCGTAGGTGAGCGTACCGCTCTTCGAGACAATGCCGATGCGCCCTTCAGTGCAGATATTGGCGGGGATGATGCCGGCCTTGCCCTTGCCCGGGGAGATGATGCCGGGGCAGTTCGGACCGATGAGACGCGTGCCCGGCTTGGAACGGAGAAAGGTCATGGCCTTGAGCATGTCCACGACCGGAATGCCCTCGGTGATGCACACGACCACAGCCACGCCGGCATCGGCGGCCTCCATGATCGCGTCGGCGGCAAACGGCGGCGGCACGAAGATGACCGAGGCGTTGGCGCCCGTCTCTCGCACGGCGTCGGCCACCGTGTTGAACACGGGCCATCCGTCGTGGACGGTGCCGCCCTTGCCGGGCGTCACCCCGCCCACCACCTGCGTGTGATACTCGGCGGCGGCCCGGGCGTGAAACGTGCCCTCGCGGCCGGTGAGGCCCTGGACGAGCAGCCGGGTGTGACGATCGAGCAGGACCGCCATCAGTGAGCGCCTCCGGCCAGCGCCACCACCCGAGTGGCGGCCTCGGCCATGGTGTCGGCCGTGGTGAAGTTGAGCCCGCTATCGGCCAGGAGGCGCTTGCCTTCCTCGACGTTGGTCCCTTTCATGCGAATCACGATGGGCACCGGCACGCCCAGCTCCTTGACCGCGGCAATGACGCCGGCCGCGAGCACGTCGCACCGGAGGATGCCGCCGAAGATGTTGATGAGCACGGCCTTGACGTGCGTGTCGGACATGAGAATCTTGAAGGCGTTGCGGATCTGCTCGGCGTTGGCGCCGCCGCCCACATCGAGGAAGTTCGCCGGCATGCCGCCCGACAGATTGATGATGTCCATCGTCGCCATCGCCAGTCCCGCCCCGTTGACCATGCAGCCGATGTTGCCATCCAGCCGGATGTAGTTCAGCGAGAACTTCGACGCCTCGACTTCGAGCGGGTCCTCCTCACTCAGATCGCGCAGATCGCGGATGTCGGCGTGCCGGAACAACGCGTTGTCGTCGAAGTTCATCTTGGCGTCGAGCGCGAGCAGGTCCCCGGCCTTTGTGGTGATGAGCGGGTTGATCTCGAGCAGCGACGCGTCGGTGGCCATGAAGCTCTGGTAGAGCGTCAGCATCATCTTCGTCGCCTTCCGGACGAGATCCCCGGTGAGGCCGAGCGCGAAGCCGAGCTGCTGGGCCTGGAACGCCGCCAGGCCGACGCCGGGGTGGATGTACGCGCGGTGGATCTTCTCCGGCGTCTGGGCGGCCACCTCTTCGATGTCCATGCCGCCTTCGGCGCTCACCATCAGCACGGGCTGGCCGGTGGAGCGGTCGATGACCAGGCTCAGGTAGAGCTCGCGATCGATGGCGAGGGCCTCTTCCACCAGCAGGCGCGACACCACCTGCCCGGCGGGCCCGGTCTGGTAGGTCACCAAGGTCCGGCCGAGCAG
>JADZBZ010000226.1 GCA_020851835.1 Acidobacteriota bacterium
CCCGCATAGCTTGCCAGCAGCGACACCGCCGTCCCGAGCGAGACCTGCGCCAGGGACTGCTGCACTGCCGGGCTCTGCCGCAAGCGCTCCTCGATGGCCGCCTCGCTGATGGGTGCCGATTGCGCCCGCCCGAGGACGACAAGGTCGTATCCCTCCTCCAGCAGATCCGGGCTCCACAGCGTCGTGTCGGGAAAGACCTGCGAGAACGTCGCGATTTCGCTCTTCACCGAGGCCGTGTCGGTTTCATAGAGCGGCACCCACTGGCTGACCAGGCCGCCCGGGTTGAGGTGGCTCCGTACCAGCTGCAGGTATTCCAGCGAGTAGAGCGTGGCGGCGCCGCGCACCCAGGGGTGCACGGGATCCGACGTGATGATGTCGAATGTCTCCTGCGTGGTCTCCAGGAAGTGCCGGGCATCGTCGTAGACGAGCTGGACGCGCGGGTCGTCGAAGACGTGATGGTTCTCGTCCGCGAACCACGTGCGCGCGCTCTCTGGCACCATCGGCTCGATTTCGCAGACCACGATGCGCTCGACCTCGGGGTGGACAATCAGCGCGCCAGCCGTGACGCCGGCGCCGACGCCGACGATGAGGACGGAGCGCGGACGGGGATGGATGAGCGCCGGGATGTGACCGAGCATGCGCTCCAGCCGCATGTCCACGTCCATGTCCGAGGCTTCCACCTTGCCGGCGATGTGGAACTGCTTGGTGCCGCCCGCTCCTTCCGTGACGGCCACCGATGCCGTGGCGCCCTCGGCTACATAGAGGACACGCTCGATCGTGTCCCACGAACCCACCGAGCGGCCGTAGGCGATGAGGGCTGACGGCACCGGCGGCACCAGCAACACAGCGGCGACGGCCGTGGCCAGGATGGCGACGGCGGCCTCTGCCCGTCGCGTGCGCAGGCCGGTCCTGAGCGCGAGCACGGCCGAAAGGATGGCGAAGAGGACCAGCGCTCGCTGCGAGCCCTGGCTGCCCGCGAGCGGCATGCCGACGACCGTAAAGCCGACGGCGCCGGCCAGCGCACCGATGGTGTTGACCGCGTTCACGCGAGCCACGACGCGAACGGGTGCATCCACTCCGCTCGCGGCGGCGAGAGCCAACGGGAAACTCGCGCCCCAGAGCAGCGTGGCCGGCAGCAGCGCCACCGCGCACCGCAAAGTGTCGTACAGGAAGTGCCACGATGGTGTGGCCCACACGCGAGGCAGGAAGGCGCTGGTCGGCTGCCAGAGCGGAAGGGCGCGGACGATCGTCCAGGAGCCGAGGCCGATGGCCAGCCCGAGCAGCAGCTGGCACACGCCGAGCGCGACGGCGGGTTCCCGGGTGCGCCTCGCCACGGTGGAGCCGCCCAGGCTGCCGGCCCCGAGTCCCAGCAGGAACACCGCGAGAATCAACGAGAACGTGTACACGCTCGCGCCGAAGAGCAGCGAGAGCTGGCGCGTCCAGATCACCTCGGCGCCGAGCGCGGTGAGTCCCGACAACCCGGCCACGATATAGACGGGAAGCCGCGAGACGCCGGTCGCGGTAGTCGCCGATCCAGACCGGACCTTCGGTTCCTGTCCGGACGCCCCGTTTGCATCGAGCGCCGGTCCGGCCGGCTGGCTGGCCAGCCGCCACGCCAACGCGGCGCCCGCGAGGTTGAGCGCCACGGCGACGCCGCTGGCCACCACCGTGTCGAACACGCGCAGAAGGTAGAACCCGGCGAGGATGGTGCCCGTGGCGCCGCCGACGATGTTGGCCATGTAGAGCAGGCCCATCCGCGAGGGACCGGCAGGCCCCCCGCCAACGGCGCGGGCGATGGCCGGCAGCGTTGCGCCCATCAGAACCGTTGGAGGCAGCAGGACCAGCACGCAGACGCCCGCCCGGAGCAGCGCGCCGCCCGCGCCGAAATGGGCCATCGATACGTACACGTCCTGGACGAGCGGCAGCGCGAAGGGCATCGCGATTCCGATCAGGCCTATGCCGGCCTCGAGGGCGGCCACCACCCGCAGGGGGTGCCACGACTCTGGGACCACTCTCGGAAGAAGGATGGACCCGAGGGCCATGCCGCCCATGAAGCTCGCCAGCAGCGCCGCCACCGAGAAGGAGGACGCGCCCACGACGAGCTCGACCAGGTAGAACCAGACCAGTTCGTAGATCAGGGCCGCCGCGCCGCTGGCGAAGAAGAGGGCGAGCAGTGGGAGGCCGAACACGGTGTGGATGCAGCCTAAAGGTATCATCGCCACGGCCACTGCGCCGGAGGCACCATGCAGATTCGTGGAGAGTTCGACGTCAAGATGACGCCCCAGCCCGCAGACGAGGCGGCGGGCCCGATGGGGCGGTTCACGCTCGCCAAGGAGTTCCGTGGCGATCTCACGGGAGCGAGCCGGGGGCAGATGCTCGCGTTCGGTTCGGCCACCGAAGGGTCGGCGGGCTACGTGGCCATGGAGCAGGTGACGGGAACGCTCGGCGGTAAGACCGGCACCTTCGTCCTGCAGCACAGCAGCACGATGACGCGCGGCACACCGCGGCAGAGCATCACGGTGGTCCCCGACTCGGGCACGGGCGAACTCCTCGGCCTCTCCGGGTCGATGACCATCGACATTGTCGGCGGCAAGCACTTCTACGACTTCAATTTCGAGATGGCGTAGCTTTCGGCATCGCATCGCGCGCCTCGATCGACGCCATCCGGCTCACGCACGTCAACGTCGTCCGGCCGTAGTGCTCGCCCGACGCCCGCTGCCCGGGGGGCTACCCCAGCGCCGTCTTATAGAGCGCCACCAGCTTGGCCCACGCCTTCTCGGCCTCGGGCTTGTTGTAGATGGGCTTGCCGGCTTCGGCCGGCATGTCTGGCACGCACCACCCGTGCAGGCTTTGGTACACCTCGATCTCAGCGGGCACCTTGGCGGCCGCGAAGGCGGCCCTCAGCGTGTCCTTCGCGTCGGGCTGCCGCGCATCGTCGTTCGAGGCAATGGCGACATAGAGGCGCGCCTTCATCTTCGGAATGAGCGTGTGCGGGCTGTCGGGCGCGTTGGTCACGAGGCCTCCGCCGTGGAACGACCCGCCCGCGCCGATGCGATTGGGGACGGCCGCGGCCGTCCGGAACACCAGCGGGCCGCCCATGCAGTAGCCCTGCGTGCCGATCTTCTTCGCGGTGTCCACCGACGGTTGCGCATCGAGGAAGGCGACAAACGCGGCGGCGTCTCCCTCGGCGGCGCCGGCCGCGCCGATGCCGCCCATCAACTTGCGGAGAGTGGCCATATTGTCCTGGTTCTGGAAGCTGAAGCCCTCCGCGTCGATGCCTGGGGCCCTGGTGACGCGGTAGTAGGGGTTCGGCACGAGCACCGAGTAGCCGTCGGCGGCCAGCCGCTTGGCCATGTCGCGCATCGAGGCCCGCAGCCCGAAGGCGTCGGGCCAGATGATCACGCCGGGGTGCCGGCCGCTCTCCGGATGGATGAAGGCGGCGTCGCAGGTGCCGTCGGCAGTTTTCACCTCGACGCTGGTTTCCACCACACCCGCCCGTGCGGCCGTCGTTCCGGCTGCCGCGGCCAGGCCCGCCGCAACCGACAGGGCGACGAAGTCGCGCCGCGACAGGTCAGGGCTTTCAGGAACTCGCGTGTCGTCTGCCATGATGTGTCTCCAGTCTGTCGTGTGGTTTCGCGACCCAGGGCCGATTCGACCAGGTGGCCCCTCACAGGGTCCAGCCGATAGTGTCCGGCCATCCGCGCATCGGTGTCCAGCGCCATGTGAGCGGGTAAGATGGTTCGCTTGTGACCACTGTCGATCACCGCACACGATCCGCTGCCGCGCTGTTTGCCGGCGTCGCTGCCTCGGCCATGGGCTACACCATGATGGTGGCCGTGCTGCCGCTGGCTGCCGAAGACCTGCTGGGCTCGCCCCGCTGGAGCGGGCTGCCGGGCAGCCTGGGCACGCTGGGTGTGGCGTTCGGCGTCGGGTGGCTCGCGTCGATGATGCCCAGGCGCGGCCGGCGCCAGCCGCTGGTGCTGGGCTACTGCGCGTCGGCCGTGGCCGCCGCCGTGGCCGCGGTGGGCGCAGCCTACGACAATTTCCTCGTGATGGCGGGCGCGACCTTCGTGATGGGCGTCGGGTACTCCGCCAGCCGGCTGTCGCGGTACGCGGCCGCCGAGCTCTATGAACCCGCGCGGCGCTCGGCTGCCATTGGCTGGAACGTGTGGGGCGCCACCATCGGCTCTGTTGTCGGCCCGCTGTTGCTCTCCGCGACTCAACGCGGCGGGGCCTCGCTCGGGTGGCCCCTGCTGGTCGGTCCGTTCGCGGTGGCGGCGATCGCCTTCGTCCTGTCGGCCGCGGCCCTCAACCTGCTCTACGCTTCCGACGGCGCCGCGCCGGCCACGAGCACGGGCTCGCCGCCTCCGCTGCACGCCGATGCTGCCGCAAGCTTCCAGCTCGCGGTGGTCGCGCTGGTCATCGGCCAGGTCGTGATGGTCCTCATCATGACGATGACGCCCGTCTACATCCGGCAGGGCGGCCAGGGCCTCGACACCATCGGCATCGTCTTTGCGGCTCATACCTTCGGCATGTTCGCCATGTCTCCGGTGGCCGGTCTGCTGAGCGATCGATTCGGCCGCGTGCCGATGATTATCACATCCAGCATCGTGCTCCTGTCGGCAGGCCTGCTCGCGGCCGCGGCCGACCCGGCATCGCCGTGGCTCGCGGTGGCGTTGTTCCTGCTGGGCCTGGGCTGGTGCTTCAGCTTCGTCGCCGCCAGCGCGCTGCTCACCGAGAGCATCGGGGCGGCGCGCCGTGTCCGCGTCCAGGGCGTGGCCGATGCGCTCGTCTGGGGCAGCGCCGCGATCGCTGGTTTGTCCTCGGGCCACCTGCTCTTCGCCGTCGGGTACCGGTCGCTCAGCTATCTCGGCGCCGGGCTGGCGCTGCTGCCGCTGCTGTTCGTCCGGCGGCCGTCGCCGCGGCCAGATGCCGTGCCGACGGCGTGAACTGGCGAGCCGGCGCACCGGCATTGATAGGGCGAAGCTCGTCGGGTCGCCTGACCGGATCCGCCGGCCTCTATGGCTCGGCCTTGGCGCCGGGCTTGGTCACGGCGAAGCGACGCTCCTGGCCGGGGAGCCTGTCGTCGCTTGCCGCCGCCCCCATCCAGGCCGGATACTCGGGGGTCAGGCGGCTCACCTCATCCAGGGCCTGCAGGTCCTCTGCGGTCAGCGTGATGTCCACCGACTTCAGATTGTCCTCGAGCTGTTCCGGCCGGCGCGCGCCGATAATGACGCTCGTCGTCACGGGCTGTGCGAGCAGCCAGGCGAGGGCTACCTGGGCCACGCTGGCCCCCTTGGCATCGGCGATCGACTTCAGGACGTCGATGATGCCGAACGCCCTCTCCTCGTTGACGGGCGGAAAGTCGAACGACGAGCGCCGCGCCGCCTCGTCTCCGCCCGCGCGCGTGAACTTCCCGGAAAGGAGCCCGCCCGCCAGCGGACTCCACACCAGCAGCCCGAGGTGCTGATCCGTGATGAACGGAACAATCTCGCGCTCGAGGTCGCGCCCGGCGAGCGAGTAGTACGACTGCGTGCAGCGAAAGCGCTCGAGGTGCTGCTCGCGCGAGATCGCCAGAGCTTTCATCATCTGCCATGCGGCCAGGTTCGAGCAGCCGATGTACCGGACCTTGCCCGCCCGCACGAGGTCGTCCAGCGTGCGCAGCGTGTCCTCGAGGTTGGTGGCCGTGTCGAAGCGGTGAATCTGGTACAGGTCGATGTAGTCGGTGCCGAGCCGCGTCAGGCTCGCCTCGACGGCCTGCACGATGTGCAAGCGCGACAACCCGACGTCGTTGGCGCCCTTGCCCATGCGCCCGCGGACCTTGGTGGCCAGCACGACGTCGTGGCGCCGGCCGGCCAGCGACTTGCCGAGCAGCGTCTCGGACTCGCCGAGCGCGTAGACGTTGGCCGTGTCGATGAAATTGAGGCCCGCGTCGAGCGCGCGGTGGACGATTCGGTCGACGCCGGCCTGGTCGAGCCCCGCAATCACTTCCCACATGCCTCCGCGGCCGCCGAAGGTCATCGCGCCCAGACACAGTTCCGAGACGAACACACCGGTATCGGCCAGCTCTCTGTACTTCATGGGCGGGATTATAGCGAGATGTCCACCTGCCCGTCCCCCAGCCCGATGTGGACGGGCATGACGTTCTGCGAGGCGGCCCACCGGCGGTGTATCCTCAGCGCGTGACACGTCCTCTTCCCATCGTCGTCGTCTGTCTGCTCTCGCTGGTCGGCTGTGGGTCCGATCCCGCGCGCACACCTGCGCAAGGCACCGCAGCCACCGAGGGGGCCTCGACGGTGCCGCAAGTGCCTCGAGACTGGCCGTTCCCGCTCGACGCGCCCGCCGCCGTGGGCGAGCACGGCATGGTCGTCACCGACCAGGCGCTGGCCACCGAGGCCGGCCTCGCCGTGCTGCGCGACGGGGGCAACGCCGTGGATGCCGCCGTGGCCACCGCGTTCGCGCTGGCGGTGGCCTTGCCGAGCGCCGGCAACATCGGCGGCGGCGGCTTCCTCGTGGCGCAGTTCGACGGCCAGAGCTATGCGCTCGACTTCCGCGAAACGGCGCCGGCACGCGCGGGCCGCGACATGTATCTCGATGCCAAAGGCGAAACCGGCGATCGGTCCGTCACGGGTCACCTCGCCGCCGGTGTGCCCGGAAGCGTGGCGGGACTCTGGGCCGCACACGAGAAGCTCGGGTCGAAGCCGTGGGCCTCGCTCATCGAGCCGGCGATTCGGCTGGCGGAGGACGGCATCGACGTCGACTCCTATGCCGCCGCCGTGATTGGGGCCGAAGCCGAACGCCTGAACCGCTTTCCGGCGTCGGCGGCGTTGTACACGCCGGGAGGGAAGCCGCTCTCGCAGGGCATGCGGCTGAGGAATCCCGATCTCGCCCGCACGCTGCGGCGCATCGCCGAAGGCGGGCGCGACGGCTTCTACAAGGGCGAAACGGCCGCGTTGCTCGTGGCCGAGATGGCACGCGGGAAGGGCATCATCACGGCGAAAGACCTGGAAGGCTACGAGGCAAAGTGGCGCGCACCGATTGCCTTCCAGTATCGCGGACACGAGGTCGTCTCGATGCCGCCGCCATCGTCGGGCGGCATCACGCTGGCGCTGATTGCCCAGCAGCTCTCCAAGTACGACCTTGCCGGGCTGGGATGGCACAGCGCGAAGTCCGTCCACCTGATGGCCGAGAGCATGCGGCGCGCCTTCGCGGTGCGCAACGAGGTGATTGCCGATCCGGACTTCGTGTCGTTCGATCAGACGGAACTGCTCTCGGCCGCGTTCAGCGACGCTCTCCGCCGGACGATCTCGACCGATCGCGCCACGCCGTCGTCCGAGGTCTCCGGCCGCCCGGCGCCAGCCGAGAGCCGGCAGACCACGCACTTCTCGGTGACCGACAATCGCGGCAACGCCGTGGCTCTGACCACCACGCTCAACGGATGGTACGGATCGGCCGTCACGGTGGCCGGCGCCGGGTTCCTGCTGAACAACGAAATGGATGATTTCGCCGCCAAGCCCGGCACGCCGAACATGTACGGGCTCGTGCAGGGCGAGGCCAATGCCATTGCGCCCGGCAAGCGCATGCTCTCGGCCATGACGCCGACCATCGTGCTCGATACGGACCGGCGCCCGCTGCTCGTCGCGGGCGCCAGCGGCGGACCGTTCATCATCACCACGGTCTTCCAGGCCATCTCGAACTGCCTGGACTACGGCCTCGGCGTGTCGGCGCTGATGCGGGCGCCGCGCATGCACCATCAGCACCTGCCGGATGCGCTCCGGCTCGAGAAGGACGGCTTTGCCGACGCCGACGTCGCCGAACTCCGGCGGCTGGGCCATGAGGTGCGGCTCTTCTCGCACGAGGACGACGGCAGCATCGGCGCGACCATCGAGCGCAGGGACGGACGCTGGTACGGGCAGTCGGACCCGCGCATCACCGGGCTGGCGAAGGGCTACTGATCGCCCGGCCCGGCCGAGCCCGGGGTGCGTATCGTGGCGGCGCGGGAACCAGGCGGCCGCAACCCCGGCACTACTTGTCGCTGAGCGTCTTCCGTGGGTAGACCTCGACGGTGTCGCCGATGACGATGGTCATGAGGTCGTAGCCGACCGCGAGGGGGCCCGAGTAGGTGCGGCGGGTGGGCCCGATCAGATCCTCGGCGGTGGCGGGCGAGGGCACGATGTGCGTGTAGACGGCCAGGCGCGGCTTGATACGGCTGAACAACGTGCCGGCCTGTTCGGGGGTGGTGTGGTGCGACATTACGCGTTCGATGGCGTGAGCCCCCTGTATCTGTGCCCGCCGCATTTCGACTTCGGGGCTGATCACCTCGTGCACGATCACGTCCACGCCCTTCGCGTGCTCGACGATGGGCTCGAAGTAGATGGTGTCGCCCGAAAACGCCACCGATCGTCCCTGGTAGTCCACGCGGTAGCCGTAGGCCGGCGTGGTCACGCCGCCGTGTTCCACCGCGAAGGAGGTGACGCGCAGGCCATCCCGATCGAAAACCGCGCCGGGCGGCACGTCGCGCGCCGACAGGCGGGCGCCCTCGAGGGGGAACCCCTCGTCTTTCGAGCGTCTGTCCACGTCCCACTGGAAGGCCTGCTGCAGGTGGCCGGTCATCTCAACCGTGCCCGGGGGCCCGATCACCTCCAGGGCTTTCGCGCGGCCGAAGACCCAGCTGGTGAGCCAGAGATCCGGCAGGCCGACGACGTGGTCCGAGTGCAGGTGGGTGACCAACAGCGTCTCCACGCCGGCCAGCGCGTCCCGCGCGCCGATCTCGAAGAGGCGTTGCGCGCTGCCGCGGCCGGCATCGATGACGATGCGATGCGCGCCGGCCTCCACGAGAATCGAGGGACCGAAGCGCTCCATGGTGGGGCGCGGGTTGCCGGTGCCAAGCAGCGTCACCTGCAGCGTGCCCGGCGCCGGCTGGGCGGTCGGGGCGGCCACCAGGACGGCAGCCGCGAGAATCAACCCGAGCGCGCCTCTCCGTGTCATGGTGTGCTCCTGCTCCTCGGCTCGACGGCGTTGGCTCCCGTTATTCCGCCCTGAGCGCTTCAACGGGATCCACGCTCGCCGCGCGGCGGGCCGGGATGGCGCTTGCCGCGACCGCGGCGATGGCCAGCACGGCAAAAGCCGCCATGAACGCGCGCGCGTCGGTCGCGTCGAGGCCAAAGAGAAAAGCCCGAGCGCTCTCGGTGAGCGACCACGCGACGCCGCCGCCGAGCACCAGGCCGCAGGCCACCAGCGCACCGGCATGGCCGAGGACCATCCTGACGACAGCAGCCCGCGACGCGCCGAGCGCCATGCGCACGCCGATCTCGCGCGTGCGTTGGGCCACCGCGTGGGCGAGCATGCCGTAGATGCCTACGGCCGAGATGACGAGCCCGAGCATCCCGAAGAGCCCCAGCAGCAGCATGTTCAGCTTCCGCTGCGCCACGCGGCGTGCCATCAGCTCGTCCATCGTCCGGACGTTGCGGAGGGGCACGTCGGGGAACACCTGAGACATCGCCGTCTTGACGATGGGCAGGACCTCGTACGGGCTGCCGGTCGTGCGAATGAGCAGTTCCCCCAGGCCCTGCCCGGCCTGGGCGAGCGGCAGGTAGATTTCCGGGAGCGGGTCGGTTTCGAGGCTCGTCTGGTGGACGTCGCCGACGACGCCAACGATGGTTCGCGGCTTGTCGTTCACGCTGACCGACCGGCCCACCGGATCGTCGCCGGGGAAGTACTTCCGGGCGACGGCTTCGTTGACGAGGATGACGTCGGGCGCGCCCTCGCGGTCTGTGTCCGCGAAGAGTCGCCCGCGGCGGAGGGGAATCCTCAGCGTCTGGTGATAGGCGGGCGAGACGCGGCGTACGCTGACCCCCTGGTCACCCTGGATCTCGTGTCCCTGAACCGTGAACGTGGTGACGCTCATCCCCGTGCCGAACGGCAGACCGCCGACGATGAAGGAGGCCTGGGCGATACCGGGCTGGCCGTTGAGGCGGTCCACGAGATCGAGGTATTCCCGGTGCCGATCCGGCGGGCCGTCGGGCGAGAAGCGCGGCAAGACCCGCACGGTCAGGACGTTGGACGGATCGAAGCCGGGATCGATGCGCATGAGCGTCGCGAAGCTGCCGGTGAAGAGCGCCGCGCCAACCAGCAGCACCACGGCCAGCGCCACCTCGGCGACGATGAGCACGCTGCGGACGCGGTGACGGGCGTGGCCCACGGTGCCCCGCCCACCGTCCTTGAGCGCGAGGACCAGATCGGGCCGCGACAGTTGCAGGGCCGGAGCGATGCCGAACCCGGTGCCGGTCAGCACGGCCACCGCCGCGGTCACGGCCAGCACCCGCATGTCCACGGCGATGGCGCTGACGCGGGCCACGCCATCCGGCATGGCGCCCTTCAGCACCCAGACACCCCACCAGGCCAGCCCCACCGCCAGCACGGTGCCGGCGAGCGCGAGGACGACGTTCTCGACGAGCAGTTGCCGGATGAGCCGCCCCCGGCCGGCGCCGAGCGCGGCCCGTACGCCGATGTCCCGCTCGCGCGTGGTCGCTCGAGCGAGCTGCAGCGTCGCCACGTTGATGCAGGCGATGAGCAGGACCAGGCCGACCGCGCCCAGCAGCATCAGCATCCACGTCTTCGTCCGCGTTCCGATGACGTGGTCGTGCAGCGGACGCACGCCGACGAGCGAGTCCTTGTTCCACTCCGGGTAGGCCTGCTGCAGCGACGCGGCAATCTGGTCCATCCGGGCCTGCGCCTGCTCGATCGTGACGCCGGGTTTGAGGCGCCCGATCGTCTGCAGGTAGATGCTGATCCAGTTGGGATTCCGGACGCGTTCGGCCTCCGGCACGACGTAGGGGACGTACAGATCGGAGGGGCGCGCCGCGCCGACCGGATAGGTGAAGTCGGGGGGCATGACCCCGATCACTTCGTAGGACTGGCCTTCGAGAGGGATGGTCCGTCCGAGAATCGCGGGGTCGCCTCCAAACCGGTTGCGCCACATCGCGTCCCCCAGGACGACGACCCGGTTGCGCCCGTCCACTTCGTGGGCGGTCGTGAACGGCCGGCCCAGTGCCGGCTTCACCCGCAGCACGTCGAAGAATTCGGAGGTCACGCGAAGGGCGCGCACCTCTTCGGGCTCTCCGCCGGGCTCGTGAAGCGTGTAGCCTTCGCCGGTCAGGGCCGCGAAGGACTCGAAGACGTCCTGCTCGGCGGACCAGTCCAGGTAGTTCTGCGGCGCGACGCTGCTGAGCGCCGAGGGGTCGCGCTCCGGGTCGGGCTCGGCCGGCGGCGGTCGCCGCTCGCCAACCGCGACCAGCCGGTCGTGCTCGTCGAAGGGCAGCGCGCGCAACACCACGGCGTTCACCACCGAGAAGATGGCGGTGCTGGCGCCGATGCCCAGGGCCAGGACGACCAGCGCGACAAAGGTCAGAGTTCTGGCGGCGGTAAGTGAACGGATGGCGGCAACGAGATCAGCGTGCATCGCGACCGATTGTATGCCGTGACCGGCCACCCGAGGCTTCCCTTCAGCCGGGAATGGTGGTGTAGTGACGTTGAGGAGACGATGATGACGTATCAGGGCTGGTTTCGGTCCGCGACGGCGGTAGCGCTGGCAGGCGGCTTGCTGGTGGCTCCGGCCGCCCCTCGGGCCCGGCAGCAGCCGACGCCCATCGAGCTCGATGCCGCCACACTCGCCGCGCGCACCGATGCCGCACGCGCCATCATCCCGCTGCTGGGGGACGTCAAACGGCGCGTCGAACCCGGGGTACAGGCACAGACGGGCACAGGCTCGCCCACTTCGCCCTTCACGGGCACGCCGACCACCGTCTTCTCGGTCACGCTCAGCAAGCGCCCCCCCGCAGACCCCCAGGTAGTGCAGGCCATGGACCGCCTGCTGAAATGGGAACCCGGCAACCGCTCGGCCGAGTACGAGGCGGCGCTCTTCGATCGGTGGTTCGAGCGTCTGTCATCGAGGGCTTCCGCTCAAGGGACGCAGCGCGGGTTGGTGTCGTGCGACGCCGGATGCGTGGCCCGGACGATGACCTCGCTCGACGGGACGTGGGGGAAGACGGACGCTGAACGGGCCGAAGCTCGAGACGAGGTGTTGCTCGAGACGCTGGCCGAAGCGGTGAAGACGAAGGAGTAGTGAACTGTCCCCCACCGTTCACCCAATCGCCAGACTCCCGGTGTAGATCGCCATTCCGACCACCGCGTCCACCTGCATCGCGTCCAGCGCGTCGATTTCCTCGCGCGTGGTGATACCACCGGCGGCGGTCACGCGCCGGGCGGTCGCCTCGCGGACGGCCCGGATGGCCGCCATGTCGGTGCCCTGCATCAGGCCTTCCCTGTCCACGTGCGTGTAAAGGAACTCCGCGCAATAGGGTTCGAGCACGCGGACCGCCTCCACGGGCCCGAGCGGGAGCGTCGTCTTCCAACCGTGAATCACGACGCGTCCGCCTTTGGCGTCCACGGCGGCGATGACGCGGTCGGGACCGACCGCGTCGGCGAGTGCCTGCGCGAAGTCGTGGTCGATTAGGGGTGACGCCGCCGGGGCTGAAGCCGCCGGGTCTGTCCCCGCCGCCGGGAGTGTCCCCGCCGCCGGGACTGTCCCCGCCGCCGGGACTGTCCCCGCCGCCGGGACTGAAGTCCCGGCGCTCCGGAAAGCCGGGGCAGGTCGGAGCGCCGGGTCGGATCGGAGCGCCGGGACTTTAGCCGGGTCGGATCGGAGCGCCGGGACTTTAGCCGGGTCGGATCGGAGCGCCGGGACTTTAGTCCCGGCGAGGGCAGTCCCGGCGAGGGCAGACCCGGCATCGCCCTGGCCGGGTCCGCGGAACAGCGCCGACCCGGCGATGACCGCCTGCGCGCCGGCGGCCAGCAGTTCTTCGGCCCGCGCCACCGTCCGCACCCCGCCACCCACGCGGCAGGGCAGCGCCGCCGCGATACGCCGGACGAGCGCGTCGTTGTTGCCGCGCGACATCGCCGCGTCCAGGTCGATGAGTTGCACCTTCGGGAAGCGCGCGAACTTCGCAATCCACGCATCGATGTCGTCGCTGGCCAGGGCCAGTTTCGCGCCCTGCACGAGTTGGACGATGCGGCCGTTCTGGAGGTCGATGGACGGGATCAACATGTGGCAGGTGTGGACAGGTGCGATCAGTCGCGTTGGGGGTGGACCGGCGCGTCGGGCGCGCCGGGTGCGGTCCCGTGCCCGGGCAGCCGCACCGGGATGTTCCGTTCGTGCAGAAAGCCTTTCAGCGCTTCGACGCTGTGCTCGTTGAAGTGAAAGATCGACGCCGCCAGCGCCGCGTCGGCGTGGCCGGTGGTGAAGACCTCGGCGAAGTGCTCGAAGGTGCCGGCGCCGCCCGAGGCGATGACCGGGATGTTCACCGCGTCCGAGACCGCCGCGGTGAGCGCGCAGTCGAACCCGCTCTTGGTGCCGTCACGATCGATCGACGTCAGCAGTATCTCTCCCGCGCCGCGCTCGGTCGCTTCGCGCGCCCAGTCCACGGCATCCCGCGCTGTCTCGGCCTGTCCGCTCCGCACATAAACGGCGGCACGGCCGTCCTGCCACCTGGCGTCGATGGCCACCACCACCGCCTGGCTGCCGTAGCGGCGCGCCAATGTCGTGATGAGCGAAGGGTCCAGCAGGGCCGCCGTGTTGAGGCTCACCTTGTCGGCCCCCGCCTCCACCGCCGCCGCCGCATCGCCTTCGGTACGGATGCCGCCGCCGACGCACAGAGGCAGGAAGATTTCGTGGGCCACCGCGGCAATGGTCTGCGAGCGGGCCTGCCGGGCTTCGAGCGTGGCCGTGACGTCGAGAATGACGATCTCGTCGATGCCCTCCACGTTGTAGCGCCGGGCCAGCAGGGCCGGGTCGCCGGCTTCGCGCAACCCCTCGAAGTTGATGCCCTTCACGACGCGGCCGTCGCGGACGTCGAGACAGGCAATGATGCGTTTGGAGAGCATTACGCCTGGATCAACCAGTTGCGGAGGATCCGGAGTCCGGCGTCGCCGGACTTCTCCGGGTGGAACTGCACGCCGGCGACGAGCCCGTTCTCGACGGCGGCGCTGAACGGCATGCCGTGCACGGTGATGGCGGCGGTGGCCGCCACGACGGGCGCGGCGTAGGAATGCGTGAAGTAGACCTGCGTGCCTTCAACGAGCCCCTCGAAGAGGCGGCTGGGCTTGGGAAAGACGAGGGAGTTCCATCCCACGTGCGGTACCTTGAGCCGGCGTCCGATAGTCTGCTGCCGGTCGCCGTCCTTGGACGGCGACTCGTGGTCCACCGACTGGCGATCCGAGAGCAGCGTGCACCGGCCGGCCATCAGGCCCAGGCCCGGCACCGCTGGCGCCTCCGTCGAGCCCTCGAACAGCCACTGCAGCCCGACGCAGATGCCGAGTAGCGGCGTCGATCGATCCACCGCCTCAAGGATCGCGGTCCGCCACGGGGCATCGAGCGCGGAGGTAGCGCTGAAGTGGCCCACTCCCGGCACGATGATACCGGCCGCGCGTGCCACCTCATCCGGCGACGCCGGCGTCCAGAACGCCGCGCCGAGCGCGCCGAGAGCCTTTCGCACCGACGTCAGGTTGCCCGCGCCGTAGTCCACCAGCGCAATCACAGCAGGCCCTTGGTGCTCGGCAGCATCTTCGCCAGCCGCTTGTCCTTCGCGCAGGCCACGCGCAGCGCGCGGCCGAAGGCCTTGAAGCAGGCCTCGATCTTGTGATGGTTCGACCGGCCGTAAAGCACCTTCACGTGCACGTTCGCGCGCGCGCCCATGGCGAAGCCTTCGAAGAAGTCGTGCACGAGCTCGGCCTGCAGGTCGCCGACCAGGCGCACCTTCACCTTCGTATCGACGACCGTGTGCGGGCGGCCGCTCAGGTCGACGGCGGCCACGGCCAGCGTCTCGTCCATCGGCATGACGAAGTAGCCGGCCCGGTTGATCCCGCGTTTGTCGCCCAGCGCCCTGGCCACGGCCTCGCCGAAGGCAATCCCGACGTCTTCCACGGTGTGGTGCTGATCGACGTCGAGGTCGCCCGACGCCTGCACCTTCAGGTCGAAGCCGCCGTGGCGGGCCACCAGGTCCAGCATGTGATCCAGGAAACGGATGCCCGTCTGGTTCGCGAACGTGCCCGTGCCGTCGATGTTCAGCGAGAACCGGATCCGGGTTTCGGCCGTCCGCCGGTCGATTACCGCGCGCCGCACGTGGCCTCCAGGGCCTGCACGGCCGTTTGTGTGTGCGCGACGACCCCGGCCGTCAGGCGGAAGCAGTTGGGGCACGAGGGATCCGCCGTGCGATCGCGGACGAACACGCCGCGCGCCAGCAAGCCGGCCACGATGTCCTTCGCTCGCGGTCCCCCGTCGATGAGCACGAAGTTCGCCGCGCTCTTCCAGCAGCGCAGACCCAGCCGATCGCATGCCGCGTACACCAGCGCCTTCGACTGCGCCGCCTGGTCCAGGTACCACGCCCGGTACTCGGGGTCCGCCAGCGCGGCCCGGAGCGCCGCCACGGCCACGACGTTCAGGTTGAAGAGTGGCATTGCCCGACGGATGGGTTCGAGCACGGCCCGCGAGGCCACGAGCACCCCCACGCGGATGCCGGCCAGGCCGAAGGCTTTCGAGAAGGTGCGGCCAACCACGACGTTCGGATGCGCGGCGACTTCACTCAGGAAGTTCTCGCCGGCGAAGTCGTGGTACGCCTCGTCCACGAAGATCAGGGCGTGGCCGGCCTCGGCGGCCACGCGGCGAATCACTTCGTTCGAGACGGTCTGTCCCGTCGGGTTGTTGGGCGTGTTCACGTAGACGATGCGCGTGTTGGGGGTCACGGCCCGGAGGACGGCATCGGCCGGGAAGGCGTAGCCGGGCGCCGCCGGCACCGACACGATGCGGGCGCCCATGGCCTTCGCGGCGTGCAGGTACGGGTCGAAGGTCGGCAGGGCGACGATGATCTCCGGCACGCCGGAGGGCGTCACGTCGGGTGCGCCCAGTTCGACGAGCGCCCGCGGCGCGCGCGTGACGAGATAGCCGATGGACGCCAGCAGGATGCCTTCGTCCAGGCCATTGGTCAGGACCAGCCGCTCTGGGTCCAGCCCGAGGAAGTCGGCCGTCTCGACGACGGCGTCCGTGAAGTCGGGATAGAGCGCCAGCCGTTCGGCGGTGAAGGCGCGTACCGCCTCCACGACCTTCGGCGAGCACCCGCCGGTGTTCTCGTTCAGGTGCAGGCGCAGCCCCGGTCCGAGGTCCGGCACTCCCTGGATCGTCATCGCGCGCTCCCCGTCTGCAAGCTGCCCCGTGGCGTCCGCCGCCTGACGGCGAAGGCCCGCGGTGCCGCCGTCCGCGCCTCGATCGATCGTGCGTGCCCCTCGAGCCCCTCGGCGCGCGCCAGGGCGGTCACCGTGCGGGCAATGGCGTGCAGGCCTCGCGCCGATGCGCGTTGCACCGAGACGAGCTTCACGAAGTCGGCGGCGTTCAATCCACCGCGATACCGGGCCGCACCGGCCGTGGGCAGCACGTGGTTCGACCCGATCGCGTAGTCGCCGGCCACCTGCGCCGTCCACGGCCCGACGAAGATGGCGCCGGCATTGTGAATCTGCTTCGCCACGCCTTCGGACTCGACCACCAGGTGCTCCGAGGCGGCGTGGTTGGCCAGGGCGATGGCCTCGGCCTGCGAGCGCGCGACGATGATGCCGCCGTGGCGGGCGATGGCCGTCCTGGCGGGGCCTCCTTCGGGCATCTGGACGGCGACTTCGCGGGCGATGCGCACGGCGAGCGCGCGGCTGGTCGTGATGCACACGGCGCGCGCGTCCGGGTCGTGCTCGGCCTGGGCGATGAGGTCGGCGGCCACCCAGGCCGGCGGCGTCTTCGAGGCGATCACCAGAATCTCGGTCGGTCCTGCGTAGAAGTCGATGGCGCAGTCGGCGGTCACCAGTGACTTGGCGGCTGCCACCCATCGGCTTCCCGGGCCGACGATCTTGTCCACGCGCGGGACCGTGCGCGTGCCGTAGGCCATTGCCGTCACGGCGTGCGCGCCGCCCATGCGGAACACGCGGTCCACGCCGGCTTCGAGCGCGGCCGCGAATATGGCGGCATCCGGACGCGGGCACGCGACGATGATGTCGGCCACGCCCGCCTCTTGCGCGGGGATGGCCGTCATGAGCAGAGACGAGGGCAGAGGGTAGCGCCCGGCCGGCACGTAGCAGCCCACGCGCGACAGTGGAATGACGCGCTGCTCCACCGTCAATCCCGGGGCCGGCGTCATGCGCCATCCTCCGGGCACCTGGGCCTTCGCTACGCGGCGGATGTGGCGGGCCGCGGTCCGGATGGCTCGACGGACGGCGGCGGGCACGGTCTCGGCTTCGGCCTTCCATCGGGCGCGCGGCACCTCGAGCGCGCCGGTCAGGCCGTCGAGCTGCCGGGCATACGCGCGGAGCGCCACGTCGCCGCGCGTCCGCACCTGCTCGACAATGGCGGCGGCCTCGCGGTCGGTAGCGCGATCCCGGATGCGCGCCGCCGACAGCAGCGCGGCGACGGCGCGGCGGTTGGAGGAGGGAACGATTCGAATCATCGGGCTCACATCACGATCTTGTTCAACGGGTACTCCACGATGCCCTGTCCGCCCGCGGCCTTCAGCTTCGGAATCAGGTTTCGGGCCGTCTTCTCGTCGAGAATGGTGTTGATCGCCACCCAGTCCGGGTCGCTCAGGGCGCTCACCGTGGGCCGCTGCAGCGCGGGGAGCTGGCCCAGCACCGCGTCGAGGTCGGTCTTGCGCACGTTGAGCATCAGCCCGACCCGGCCCTGCGCCTCGATCGCGGCCTTGAGCAGCAGCGCGAGGTTCTCGATCTTCGTCCGCTTCCACAGGTCGGTCATGGCCGATCGGTTCGCGATCATCTGCGTGTTCGACTCGAGTATGGTGTCGAGGATGCGCAGCCGGTTGGCACGCAGCGTGGATCCGGTTTCCGTGGCCTCGACGATGGCGTCGGCCAGGACGGGGGGTTTGACTTCGGTGGCGCCCCACGAGAACTCGACGTCCACGTTGACGCCCTGCCGCTCGAAGTAATCGCGCGTCACGCGCACCAGCTCGGTGGCGACACGCTTGCCCTCGAAGTCTCTCGCCGTCTGAAACCCGGAGCCTTCAGGCGCGGCCAGGACCCAGCGCACCTTGCCGAAGCTCTGCTTGGCGTAGACCAGGTCGGCCACCGGTACGAGCGGCGCCTGCTCCGGGTGCCCGATCTCGTGTTCCCGGATCCAGTCGAAGCCCGTCAGGCCCGCGTCGAGAACACCGTCGGCGACATAGCGCGCCATCTCCTGCGCCCGGATCAGCATGCACTCGATGTCGGGATCGTCGATGGCGGGGAAGTAGGATCGCGACGAGATGATCACCTGGTAGCCGGCGCGCTGGAAGAGCTGCACGGTGGCCTGCTCGAGTGAACCCTTGGGGATTCCAAGCTTGAGGGTCCGCCGGGGCTCGGGGGTCCGCCGGGACTGAAGTCCCGGCGCTCCAGCGGGTCCTTCCGCGGGACCCGGCGCTCCAGCGGGTCCTTCCGCGGGACCCGGCGCTCCGGCGGCACTCATCGGGCAACTCCCGCCGGCCCGGAAGCGTTCCCGGCCGGAGGCCGGGCACCGGACACCGGCACTTCCGTGTAGAAGCACGAGCGCTGACCCGTGTGGCACACGTTGCCGTCGCCTTCCCGATCCACCTTCACGAGCACCGTGTCGTCGTCGCAGTCGGTGAAGATCTGCCGTACGGCGAGCCGGTTGCCGGAGGTTTCGCCCTTCATCCAGAGCGTGTTTCGGGTGCGGCTGAAGAAGGTGACAAAGCCGGTCTCGCAGGTCCTCGCCCAGGCCTCATCGTTCATGAAGCCCACCATCAGCACCTCGCCGCTCGTGCGATCCTGCACAACGGCAGGAATCAGTCCATCCAGCTTGGAAAAATCCATCGAAGCCCTCAATCCTCAATCCTCAGCCATCACCAAATCACTCGATCCGGCCCGGGCCAAATGAAAAAGGCCCGCCAGTTTCCCGGCGGGCCTTTCACGTGAGACGAAACCTTGTCTGGTCGTTCGTGTCTTACGCGCGCAGTCCGGCCGGTCCGTTCGTGGAACGGTGGTGATGGGCCCGATGCGCGTGATGGACGAAGAACGTCAC
>JADZBZ010000227.1 GCA_020851835.1 Acidobacteriota bacterium
CCGCCGAGCGCGGCCACCGCCTCCAGGAGTTGCGGAATGCGCTTCTCCGGCGTGACGCCGCCATAGGCCCCGATGACGCACGCCTCGGCGGGGATCCGGTAGCGGGCACGCAGGGCCCGTGCCGCGTTGTCGACGGAGGCCTGGCCCTCCAGCGGATCGGCCACACCCATCTCAATCGACGTCACGCCGACGTCGGGATGGACGCGCGACAAGGCGGAGGCGAGGTGGGAATTGTGCACGGCGGTGAGCCGCGATGCGGCGAGCACGAGGCCGATCATCGGCCACAGGCGGTAGAGCGACCCGCCGAGGCCGGCCGCGAACAGGCGTCCGAGGTCGGCCGGCGCATCGGGATGGCTGGCGGCGAGTTCGGCGAGGTAGTCGTTCAGCCGCGGCTCGAGCCGGCGCAGCAGCCACAGCGCGCGGGCCTGGTGAACCTGCGCATCGTGAAGGACGAGCAGGCCGGGGTGGCGGAAGATATGCGCCCACATGAAATCGTGGGCCGCGGAGTTGCCGAGCTGATAGACGATGAGGTCGTAGGGCTGCCGGCGATGGCGCCAGGCGAATTCGTGCACCGACGCCGATGGCCACGCCGATGGCACGGCTGGGGTGGGAACGGCGGCGCGGTCGGTATAGAGGTCAATCAACCCAACGTGGGGGCGCAGCAGCGGCACGACCTCGTGCGTATACGCGGCGATGCCTGACGGGTGTGGTGGCAGCGGGCTGAACCAGGCCAGGCGCATCGGCCTTCATTGTGCCGCACCGCGAGTCGACGTGCCGCCCCAGAATCCAGGCGTCGGCGTCCGTGATACCATCAACCCGTTTGTTCTTTCCTTCACAAGCACAACATATAGGGCTTGTAACATTGGCGCACTGAGGCGGTAGAGGACATGGAAGGTTGGGCCGGCGTTGCACTGATGGTGCTGCTGGGGGCGTCGGTGGGCCTCGGCGGCCTGGTGATTTCCAGCCTGGTGGGCCCCAGGAACCGGACGCCCGAGAAAATGGCCGCCTACGAGTGCGGCATGCCGCCGGTCGGCGACGCGCGCGAGCGGCAGTCGATCAAGTTCTACCTGGTCGCGATGATCTTCCTGCTGTTCGACATCGAGGTCGCCTTCCTCTACCCCTGGGCGATGGCGATGCGCGAACTGGGCTGGATCGGGCTCATCCAGATCACCGTCTTCTTCGCCATTCTCGTCGTCGGCTACGTGTACATCTGGCGCAAGGGCGTCCTCGACTGGGGGCCCGAGTCCGACCCCGACTACAAGCACGCACCGCGGCCAGGTCCCGCGGTGGTGAAGAGGTATCGCTATGGGACTCGAGACTGATTACGAGATTCCCGTCCTGACCACCACGGTCGAATCCCTGGTGCAGTGGGCGCGGCGCTCGGCCATTTGGCCGGTCACCTTCGGCTTGGCGTGCTGCGCCATCGAGATGATGGCGATGGCGGCCAGCCGCTACGACGTCGCGCGCTTTGGCGCCGAGGTGTTCCGCGGCTCGCCGCGCCAGTCCGACCTGATGATCATCGCCGGCCGCCTGTCGCGAAAGATGGCGCCATCGCTGCGGCGCGTCTACGACCAGATGCCCGAGCCCAAGTGGGTCATCTCGATGGGCGCCTGTGCCTCCTGCGGCGGCGTGTTCGACAACTACGCCATCGTTCAGGGGTCGGACCAGGTCGTGCCCATCGATGTGTTCATCCCCGGCTGCCCGCCGCGGCCCGAGTCGGTGATCTACGGCATCGTGATGCTGCAGAAGAAGATCGCGGCGTCGAAGATGGACCAGACCCCGAAGGTGCGCATCGCATGAGCGCCGCGGAGATCATCGCGGCGCTGTCGGCCGCCGTCCCCGGCGCGACCTACGAGCCGCTCGAGTCGGCCGATTCGGCGGTGACGCCCGTCGTGCTGGTGCCCGTAGCGCACCTGGTGGCCACGTGTCAGGCGCTCGAATCGACGCCCGGTCTCGAGTTCCACGGGTTCCTCGACGTCACGTGTGCCGACTACTACCAGCAGCGCGAACCGCGATTCGACATCGTGTACCACCTGGTGTCGCCCCATCGCCGTGCGCGCGTGCGGTTGAAGGTGCGCGTCGGGAATGACGAGCCGGTGCCGTCGGTCACCTCCGTCTGGCCGGGGGCCGGGTGGATGGAGCGTGAAGTGTACGACCTGTTCGGCGTGGTGTTCGACGGCCATCCCGACCTGCGGCGCCTGCTGATGCCGGATGATTGGGAAGGCCATCCGCTGCGGAAGGACTACCCGGTACAGGTGCGCAAGGACGCGGCCACTTACATGCCGCTGCAGATTACCGAAGAGGAGTTCCGGTCGAATCTCGAACGCGACCGCTACGTGCGGCCGCGCCCGAGTTGACGGATGGAGGTCGACGGCGCGAGCGTGCGGTTTGCGGCAAGCGTGCTGCGCCAGGCCGCCGTGGCGCACGAAGAGGCGGCGGAGGTGTGCGCCGGGCCCATCGCGGAGGCCGCCCGATTGATCGGCCGGGCGCTGGCGGCAGGCGGGCACGTGCTGGCCTTCGGCAACGGGGGCAGCGCGGCCGACGCGCAGCACTTCGTGGCGGAACTGGTGGGGCGGTTCGACACGCGGCGCAACCGCCGCGCGCTGCCCGCGCTGGCACTGGCCGCGGACCCGAGCGTGGTGACGGCGCTGGCCAACGACCTTGGGTTCGACCAGGTGTTCGCGCGGCAGGTCGAGGCGTTCGGGCGCCCGGGTGACGTGGCGCTGGGCATTACCACCAGCGGCCGGTCGCCCAACGTGCTGGCGGGGCTGTCGGCCGCCCGCGCGCGCGGGCTGGTGACGATGGCCCTGACGGGCCGCGCGGGGGTACCGGTGGCGGTGGATGTGCTTGTGGCGGTGCCCGACGATCGCACGCCGCGGGTGCAGGAAGTGCAGGGCACGTTGTTGCACGTGCTGTGCGAGTTGGTGGAAGAGAGACTCTAGCGACCCATGGCCGAATTCCGCACCGAAACGATGACGGTGAACATGGGGCCCCAGCATCCCAGCACGCACGGCGTGCTGCGGCTCGTGCTGGAGCTCGACGGCGAAACCGTCGTCTCCGTCAGTCCGACGATTGGCTTCCTGCACACCGGCATCGAGAAGACCGCCGAGCAGAAGAAGTGGCAGCAGGTCATCCCGCTCGTCGAGCGGATGGACTACCTGGGCGCCCAGTCCAACAGCCTGGCGTTTTGCCTGTCGGCCGAGACGATTCTGGGCATCCAGATGCCCGACCGTGTTTCGGCCATCCGCGTGCTCATCGCGGAGCTCCAGCGCATCAGCAGCCACTTGGTGTGGTTCGGCACGCACGCGATGGAGATCGGCGCCGTCACCGGCATGCTCTACGCCTTCAACGAGCGCGAGATTCTGATGAATCTCAACGAGCTGCTCGCCGGCTTCCGCTTCTTCCCCAGCTACATCCGCGTCGGCGGCCTGCGCGAAGACATCCCGCGCGGCTTCAAGGAGGCGGTCACCGCGTTCCTGGACCGGTTTCCGGGCAGACTGGACGAGTTCGAGCAGCTCATCACCAAGAACCCGATCTGGCTCGATCGCACTCGCGGTGTCGGCGTGATTTCGCTCGAGGACTGTTTCAAGTGGGGCCTGTTCGGCCCCATTGCGCGGGCGGCCGGCGGCGACTACGACGTGCGCCGCGCGTTCCCCTACCTGGATTACGACACCTACGACTTCGACGTCGTCGGGGCCAGCAATGGCGACGTCTACGACCGCTACCTCGTGCGCGTGGCCGAGATGCGGGAGAGCACGAAGATCTGCCGTCAGGCGCTCGAGCGGATTACGCCGGTGGGCGAGTGGGCCGTCAACGACCGGCGCATCGTCCCGCCGCCCAAGGACGAGGTCTACACCGAGATGGAAGCGCTCATCCAGCACTTCCTCATCTACTCGCAGGGCTTCACCGTGCCGGCGGGCGACGCGTACGTGCCCGTCGAGGGCCCGCGGGGCGAGCACGGCTGTTATGTCGTGTCGGATGGCAGCAACCGGCCGTCGCGCGTTCACATGCGCGCGCCGGGCCTGATGGCCTGCCAGGCCCTGCACAAGTTCACTGTCGGCGGGATGATCGCGGACGTCATCGCGGTGATCGGCTCGCTCGACGTCGTGATGGGGGACGTGGATCGATGAGTTTTCACCCCGCCATGCCCTACGGTACG
>JADZBZ010000228.1 GCA_020851835.1 Acidobacteriota bacterium
ATTGGCAGCACCGCCCTGCGCATTCACTGTCGCGACGTGGTGAAGGACGAGCCCGACCGCGCGTTGGTCGGCCGGCTGCGCGGCTCGGTCCTGTTGCTCGGCCCACTGCTCGCGCGCCGCGGCCGGGCGCATGTGGCCCCTCCGGGGGGCGACTTCCCGGCGCGCCGGACGATTCGCACGCACCTCGAGGCGCTCACCGCGATGGGCGCCCGCGTCCTGGCCGGGTCCGGCCATCATCTGGAGGCGCCGGATGGCCTGCGTCCGGCGTCCATCTATCTGGACGAGGCGTCGGTGACCGGCACCGAGACCGCGCTGCTGGCGGCCGCCGCGGCGCCGGGACTCTCCGAGATCCGTCATGCCGCCTGCGAACCGCACGTCGTGGAACTCTGCGAGTTCCTGCGCGCGATGGGCGTGGGCGTGACCGGAGAGGGCTCGCATACGATACGCGTGGAAGGCGGACGCAGGCTCTCCGGCGCGGAGAAGCGTCTCGAGGGCGACTATATCGAGGCGGGAAGCTGGGCGGTGGTCGGGGCGATCACCGGTGGGGAACTGGAGGTAGGCGGAACCCGTCCCGTCGACATGGAAGTGGTCGCCAGCGTCCTGCACAAGCTGCACGTGGACTGCGAGCAGCAAGACGATGTCTTTCGGGTTCGCCCGAGCCGGCTGACGGGCGCCGGTCGCATCACGACCGGACTGTGGCCAGGCTTCCCGAGCGACCTGGTGAGCCTGGTGACGGTGCTCGCCACCCAGGCTGAGGGCGCTACGCTGGTGCACGATTGGCTCTACGAGCTCCGGCTCTTCGCGCTCGAGCAGATGAGCGGGATGGGCGCCGACCTGTTTCTCTGCGACCCGCACCGCATCATCGTGACCGGTCCGCAACGGCTGCGCGGCAAGGTGCTCGACAGCCGCGACATTCGCTCGGGCATGGCCCTCATCGCGGCCGCGCTGGCCGCCGATGGGCAGAGCCGCGTGGAGCCGCTCGAGACCGTGGAACGCGGCTACAGCCGGCTCGTGGATCGGTTGCAGGCCCTGGGAGCCGACGTCAGTAAAGTGTGACGCGGACCCAGATGGGATGCCCGAGGGCCGCGGATGAACACAGAGGATCATCTGGGCAGGCTGTTCAGCGGCCAGGCGGTGGGAGTTTGGGCGGGGGCTTGACGGGTGTCGCCGGGCCCGGCGTCTGAGGCATGCCGGGTACCAGCACGGAGCCGGTGGATGGCGCCACGGCGTCGCCGCCGGAAGGCTGGGCCGGTGGAGGTTGCCCAGGTGGCCGTGCGGGCTGCGACGCAGGGGCGGGCAGCGGAGGCAGGTCGACGCCGCCCGAGCCGCCGTCGCGGCCGACACGGAATGGCGCCAGGTCGGTTTCGGTCAGGTCCAACACGCGGACGATGCGCGGCGTCAGCGTGAGCACGATGTCGGTTTCCTGCGTCTCCTTGCGGTTGTAGGCGAACAAACGCCCGATGACCGGCAGGTCGCTCAGGCCGGGCACGCCCGCCAGCGAGCGCCGCTCCTCGTCTCGAATCAGGCCGGCCAGCAGGTTCGTCTCGCCGTCCTTGAGCCGGATGACGGTGTTGATGGAGCGGTTGCCGAAAGTGGGCAGGCCGCCGAAGCCGGTTCCCGAAATGCTGCTCAGCTCCACCTTCACGGCCAGCGACACCGCATCGTCGTGGTGGGTGCGAGGCGTGATGTCGATGTTGACGCCGATGTTCTCGTAGTTGAACGACGTGATGGGCTGCGTCTGCACTCCGCCTGATGCGATGGGCGCGAAGGTGGTCACGGGCACCGGCACGCGCTCGCCGAACCTCGCCTGGGCCGACACGCCCTCGCTGGTGCGCAGTTGCGGGTTGGCCAGCACGCGCGTCGCGGTGTCGGTCTTGAGCAGCCGGTAGTAGAGCGCCGGCAGGCTCGTCAAGTACACGCCCGATTGGGTGAGCGACCGCAGGTCGCGCAGAGTGAGGCCTTCGCGGTTGACGTCGGCCTGTCCGTTGATACCGGTGGGTGAAGTGCCGGGCGAAGCCAGCTGCAGGCCGAATTCGTTGAGGTGCGTGCGATCGACCTCGAGTAGTTCGACGTCGATGACCACCTCGGGCCGTGCCTTGTCGAGGGCGGTGATGATGCGGCCGGCGGCGGCCACGCGCTCGGGCGTGTCCTTGATGGTGATGGCGTTGGTCGCCGTCAGCGCCGCGATACGCCGGGCGTCGACGACGATCCGCAGGATGTCGATGGTCTCCTTGAGATCGGCGTTGCTCAGGTAGAAGGTGCGGACCACCTCTTCCTCGTACTCCCGTCGCTTCGCCTGTGTGTCGGGAACGATCGTCACGGTGCGCGGCGTCGTCACCCGCCAGAAGTTCCGTGTCGCCGTCGTCAGCGAGGTGAGGGCCTGGTCGAGTGCGGTGTTTCGCAAGTCGATGGACACCACCTGATCGCGGTACGTGGAATCGAAAGCGACGCTCAATCCGGCGAACTTGCCGACGGCCGAGAACACGTCACGCGCGCTTGCGTCGCGGAAGACCAACGACTCGGGCAGTGTCACGTCGGGCGGCAAATCGGCGCCGGGCAGCGGTGCGCTGAGGCTGTCGTCGATGAGCGCCTCGAGGCGGGTCTTGCCATCTTCGCGGACGGTGACCTGGTTGCGCAGTTGTGTCCGCAGATGGCGCAACTCGGTCTGGATGTCGCCGTTGGCCGGGTTCAACTCCGACGCAATCTGGTACTCGATCAACGCCTCCTCGGGCCGACCCGTGGCGGCGAGACGGCGGCCACTGGCGAAATGATCCTGGGAGGCGCGCATCCGGGCCCGTTCGAGGCCCAGCCGGGCGTTGCGGTTGTCCGGGTCCTGGCGCAGCACACGGGTGTAATCCGCAACGGCGCTGTCGTAATCCTGGCGGGTCTCGGCGTTGCGGGCGTTGGTGAGCGCGCGCGAGGAGGCGCAGGCCGCCAGCGTCAGCGCCGTGAGGACGGCGAGGGCAGCGGCGGCGCGCCTACTGAGAAGGGGTGCCATTGGTGACGACATCGACCCCGCGCGGAATAAGGAACCGGAACGTGTTATCGGGCACTCCGCGATTTTCCTTCAGATTCGAGAATGCGAAACTCGACCGTCCGCCGTTGCGGTCCACGGCGACCAGATGGCGAATCTGGAGCGAGTTGGCGTCCACGCCTATGCCGAACCACTCGTAGTCGGGGTCGGGGGACCGGGGTACCAGCTTGAGCGTCACCAGACCGTCGGCGGCGCCCGGCAGCGGAGCGAAACTGGCTGTGAAGTCACTGCCGATGTCGGCCCGTCCGGCCAGGAACAGGGCCGGTGTGGTCCCCTCGCCGGGACCGGGCGCGGGGCTCACAATCACCTGCTTGTCGGCAACCAGATAGCTGTAGATTCGCACGCCGTCCGAGACGAATTCCTTGCGTTCGGGTTTGGTGTAGACGAAGCGGAACCGGCCCGGCTGTTTCACCGTCAGCGTGCCGCTCTCGGTGGTCCGTGTGCGGAGGATTCCGCCCTCGTAGGTCTGGACGAAGCGGCCCTCGAAGTCCTTGATGATGGCGTAACGCGCCTGGACCCTCGTCGCCAGCGCGGCTGCGTCTGACAACTGGGCCGGTGCCACCGCCGGCAGGGCCACGAGTCCAGCCAGGACGAGCGGGAGGGAGCGCATGCCCCTCAACCATAGCAGGTTCGCCCGGCCGGCGCGGTGGGGCCGGGAATGGGCATTCCGATGCAGCGTCTAAGGGTTCCGCTCCGCGACCTGCGCCTCCCAGTGGCTTCGCTGCTCCGGTGTGGCATCCGGGCGGACCTCCAGCCGCCACACTGCCGCGGGGTCGTCGCTGGTAACGGCCGCGAAGCGGAGTCCGAACCAATCGAGGGCCTCTTGGTAGTCCAACTCCTCGGTCGACGCCAGCGTTCGCTGGAAGAACGTGTTCAGGTTCGCTCCCGTCACTTCTTCCGCGGTCTCCTGGAACTGCTCCGGCGTGAAGCCGCGTTCGCCGCCATAGCGCTGGTAGGCCAGGCGCATCACGTCACCCAGTCCCTTCCTCCCATCGGTCAGGCGCTGGATGCGAGCGTCCAGCACGAAGCCCACCACCGGCCCCTTCACGTAGTAGCTGATCCGCGTCTCGGGATCCTGCCCCACCCCGGAGCCGCCCCCGCTCCAGACATCCAGCGAAGACTGATTGAGCGTCTGCAGGAGCCGTCCCGGTGAGGTCTGCAGCTGGCGGATATGGCCCGAAAGGGCCGAGAGGTAATGCTCGGGACTGCCAAGCCCAGAGCGGGTGACCATGAGCTCGCCAAAGTAGCTGGTCAGCCCTTCGGAGATCCAGAGGCTGGTCGTGCTCGGCGGGTTCTCGTAGTCGAACGGTCCCAACTCGACGGGCCGCAGCCGCTTCACGTTGAAGGCATGGAAGTACTCGTGGCTCACGAAGGCGAGCCAACCCAGGTAGGCCTCGGGCGTCTGGGTGCGATCCAAGCTGGAAGTGAGCATGGTCGAGCTCTTGTGGTCCAGGCCTCCGCCACCCCGGCGGAAGACGTTGAGAAAGACGTAGCGCTTGTAGGGGATGTCGGCCCAGAAGCGATAGGTCTGCTGAACGATGCGCTGCAGGTCGCGCGCCGCCGCGGCTCCGTCGAAGTCGCCCACCTGGCCCATGTCGACCAGGTAATGGGGTGTGCCGGCCACCGTGAACGTGTGCACCAACAGTTCGCCGGCCGCGATGGGAGAGTCCACCAGCTCGTCGAAGTCAGCCGCCATCCAGTGATTGGGTATGCGGTCCGGTGCGGGGTCGAGCGAGGTCATGGCGCTCCAACCTGCCGGCAGCTCCAGGTGTACCTCGTGGGGCCGCTTCGCCTTCTCCACCAGCGTCATGAAGCTGGGAGCGCCATTCAGCGTCCAGAGGTCCTCCCCCACGTAGTTGGCCGTGACGAACCCCCGGTCGCACGTGATCCGGTAGGTCAGCACCACCGTCGGGCTGCTCTTGGTCTCGATCCTCCAGCGGTTGCCCGTGGGCTGCTGCACCTGGAGGGCCGTGCCGTCCGGCGTGTGTGCGCCCAGGTCGTGCACGTTGCCGGCGTAGTTTTCGACCTCGTAGTACCCGGGGGACCAGACCGGCAGCATCATCTCGATGGACGCGTGGCCGCTCGTGGGCACCACCGCCGTCACCTCGGCCACGTGTGTCGCCGGTTCGGGCGCCCGCAGGGTGTAGACGATGGGGTCGAGCCTGGCCTGGCGCGTGGCGGACGGTACCGCAGGCAGACAGGTGGCCGCGGTGCTCGCGAGCACCAGCGCCACCAGAACGATGGCGCGCAGGGGAGACGCCTTCCCGGCCGTGAGTCTCATGGTCGAATGCCTCGAAGGCGGATTCTCCGTTCACCGCCGGGTGACGTCAAGCCGGAACCCACGCCGCGCCCTCATGGGCGGCGGGCTACAATCACCTGCTATGTCTCGGGCACGCCCCACCGACCGCGTCTCCATGACGCCGCCGATCGTGTAATGGCCTTCGACGTCCTCGAATCCGAGAGCATCGAGATCCTGCGCGAGGGCGTCGCGGCGGCCGAGCGTCCGGTGCTGATGTATTCCATCGGCAAGGACTCGTCGGTGCTGCTGCACCTGGCGCGCAAGGCTTTCCATCCCGCGCCGTTGCCGTTTCCGCTCCTGCACGTGGACACCACCTGGAAGTTCCGGGAGATGTACGCCCACCGCGAGCGCATGGTGCGGGAATCGGGCGCGCGCCTCATCGTCCATCGCAACGAGGCGGGACTGGCCGCCGGTGTCAACCCGTTCACGCACGGGTCGAGCTACTACACGGATGTCATGAAGACCGAGGCGCTCCGCCAGGCGCTCGATGCCCATGGCTTCGACGTCATTTTCGGCGGGGCGCGGCGCGACGAGGAGGCATCCCGAGCCAAGGAGCGGGTGTGCTCGTTCCGCTCCGAGGGCCACCGCTGGGACCCGAAGGCGCAGCGTCCCGAGCTGTGGGCCATCTACAACCTGCGCATCCGGCGCGGCGAGAGCATCCGCGTGTTCCCGCTCTCCAACTGGACCGAGCTCGACATCTGGCGGTACATCGAGCGCGAGTCGATCCCGATCGTGCCGCTGTATTTCGCCGCGGAGCGTCCGGTCGTGGAGCGCGCCGGGACGCTGCTCATGGTCGACGACGAGCGGTTTCCTCTGGCGCCCGGCGAGGAGCCTCAGCGTCGGGTGGTACGGTTTCGCACGCTCGGCTGCTACCCGCTGAGCGGCGCCATCGAGAGCCGCGCCACGACGCTGGCCGAGATCGTGGCCGAAACCTCCGCCGCCTCCGCCTCGGAACGGCAGGGACGCCTCATCGACCTCGACCAGCCGGCCTCGATGGAGAAGAAGAAGCGGGAGGGCTACTTCTGAGCGCCTCGCTCCTGCGCCTGATCACGTGCGGCAGCGTGGACGACGGGAAGTCCACGTTGATCGGACGGCTCCTGTACGAGGCGCGCGCGGTGTTCGACGATCAGTTCCGAGCCCTCGAGTCCGATTCGCGGAAGTTCGGCACTCAGGGGAACCGGCTCGACTTCGCCCTGCTGGTGGACGGCCTGCAGGCCGAGCGCGAGCAGGGCATCACGATCGACGTGGCGTACCGGTATTTCGCCACCGCCGCCCGGCGGTTCATCGTGGCAGATGCGCCGGGTCACGAGCAGTACACCCGCAACATGGCTACCGGCGCCTCGACGGCGGGCCTGGCCATCATCCTGGTCGACGCTCGGAAGGGCCTGCTGCCCCAAACCCACCGGCACACACGCATCGTCGCCATGATGGGCATCGAGCACGTGCTGCTGGCCGTCAACAAGATGGACCTGGTTGGCTATCGGCAGGAAGTCTACGACGCCGTCGTGGACGCGTACGCGCCGTTTGCCGTCGCCTGCGGCATCGGCAGCGTGCGGCCGATGCCGATTTCGGCGCTCGAAGGCGACAACCTGACGGCGCCGAGCCCGTCGATGCCCTGGTACGACGGCCCGACGGTCATGCGTTACCTCGAGACGGTGGACGTCAGCAGGCCGCCGTCGGTCGGCCCCTTCCGCATGCCGGTGCAGTGGGTGAATCGGCCAGGCGCGGAGTTTCGCGGCTTCGCCGGGCGAGTGTCGGCCGGCGCCGTGCACCCGGGCGATCGCGTGCGGGTCGTGCCATCCGGGGTCGAGACGCGCGTGAGAGCTATCGTCGCCTGGGACGGCGATCGCCCGCGGGCGGAAGCCGGAGAGTCGATCACCGTGACCCTTGGGGACGAAGTGGATGTCTCACGGGGTGACGTCCTGGCGGCCGCCGACGCGCCGCCTGAAGTGGCTGACCAGTTCGAGGCCCGTCTGTTGTGGATGGGGAGCCATCCGATGATTCCCGGCCGCCCCTACCTGCTGAAGTCCCACGCGAAGGAAGTGCGCGCGTCGGTGACCTCCATCAAGCACCGTGTGGACGTGGGTACGGACGCCCGGCTGGCGTCCCGGACGCTGACCCTGAACGAGATTGGCGTCGTGACGCTGTCCACGGCCCAGCCCATTCCATTCGAGCCGTACGCCGTCAGCCGTACGCTGGGCGGCTTCATCCTGATCGACCCGTTCACCTTCGAAACCGTCGGGGCGGGCCTCATCGACTTCGCGCTGCGGCGCGCGTCGAACGTCCACTGGCAGGCGGTCGAGGTGTCACGGGCCGGTCGCGCCGGGATGAAGCACCAGCATCCCTGCTGCGTGTGGTTCACGGGCCTGTCGGGCGCCGGCAAGTCCACCATTGCGAGCCGCCTGGAACAGCAGTTGTACGCCGCGGGCCGCCACACCTACCTGCTCGACGGCGACAACGTCCGCCATGGGCTCAACCGCGACCTCGGCTTCACCGAGGCCGATCGGGCCGAGAACATCCGCCGGGTCGCCGAGGTGGCGCGCCTCATGGTCGACGCCGGCCTCATCGTCCTCGTGGCGTTCATCTCGCCATTTCGGGCCGAACGCCGGCTCGCGCGCGGTCTTTTCGCGGAGGGCGAGTTCATCGAAGTGCACGTGGACACGTCGCTCGAGGAGTGCGAGCGCCGCGACACCAAGGGCCTGTATGCAAAGGCACGCCGCGGCGAGCTGCCCAATTTCACGGGCATCGACAGCCCGTACGAAGCCCCTGACGCGCCGGAAGTGCGCCTCGTCACCAGCGGCCTGTCACCGGATGCGTGCGCGACGCACGTGTTCGATCGGCTCCCGTAACGCATGGGCGGCGCGCACGTCGTGGCCGGCGCCCTCACGGGACTCGTCGTCGGCATGACCGGGGTGGGAGGCGGTGCGCTGATGACGCCGATCCTGCTGCTGGTATTCGACAGCGTCCCGCTTACGGCCGTCGGCACCGACCTCTGGTTCGCGGCGATCACCAAGCTCGCCGTGTCGGGTCTACACCTGCGCCAGCGGTTGATTGACTGGCAGGTGGCCCGCCGGCTGTGGTGCGGGAGCCTGCCGGCCTCGGCCCTCACGCTGCTCTGGATGGCGTATTTCCCCGCCGATGGTGGCAGCAGGTCGATGGTCCGCCTGGCCATTGCCGTTGCCGTCGGCGTCACCGCGGTCAGCCTGCTCGCCAGGCCCATCCGCCCGGCGGGCCGCGGCGAGCGGACGCCGGAGGCGGCCATGTCTGCTCACTGGGAGGCGGGCGCGACGGTGGCGGCCGGCGCCGTGCTCGGAGCGCTGGTGACGCTGACGTCGGTCGGCGCGGGCGCCCTGGGGGCCGTCGCCCTCGTGCGGCTCTACCCCGAGAGGCTGACACCGTCCCGTCTGGTGGCGACCGACATCGCGCACGCTATTCCACTGGCGATCTGCGCCGGGGCCGGGCACCTCGCCATCAGCCAGGTCGACGGGGGCCTGCTGGCGGGCCTGCTCGCCGGCTCCATTCCGGCGGCACTCCTGGGCGCGCGCCTGTCGGTACGTGTCCCCGGGGCCCTGCTCCGGAGGCTGCTGGGCGTCGTCTTGTTGCTCATCAGCATGGCGATGCTGGGCTCGGGACGATGACACGGCGCGTACAGACGCAGCGCCTGGACGGCGTTGATACGATACCGGGATGCGGAGGAAGACTCGATGACCTCGCGCGTGCTCGTATCTCTGGGCATCGCCGGCGCCATCGCCGCGGCCTTTTTCCCGGTGCTGGCCTTCGCGTTCCTCAACTGGGGCGACGGGGCCGTGATTGCCGGCAACGGGTCGCTGGCTCTCCCGGGCGCCGTGCGTTGGGCGTTCACCACGACCGATATGGAGCACTACCAGCCGGTGAGCTGGCTCGTGTGGGCAGCGGCGAGAGAGGCCTTCGGAGCCGACGCTCGTGCTTTCCATGCCTTGAACCTCGTGGCGCACGCCGTCGCCACGTGGCTGGTGTTGATGGCGGCCCGATTGATCCTGCGCCGCGCGCTGAGGGGCACGTCTCCGGCGACGGTTGACGGGGCCGCGGTGGCGGCCGCACTCCTCTTCGGCTTGCATCCACTGCGGGTCGAAGTCGTGGCGTGGGTAAGTGCTTTTCCCTACACGCTTGCCCTGGTGTGTGCGCTGTCATCGCTGGTGTGGTGGCTGAGGGCCTCGGCAGCGGAGCCGCCGCGGTCGACGCTGCCGGCACTCGCGCTGTTCGTGGCGTCGCTGCTGGCGCGTCCCGTGGCCTTCGGCCAGCCCGTGGCGCTCGTCGCCCTCGACGTGTGGCTGCACGGGCGGGGTGTCCGGCGCAGCGTGAGCAGGGCGATACCATTTGCGCTGGCGGCGCTGGGCGCCGCGGCGGCAGAGGCGGCGGCTCGCGCCCCGGGCTTTGCGGATGTTCCGTGGATGTACCGCGTGCAGTTGGCCGCCAGCGTGCCCTTCGTCTACCTCTGGCGCACGGTGGCGCCCCTGTGGCTGTCGCCGCTCGATCTGCTGCCGCTGGCTCCCGAAGCCAGCCTCGCCATCGCTGCGCTGGCGTTGACGGGACTGCTGGTACTTTCAGCCGCAGCCTGGCACTGGCGGCGCGACCGGCCGGGCCTGGGCGCGGCCTGGGTGACCTACCTGGCCCTGCTGGCTCCGACCGCCGGTCTTGCCTTCAGCGGCCTGCAGGCGACCTCCGATCGCCACGCGTACTTCCCTGGTGTCGTCGTCGCGATTGCCGCCGCTGGTGCGGGGGCCAGGTGGGTCGGGACGCACGCGTGGCGCCGTGCCGGCGCTGCTGTTGCGGCCGCGGCGCTGGTAGCGGGCATGAGCGTGGCCGCGCGAGTGAATCTCGGGCCGTGGAGCGACTCGGTGTCGCTCTGGACGCGCGTGACGGCGCTGGATCCGTCCAATGACGTCGGGTTGTACAACCTGGGTGAGGCGCTCTCGGAGAGCGGCCGGCCGGACGAGGCCGAGAAGCGGTATCGGCAGGCGGTGGCGGTCAACCCCGGGCACGCGGCCGCGCAGGCCAACCTGAATCGCCTCGACGCTGCGCGTCTCGAGGGCGAGGGCAACGACCTGGCGGCCCGCGGCGACCTCATCCAGGCCGCCGATCGGTACGGCCGCGCGCTGCAACTGGATCCGCAGCGCACGCACGCGCACGCCGCTCGAGGCTTGGCGCTGGTCACTCTCGGCCGCGGCGCCGAGGCGCGCGTCCACCTCGAGGAGGCCAGGAGGCTGGGGAACACCGAGGCGGGTGTCGCCAACGCGTTGGGCGTGTTGCTGGCACAGGCAGGGCAGCCGCGCGAGGCCCGTGCGGTCTTCGAAAGTGCCCTGACGAGGAAGCAGAACGACCTGGGGCTCGCGCTCAACCTGACGCACCTGCTGGCGACCACCGCGCCGGCAGACGGCGGCGATGCCGCTTTGGCGCTGCGTTTGGCGACGGCGGTGGCCGATGCGACGGGCCGCCGCGACCCGCGAGTGGTCGACACGCTCGCCGCCGCGCTTGCCGCCAACGGCCGCATGGCCGACGCGCTCGCGGCGAACCGGCGGGCAGCGGAACTGGCGCGGGCGCAGGGTGATGCGGAGCTTGCGCTGCAGATCACGGCCCGGGGCCGTGCGTATCGCCATTCAGAGCCGTGACCTACCGGTGTCGTAACGATTGGCGCGGGCCGAGCGAACCCGCCTGTGGCCGATCGCGCCACGGTGTTGTCCCGGTTCACCCTCCGACCAGCGAGCCTGCGCCGAGACCGAGCGCCATCAACAAGAACGACATCAGCTTCCAGCCTTGGGCCGCGACGAGGTTCTCTACTTCGAGCGTCGATGCGGCGACGACCCGTCGCAGACGGCGCGCTGCGGCGATCCCGAACGGAAGGCCCGCGAGGCCAAGCCAGATGGATCGTGGCAGACCAAGCGCGGGGAGCGCGACCACCATCGCCGATGCGGTCGCGATGATGACGGTGAACCCGATGGCTGCGGTCTGGTGGCCGAGCCGCACGACGAGGGTGGGCTTGCCGGCGAGGGCGTCCGCACGGCTGTCAGGGAACTCGTTGATCCACAGGAACGCCACGATCGCCAGCCCCAGCGGCGCCGACGTGACTGTCACGTCGCGACCGATGTTGCCTCGCTGCACGAGGTAGGTCCCGGAGGCGATGATGGGGCCGTAGCTGATCGCGACGGCGAGCTCGCCAAAGCCGCGGTAGACGAGCCCGAGCGGTGGAGCGTGGTAGAAGAACGCGAGCGCAGCACCCGCGAGCCCCAGCCATATTACGGAAGGCTCACGCACCACCACGATGAGCATGCCAGCGCTGCCACCCAAGAAATAAAAGACAGCCGCCACGAGACCCGTCGTTCGGCGGCTGAGTAGGCCTTCCACTATCACGCGCTTGCCTCCCGAGAACGGCGTGCGCTCCTCTGCCTGGATTGCCTGGTCCGTTCCAGAATCCCAGTCGAAGATCTCGCCCGACGCATTCTTGGCTGCTTCGATGCAGACAATCCCGAACGCCGTGATCGCGAACCAACTCCACGAGATGTCACCGTGCGCGGCCGCAGCGCACGCGCCCACGAACATCGATGCGGCCGACGCGAGCGTGATCTTCGGATCGGCGAGGCGGTAGACGCCCTGCCAGAAATCCGAGTCGTGGATCGAGATCGACGCCGGCGCCATGCCTATTTCGCGCGGCGGCGGGACCGCCAGTACAGCCAGAGGCCGAGGCCGATCGGTCCCAGCACGCCAGCCGCCATCTTCCACTCGAACATGCCTGCATTCGCCACGTCGTCGCCAGGCAGGAACGCTGCCAGGATGCCAGCGGTGGTGACCGTGGCGCCGACCGCGGCGGCGGCACGTTGCCGCACGCCGGCCGTATCGAGCGTGAGCAGGGCGAGGAAGGTGTAGACGAACGGCACCAGGTTGATCACCACCGACGCGCGGAGCAGCACCTGGTAGGCCTCCGCCACGCTCGATCCGGTCAGCGACAGCGCGGTGAACCCCGCCGAGAACAGGGCGCACGTGATGAGGGCGACGTGAGGAGAGCCCCACCGCGGATGTACGCGGCCCAGGGCGGCAGGCAGCGCGCGGTCGATGCCGGCGACGAACGGAATGCGGGCTGGCCCCGCAAACCATGCCGAGGCCGCTCCGCCGACCGACACCGCCATGACCAGGGCAATCGGAGGCACCAGCCAGCTCGCACCTGCCGCATCCGCTCCACGGCTCACGGCCTGCATCACCCCCTGAATCGCTCCCATCTCAGACGAAGGCACCAGCGCCAGCAGGGCGTCGGTGACGAGCAGATAGCCCACCAGTGCGACGATGCCCGTAATCACGATCGCTCGTGGGATGTCACGCTCGGGATGCCGGATTTCGTCAGCCATCGTCGAGGCCAGCTCGACGCCGATGAAGGCAAAACACATGACGCTGAGCCCGCCCGCCATGTCGAGAACCGTGCCGTCCACGAGGGCCGGCGTGGTGGCGGTGCCCTCGCTTCGGGCCACGGCCGCCGCCACCGCCAGCAGCAGCACGGCGCCCAGGCTGCCCACGCCCCCGATGTTGTTGATCCACTTGCCCACGCCCATGCCGCGCACGTTGGCGACGGTGATGAGGGCGAGCCACCCGAACGAGATCGAGGCCACGAACCACTTCTCGTCCACCAGGGCAGCCGTCGGCGCACCGCCAGCGAACGCCACGATGCCCGCGAGGTACACGAGAAGCACGGGCACGTAGAGCAGGTTGCAGATCCAGTAGCACCAGCCCGCGATGAAGCCGTGGAGGTCGCCGAAGTGGCGGCGCGTCCACAGGTAGACGCCGCCTTCGCCAGGATAGCGGCGCGACAGCGCCAGCACGGCGAGCCCCTCGGGGACGAAGAAGGCGGCCCAGGCCACGACCCACAGCAGCAGCGTGGC
>JADZBZ010000229.1 GCA_020851835.1 Acidobacteriota bacterium
CCGGCGTCCCGGTGGGCGCGCCGTCGTAGCTGACCAGCGGACTCGAGAAGTGCAGCACGCGCGGGCAGCCGGCCGGGCAGTCGTAGGCCATGATCGTCCTGAACAGCGCGCCTGGGTGCTTGTAGCCGTACGAAAAGGGGAACGCCGGCGTGGCGTTCGCGTCTTCCGGGGCGTGCGCGGACCCCATGTTGTGCGCCAGTTCGTGCCCGAACGTGTAGTTGGGACTGATGCACCCGTATGCCGTCACGCTGAAGCCCAGTGGCGCGAAGGCCGCAGACGGCGACTGCATGAGCCAGGCCACACCGCAGGCGTTGCCCGAAACGGGCCCGACGATCAACTGGACCAGATCCGCCCCCACCGCATTGCGGCGCGCGTGCACCAGGTCCAGCTCGCCATCGCCGGCGCCGGTGAGCTGCTGCAGATCGAACGCGATATCGCCGCTCTCGCGATAGCCAACCAGCTCGGCTCCCACCAGGCGCAGCCGCTGCACGACGCCACTGCTCGCGTACGCCTCGTTGGTTTCGACCACACCGAGCGCGATGCGAGCCTGAACCGCCGCGTCCGACCCGCCCGCGGCCATCCGCGCACCGGCCGTGTACACCACCAGCAGATCGATCGTGCCGCCATCGTCGGGCGGCTGCGAAGCAGCCGCGCCATAGAGCGGCAGCAGGCCCGTGGGCGCCACCAGCGGCGGCAGCTCCTGGCCGAGCGCGGTGAGATCGATCTCGCGAATGACATGAAAGCCGTCGTCGTCGAGTGGCTCAATGGAAAAGGCCCGGCGGCCGTGGCGCACCGAGCCCTGCAGGAGCCGGCCTGCGCCCACCAGGGTGACGCTGCTCAGCGGATCGCCGGCCACCTGTCCAGACCAGGTGGCCCAGCCCTGCTCCGATCGGCCTCGACGCGTGAGGTCGGCGTCGAGCGAGACATCGGGGAACAGATCCAGCCGCAGCGCTGCGGAGCCGAGGGCGTCGGGCACCACCCGCGCCAGGCGGGCACGCAGGTCGCCCGGTCGCCCCATCGCCGCCGGCGCGGCGTCGGCCGCACGGGGCGGGGGCGGCTCGTTCACCAGCAGCGCGGCCCGGGCGGGGGGCTGCGCACCTCCGGCCCCGACCGCGGTGAGAGCGAGAACGAGTGCGACGAGTGGCAGGTATTGACGAATCACGGGCAGTCCACGTCGAGCAGACGCCCGACCACGATTCAGGATAGCGCAGCCAGGGTCACGCGCGCGGCGACGTGGTCAGGGCACCACAATCGTCACTTCGTTCGAGGCGGCACTCGCGCCCGTGCTGTTGAGCGCCCGCACGCGGACGAAGTAGGTGCCCGCCGGCGCCGTGGCCACGAACGCGGGCGTCGTGCTGCCGGTCGAAACCGAGGCCAGGTTGGCCAGCGCGGGGGCGCTGCCGGCCTCGACCATGTAGGAGGTCACCGGCTCGCCGGCTGCGGGCGCGTCCCACGACAGGGTCACCATGCCGCCGGGTGCCACAGCGAACGCCAAGTTCGATGGTGCCTCCGGCGGCTGAGGTCCGAGATTGAAGAGCACCTCGTTCGATGCGGGCCCCACGCCGCAGGCATTGCTGGCGGCCACGCGCACGAAGTAGAGCCCGCCGGGTGCCGAGGTCGCAAATGAGGTGCCCGTTCCGCCCGTGCTGAAGCTGGCCAGGTTCGACAATCCCGATGCCGATCCCGCCATCAGCACGTACGAGGTGGGCGCACCGCCCGCATCCGGCGGGTTCCACGAGAGCGTCACGGTGTGGTCCGTGACGACCGGCGAGAGCAGCACCGGCATTTCCGGCAGTCCCACGCACCCCGCCGACGCCCCCATGACGATCGAGACGTCCTGGGAGGGTGCACCGGCCCCGGCGACGTTGGCCGCACGCGCACGCACCCAGTAGGTGCCGGGCGGCACGTTGGCCACCTCGAACACCGTCGTGAGCGACCCGGTGTCGATGGTGGTGATGTTGGCCAGCCCGGGGGCGGTGCCGGCCTCGATCCGGTAAGTCGAGGCCGGCGCCCCCACGGCCGACGGCGACCATGAGAAGCGGACCGACCGCCCGAAGGTGGCGGCCGAGAAGTTCGCCGGCGGTCCCGGAATGGGGCTGGGCTCGACCACCGTCACCGACGCCTCCGGCGACGGGGCGCTCGAATCCACCGCGTTCACCGCGCGCACGCGCACGTAGTAGGTGCCCTGCGGGAGGGTCAAGGTGAGCGACGAGGTCGGCCACGTCACCGATTGCGTCGGCAGCGTGATCGTACCCGGAGCGGTCCCGATCTCGACCACGAAGCTGCTGGGCGCCGCGCCGGTCAGCGCCGGCACCCACGCCATGACCACGCTCGTCCCCGTCGCGCCGACCGACAGCGAGGTCGGCGGATCGGGCGGCACCGGGGTGGCGGTGACGTTGAAGGTGACCGTGACCGTGCTCGTGAGCGACTGGTCGCCGGCCGTCAGCACCACACCCGTCGTGCCCGTTTCGCTCACCGCTGGCGTCAGCCTCACCAGGAAGGTCCGGGAGCCGGCGGTGGACGACTGCGGCTCGACGAGGATACCGCCCGGCGGCAAGAGGGTGGCGTTGGTGCTCGAAGCGTCCAGCGTGAGGCTCGCGCCCGCCGAGTCCACGTCGCTCACCGTCGCCGTGAAGGTGGCTTCGCCGCCCATCGTCGTGGACACGAGCGGCGGTAATCCCACCAGCACCGGCGCATCGTTGACCGGATTCACCGTGAGCTGGAAGCTGGTGGCCGACGACAGCGCACCGTCACTCACGGTCAAGGTGATTGTGGCGAGGCCGTGCTGATTGGCCGCCGGCATCATCGTCAGCGTGCGTGCCGCGCCGCTGCCGCTTGGTAACAGCCCAGCCGGGCCGATGAGTGCGACATTCGACGAATGAGCCTGCACCGTCAGACCGGCCGCCGGCGTGTCGATGTCGCTCACGGTGAAGGACAGCGCCAGCGGCACGTCTTCATCGGTGGCCTGCGCCGCTACGGCCGTGACGGCCGGCGGGTCGTTCACCGCCAGTACCGTGAGGCCGAAGGTGGTGAAGGCGGTGCGCGCGCCGTCGCCCACCGTGACGGTAATCGTCGTGCTGCCAGACTGATTGGGCAGCGGCGTCACGGTGAGCGTGCGGTTCGCGCCGGTGCCAGCCAGGGCCAGCGCTGGGCCGGTGTTGGGGACGAGCGCGGTGTTCGACGAGGTGGCCGAGACGGCAAGGCTCCCCGCTGGCGTATCGGGATCGCCAACCGTGAAGGCAATGGCCCCAGTGACCGTGTCTTCGTCGATCGTCTGCGGCGAAACGGGCGTGATGGTGGGCGAGGCCGGCGGCGACACGGTCAGGATGAACGCGGCGATGCCCGTGGCCGCACCGTCGAACCCGTACAGCATCACCGTGAC
>JADZBZ010000230.1 GCA_020851835.1 Acidobacteriota bacterium
GCCCTGGATCTCGCGGGCCACGCGCTGGACCTCGTCCATCACCCGGAGCAGGTTCCCGCTCCAGATCTTGCCGATCTGCTCCTCGGTATAGCCGCGGCGCACCAGTTCCAGCGTGACGTTGAAGGCCTCGTTCGCGCCATTCCAGCCCTGGACGCCGCCGCCGCCATCGAAGTCGGACGAGATGCCCACGTGATCCACGCCGATCTTCTTCACGAGGTAGTCGATGTGATTCACGAAATCCGACACCGTGGCCATGGGCGGGGGGGGAAAGGTCTGGTCGAGCGCAGCCATGCGCGTCCGGAACTCGGTGCGCCGCGCCTCGCTCATCCCGCCCTGGCCGCCGCCGCCCCCGAATCCGAATTCCTTGCGGAGCGCCGCGACCGCCGCGGAGCGTTCGGGCGAGTCGGGCGGCTTGATTTTCACGTAACTGTCGAAAGCCACCGTCTGGACGACGCCGCCGTTCTTCTTGATCGCCATCAACTGCTCGTCGTCCAGGTTGCGGCTGTGATCCGCCAGCGCGCGGGCCGCGGAGTGCGAGGCAATGACCGGCGCCCGAGAGGCGGCAATCGCCTGCAGGTTGGCCTGCTTGGACGGGTGCGAGAGATCGACCATGATGCCCCACTTGTTCATCTCGATGATCACCTGGCGGCCCGCTTCGCTCAGCCCGTTGTGCAGCCACTTGCCGTCGCGCTCGCCCGTGTTCGAATCCGCGAACTGGCTGTGGCCGTTGTGGGCGAGAGACATATAGCGCGCACCGCGGTCGTAGAACTCCTTCACGCGCGACAGGTCGGTACCGATCGGATAGGCGTTCTCGACTCCGATGAGCGCCACCTTGCGGCCGCTGGCCGCAATCCGCCGGACGTCGGCCGCCGTGAGCGCCAGCCCGATCTGGTCGGGCGCAATCTGCTCGGTGAGGCGGTGGATCGCCTCGAACTTCTCGACGGCCTGCCGGTAGGCCCGGTCGTAACCCTCGGGCGTCAGCGGGCCCTGTCCCACGTACACGATGAAGAACGAGGCGTCCAGGCCGCCCTCGACCATCTTCGGCAGGTTCACCTGCGTGTCGAGCCGCTGCGTGTAGTTGTGCTCCGCGGTGAAGTCGCGCGGGTTGATGTCGTTGTGGGTGTCGAGTGCGATCACCCGGTCGTGGATGGCCCGGGCCCGGGCCACCAGTGCCGCGTCGGCCCCGGTCTGGGCCTGCAAATCGGCGGCGCCGCCCCCAAGGGCGATGAGGGCAATGAGCAGGCACGAACGGGCGGCAGGACGGGACATGGCAACCTCCGGGTGACCCAGAGTCTATCACCAGGCCCGGGCCGTGAGCGGCCGGCCTGCTCCACAGGCCCATGACACCCGCGGCGCCGCACCGCGTCGGTCGGTGACGAAAAAAAGGGCCGCGGTCACCCGCGGCCCAAGCGTTGGAGGCGCAGCCGGACGGAGAATCAGTGGGCGGTGGCTGTTGCCGGGACACCGGCCAGGTCGGCGTCGGGAGCCAGGTCGGGGGCCTCAACCAGGCACCAAGCCTCGCGGTCGGCGAGAAGGGCCCGGCCCAGGTCGGTGTGCATGGCGTGCCCGGCCCGGTGGGCGACCACATGCCCCACCAGTGCATGGCCCACGAGCGCCAGGTCACCCACCACGTCGAGAATCTTGTGCCGCACGAACTCGTCTTCGAAGCGCAGCGCGTTGAGAGGGCCCGTGTCCCCGATGACGATAGCGTTTTCGAGCGACCCGCCCAGCGCCAGGCCCTGCTGCCGGAGCCATTCCACTTCCTTGAGGAAGCCGAAGGTGCGCGCCGGCGCGATGTGCTCGCTGAAGGTCTGCTCGGTGATGCGTTCGGTGCGCGTCTGATGCTTGAGCAGCGGGTGGTTGAAGCTGATCGTGTAGCTCACCTTGAAGTGCTCGGACGGATACACGGCAATGCGCTTGTCGCCGCTGGCAATCTGCAGCGGCTTGAGCACCTTCAGATACTTACGCGCCGCCGAAAGGCGCTTGACGCCCGCTTCCTGCAGCAGAAAGAGGAAAGGCGCGCTGCTGCCATCCATGATGGGCACTTCGCGCTGGCTGAGCTCAACCACCACGTTGTCGATGCCGGTGGCCAGCAGCGCCGCGAGCAGGTGCTCGACGGTTTCCACCGTCGCCCCGTCATGACCGAGAACCGTCGCATACTGCACGGCCGAAACGTGATTCACGGAGGCCGGGATCTCGATGCCGAGGTCGGTCCGGCGGAACCGGATGCCGGTGCCGGCCGCGGCGGGCTTCAAGGTGAGCGTCACCTTCTGGCCGGAGTGCAACCCGATGCCGGCGCACGAGATTTGACGCTTGATGGTCTGCTGAACGTCCATGTGCCTCTAGTGTCGCCACTTGGCGACTCGCTTCATGGGAAGCAAACGCGATGCCTTCAACGGGGTCGGCGCCTGAATCCACGTAACTGACTCAACTGCAACACTTAACAAGCTCAAGCCGACGGCGATCGGATGGGAAACTGTGTAAAGTCAACCACAGGCCGTAAGGGGGCTACTGTGTCAATGGTGACACACTCTGTGTTCAGGCCCGCCTTCGCGGCGCGCGGTCCCCGGGTCCGAGCACGGCGGCCAGGAAACGGCCCGTCGCCGAGTCGGCGTCGCGTGCCACCTGTTCGGGCGTCCCCTGGGCCACGATGCGCCCGCCCTCGTCTCCCCCCTCGGGTCCCAGATCGATCAGCCAGTCGGCCGACTTGATGACGTCGAGGTTGTGCTCGATGACCACGACGGTGTTGCCCTGATCCACCAGGCGCATCAGCACGTCGAGCAGCTTCCGCACGTCCTCGAAGTGCAGGCCCGTGGTCGGCTCGTCGAGGATGTAGAGCGTGCGGCCGGTGCCGCGCTTGGACAGTTCGCGCGAGAGCTTCACGCGCTGCGCTTCTCCGCCCGACAGCGTGGTCGCCGACTGGCCGAGCTCGATGTAGCCCAGGCCCACACTCTGGAGCGTCCGCAGCTTGGTGGCGATCGGGGGGAAGTTCTCGAGCAGCGGCAGCGCCTGGTCGACCGTGAGGTCGAGCACCTCGGCAATGGACTTGCCGCGGTACTTCACGTCGAGCGTCTCGCGGTTGTAGCGCCGCCCCTTGCACTGCTCGCACGTCACGTACACGTTGGGCAGGAAGTGCATCTCGATGGCAATGACACCGTCGCCCTGGCAGGCCTCGCAGCGGCCGCCCTTCACGTTGAACGAGAAGCGCCCGGGCTTGAACCCGCGCGCGCGGGCCTCGGGCACCATGGCGAAGAGCTCGCGGATGAAGGTGAACAGGCCCGTATAGGTCGCTGGATTCGATCGCGGGGTGCGTCCGATGGGCGACTGATCGATTTCGATCACCTTGTCGATGAGCTCGGTGCCTTCGATGCGCGTGTGCGGGCCCGGTTCGTCCGCGGCCTTGTAGAAGTGGCGCGCCAGCGACTTGTAGAGGATGTCGTTGACCAGCGTGCTCTTGCCCGACCCGCTCACGCCGGTGAGGGCCACCAGGCGGCCCAGCGGGATCTTCACGTCGATGTCCTTCAGGTTGTTCGCGCGCGCGCCGCGCACCACCAGGTCGCCCTGCTTCGTGGTGCGGCGCCGGGCGGGCGGCTCGATGCGACGGTGCCCGCTCAGATACGCGCCGGTCAACGAACCGTGGCCGTTGGCGGCCAGCGCCGCGGGCGTGCCCTGGAAGATGACCTCCCCGCCGAGATCGCCCGCGCCGGGTCCGAGGTCGATCACGTAGTCGGCCATCCGAATCGTGTCTTCGTCGTGCTCGACGACCACGACCGTGTTGCCCATGTCGCGCAGGCGCTGGAGCGTGCCGAGCAGCTTGCGGTTGTCGCGCTGGTGCAGGCCGATCGACGGCTCGTCCAGCACATACAGCACGCCGGTGAGGTTGGACCCGATTTGCGTGGCCAGCCGGATGCGCTGCCCTTCCCCGCCCGACAGCGTGGCGGCGGATCGACCCAGCGTGAGGTAGCCGACGCCCACCTCGTGCAGGAAGCGGAGCCGATCCTGAATCTCCTTGAGGATGCGCGTCGCGATGATGGCCTCGCGGTCGCGCAGCTCGAAGGCATCGAAGAGGGCGAGCGCGTCGCTCACGGGCAGCGACACGTAGTCGGCGATATTGCGGCCCTTGACGGTCACCCCGAGGCTCTCGGGACGCAGGCGCCGGCCCTGGCAGGCGGCGCACTCGGTGAGCGCGCGGTACGGGTCCAGCTCCTCCTGCACCGCCCACGAGCCTTCGTCGAAGCGGCGGCGCAGGTTGGGGATGACGCCTTCGAAGTCGCGGCCGAATGGGTCGGGGGTGTCGGCCTTGCGCGAGCGGCTCGTCCGCGCCGGCTTCCCGGTGCTCTGGTCTGCCGCGGCCCGGACGCCGGCCGACGGCCCGAAGAGCAGCACATCGCGATGCTTCTTCGGGAGCTTCGCAAACGGCGTGTCGGCGTCGATGCCCCAGTGCCGGGCGATGGCCGCCACGGCCTCGCCCACCAGCGCGGCGTCGCCGCGCGACCAGGGGGCGATGGCGCCGCCGGCCAGGGACTTCGACTCGTCGGGGACGATCCGCCGCGGGTCGAAATCCCACGTGGAGCCCAGCCCCTGGCAGGCCGCGCAGGCCCCGTGGGGCGAGTTGAACGAGAACGCGCGTGGGGACATCTCGGGCACGCTGAGCCCGCAGACGACGCAGGCCAGCTTCCGCGAATAGAGACGGTCACCCTGATCCAGCGACTGGATGAGCACGACGTCATCGGCGAGCCGGAGCGCGACGTCCACCGACGCCGCGAGGCGCCGTTCGATGCCGCTGCGGACGATGAGCCGGTCGATGACGATGTCGATGTTGTGATTGCGGCGACGGTCGAGCGCGAGGTCACCGTCGAGCGAGCGCAGTTGCCCGTCGATGCGCGCCTTGGTGAAGCCACGGGCCACCAACGCCTGCAGCTCCTTCTTGAACTCGCCCTTGCGCCCCCGCACGATGGGGGCCATCACGGTGAGGCGCGTGTCCTGGGGTGAGGTCATCACCAGGTCCACGATGCGCTCGACCGACTGCGAGGTGATTTCGCGGCCGCAGGTCGGGCAATGCGGCACGCCGATGTTGGCGAACAGCAGACGCAGGTAGTCGTAGATTTCGGTCACGGTTCCGACCGTGGAGCGGGGGTTGGATCCGGTGGTCTTCTGCTCGATCGAGATGGCCGGCGAGAGGCCCTCGATGAGATCCACGTCGGGCTTCTCCATCTGCTCCAGGAACTGGCGCGCGTAGGCGGAGAGCGACTCGACGTAGCGGCGCTGGCCCTCGGCGTAGAGCGTGTCGAAGGCAAGCGACGACTTGCCCGACCCCGACAACCCCGTGATGACGACGAGCTTGTCTCGAGGGAGGTCGACGTCGATGTCCTTCAGGTTGTGGACCCGAGCGCCCCGGACGGCAATCCAGTCGTGCGGCATTATGGCGGGGCGCCCTGGCGGACGCCCAAACCACCATTCTACCGCGTCGGGGCGGGGGTCGGGCCGCGACCCGGACGGGGGTCAGGCGCGGTGAAGCCGGCTGTGCTGGTGTCCGTAGGCGCCGTAGAGGATCAGGCCCACGACAATCCAGATGCCGAACCGCTCCCACGCCTGGTACGGCAGGCCGGCCATCACGAACAGGCAGGCGGCAATCCCGAGGGGCGCCGTCACCCACACGAACGGCACGGCGAACGGCCGCGGGCGCTCCGGCTCCTTCACGCGCAGGACCATCACGCCCGCGCAGACCAGCGCGAAGGCGAACAGCGTGCCGATGTTCGTCAGGTCGTAGGTTTCCGCCGCATCGCCCACCAGCGCCGCCAACGCCACCAGCACGCCGGTCACCAGGGTGGTGGTGGAGGGGATGCGCTTCGAATTCAGCCGGGCCGCCCACTGGGGGAGCAGGCCGTCGCGCGCCATCGCGAAGAAGATGCGGGGTTGGCCGTACTGGAAAACCAGCAGCACCGTGGCCATCGACACGCTCGCGCCGAGCGCGACAATCCAGCCGACCCGGGTGAAGCCGGCGATCTCGAGCGCGCGCGACAGCGGGTCGGCCACCGCCAGTTCCTGATACGGCACCAGTCCCGTCAGCACGACGCCGACGATCACGTAGATGAGCGTGCAGATGGCCAAACCGCCCAGGATCCCGATGGGCAGGTTCCGCTGAGGATTCCTCGTCTCCTCGGCCGCCGTCGAGATGGCGTCGAATCCGATATAGGCGAAGAAGACAATGGCAGCCCCCTGGTGGATGCCCGTGAATCCATTCGGCGCAAAGGGCGTGTAGTGGGCGGGGTCGAGGTTCATCAACCCGACAACGATGAACAGGGCCAGCACCACCAGCTTGATCGTCACCATCACGGCGTTCACCGTGGAGCTCTCGCGCGCGCCGCGCAGCAGCAGCCACGTAATCAGCATGACGATGCCGAACGCCGGCAGGTTGACGAGGAACGGCATCCCGAGAATCCGCGGCGCCGCCTCGATCAGCCCGTGCACGTCGGGACTGGAGCTGAGCAGCGCCGTTCGATAGCCGGTGGTGAGAAAGGCGGGCAGGTCGATACCCACCCCGCGGAGAAGGGTCGTGAAGTAGTCGCCCCACGAGATGGCCACGGCCACGTTGCCCACCGCGTACTCGAGAATGAGATCCCACCCGATGATCCACGCCACCACCTCACCCAGCGTGGCGTAGGAGTAGGCGTACGCGCTGCCGGCCTGCGGGATCATCGAGGCAAGTTCCGCGTAGCAGAGCGCTGCCAGCGCGCAGACGCCGCCCAGCAGGATGAACGAGAACACCAGCGCGGGGCCGGCGCCGTAGCGGATGACGACACCGTCGGGACCGACCTGTCCGGCGGCGGCCGTGCCGATCGCGCCGAAGATCCCGGCACCGATGACCGCCCCGATCGCCAGCATGATGAGGTCGCCGGCGCCCAGCACGCGCTTGAGCGACCGTGCTTGGTCGCCGACCACGAGATCGGCGATGGGTTTGCGTGCGAAGAGCTGCAACATGTCCCGGGGGAGTGTAGCCGAAGAGTCAGGAAAGGCCGAAGCCGTACAGCGAGTCGTTCGAGACCACCACCATCGTTCCGTCCGCCCCGAAGGCAAGACCCACCAGGCCGGGGCCCGACACCACCAGTGCCGGCGGGCGCCCAGGGGCGAGCGCCACGACGCCGCTCGAACCGGCCAGCGCCTCCACCACGTGGAGCACCCCGGCGGCGTCGAAGGCCAGGCCCTGCGGCCGGCCGAAGATCCACGGCAGCGGTTCCACGCGCCCGTCGGGATGCACGCGGCGGAGCGTGTCGTAGGTGGAGAGTGTCGGTCCGGCGACGTACAGCCAGCCATCGGGGCCGAACGCCAGATGGAAAGCGGCCATGCTGCCAGGGAGCGTCGCCACGGTGTCGGTGCGTCCGTGGGTGTCGATGCGAAAGATCGTGCCCGTCCGGTCGCCGACATACAACGCGCCTTCGGGCCCGAGGGCCAGTCCGGTGGCAATGCCCAGGTCGGAGCCGACGACCTCGTGCCGGCCATCCGGAAACACGCGGTAGACGCGTCCCTCGAAACGGCTCGAGACGAAGAGCTGACCATCCGGGCCCGGCACCATGGACGTGGCATTCACCAGGCCGTGGACGAACGGTTCGCGCGCACCGTCCGCCGTGACGCGGAAAATCGACACGGGCGCCTGCTGCCCGCGAGCGCCCGAGTAAGTGACATACACCTCGCCATCGGCGCCGATGACCGGGTTGTCCACCTGGTGGAAGCCGGTGGCCAGCCGTCGCGCCACCTGCGCGTACAGCGTGGCGCCCGGCGCCCATGACACCTTCACGGGCGCCTCGCCGCCCTCCACGTTCTCGGGCACGACGACGGCGAGCCGGCCCGGGTCGGCAAACGAGATGCGCGCGGCGACGCCGCCAATGGTGACGTCCTTGGCCGAGGCGGCGGGCGTGGGAAACCCGTCACCGTGCACCCAGAGCCGGCCGCCGTGGACGACGCGGAGCGGCTCGAGGCTTCTGAGGACGGGCATCAGGTTTCGTCGAGTTCGAGATTCCAGTAGAGATAATCGCGCCAGCTCTCGGGCGCCTGCCGCAGGCCAATCGTGATCCGGATCGCGGGCGCGGCGTTGGGCCGCCGCGGCGGGCGCACCAGCCGCATGCGGGCCTCATGGGGAGTGCGACCCCCCTTGCGTCGGTTGCACGACACGCAGCACGTCACGATGTTCTCCCAGTCCTTGCGACCGCCCTGCGAGACGGGCACCACGTGATCGAATGTGAGATCGGGGGTGGGAAACACCTGTGCGCAGTACTGGCACGTATAGGCGTCACGTGCGTAGATGTTCGCGCGCGAGAACGGCACGTAGTCGAAGCGCTGCTTAATCCGGACGTAGCGGAGCAGACGAATCACGGACGGGAGCTTGAACGAGAACGACACCGCGCGCACCTCGCGATCGTGATGCGCGATGATCTCGACCTTGCCCTGGCACCACAAGGTGACCGCCTTCTGCCAGTTGACAACCTTCAGCGGCTCGAACGTCGCGTTGAGGAGGAGCGTCTGCTCCATAGCTGTTATTGGTCTTCCCCCTGTGGATTCTGCCCGTAACGGCACGTCTATGTCAAGCGACCGAATCTCGTAAAGCAGTGTTAAATAGGCAGTTACAGGTCTGTTGCCAGGCTGGGGTACATGCCGGGCGCCGACGCGCCGATATGAGCAGGAGAGTGCATGCGACTTGATGGCATCACGGGCCGGGGTTTAGCGGTGTTGCTTGCCGGGAGCCTGGTGTCGGCGTGCGCCTCGACGGGCGCGGTCCCGCGGCCCTTCCCGGCGCCTGGCGGCACGCCCGCAGGTCCGGCGCCCGAGGGCTACGCGCTCACCAGCACGGCGCTGGCCCTGCGGGGGGCGCCATACCGCAACGGCGGCGTGTCACCGGAGGGATTCGACTGCAGCGGCTTCGTCCAATACGTCTTCGGCCAGCACGGCGTGGCGCTGCCGCGCGAAACCCGCGACCAGTTCCGGACGGGCCAGCGCGTGGATCGTGGCCAGCTCGAGCCGGGCGACCTGGTGTTCTTCACCACGGTGGCGCCGGGGGCCTCACACGTCGGCATCATGATCGGGGGCGATCAGTTCGTCCACGCACCGAGCGAGCGCGGCGTCGTGCGGGTGGAGCGGCTGTCGAGCTCCTACTGGAACCGGCGGTTCGTGGGCGGCCGACGGCCGCGCTAGCCCTACCTCCCGGCCGGGCCCCTTGCGCTGGACGTGCGGAGTCCATACGATCGGGTGTGTAAGAAGTACGGCGACCGCGCCGGAACCAGCCTCTGCAGGCCGAAAGGACGGCCGCCACCCGCGCGGTGGCTGGCACCCTGCTTGCAACCTCCCCGCTCGTTGACGGACGAAAGTCCTTTCATTCCCACATGTTGCCCTTCAAGCGCTCCGCTCGTCCCCTCCTCTGGCTCGCGGCCCTCGTCGGGGCGCTCGTACAGGGGACGCTCGTCGCCCAGACGCAGTGGACCATTCACGGTGTTCTAACCGGCCTGCCCTCCCGCGCCGAGCTGCGGACCATCGGCCAGATGGCGCAGGCGACGGTGCTGTACGACGCCGCCGACCATCCCGCGTTCTCGATCTTCGAGGAGCAGCGCCTCGAGGTGCCCCTGGCGGCCATTTCCCCCCACCTGGTCTCGGCGATCGTCGCGGTCGAGGATCAGCGCTTCTACGATCACAGCGGCGTGGACGCTATTCGCA
>JADZBZ010000231.1 GCA_020851835.1 Acidobacteriota bacterium
ACGGTGGCAGAACGGCAGGTCGCGCTGCAGGAAGCCGAGCTCGACAACACCATCATCCGGGCGCCGTTCGACGGCGTGGCCATTTCGAAGGACGCGCAGCCTGGCGAGATGGTGTCGCCGGTTTCGGCCGGCGGCGGTTTCACCCGCACGGGTATCAGCACGATCGTCGACATGCAGTCGCTCGAGATCGAGGTGGACGTCAACGAAAGCTACATCAATCGCGTGGCCGCCGGGCAGGCGGCCAGCGCCGTGCTGGACGCCTACCCCGACTGGCAGATTCCCGCCAGGGTCATCACGATGGTGCCGACGGCAGATCGGCAAAAAGCCACGGTACTCGTGCGGATCGGCTTCGACGAGCTGGACCCGCGCATTCTGCCGGACATGGGGGTCAAGGTGACGTTTCTCCGGGAGGCCGACGCGGATGCGGGCACCTCGACGCGCCCCGTGGCGCTGGCACCCCGCAGCGCGATCCGGTCCGACAACGGGGCCAGCTACGTATTCGTCGTACGGCAGGACACCGTCGAGCGGAGAGCCATCCAGACCGCCGGCACCGATGGCGACCGCATCGAAGTGACGGCAGGCCTGTCGGGAGGAGACCGAGTGGTGGTCTCTCCGCCCGACACGCTGGTCGAGGGTATGACCGTCGTGGTCAAGTGAAGGAGACGCGAATCCATGAATCCACTCGTGCGGATTGGCGGAGTCCACAAGTTCTTCACGCGCGGGAGCGAGCGAATCGACGTCCTCAAGGGCGTGAACCTCGAGATTCCCCAGGGAGAGTTCCTGGCGCTGATGGGGCCGTCGGGCTCAGGCAAAACGACGTTGCTCAATCTGATGGGCGGCCTGGACGCACCGTCGGGCGGCTCGGTCGAGGTGGCGGGCACCAACCTCGGGGCACTGTCGGGCAGCCGCCTGTCGAGGTGGCGCGCCGACAACATCGGCTTCGTGTTTCAGCTCTACAACCTGCTGCCGGTCTTGACAGCGGAGCGGAACGTTGACCTGCCGTTGCTGCTGACCAGCCTGTCGAAGACCGAGCGGCGCCAGCGGGTGGCCCTGGCGCTGAAGGTGGTGGGGCTCTCCGACCGCGCGAGGCACTACCCGCGCCAGCTCTCGGGCGGTCAGGAACAGCGCGTGGGCATCGCCCGCGCCATCGTGACCGATCCGACACTGCTGCTCTGCGACGAGCCCACCGGCGACCTCGACCGCAAGTCGGGGGACGAGATTCTCGACCTGCTGCAGGCGCTCAATCAGCAGCACGGCAAGACGATCGTCATGGTCACGCACGATCCGAGAGCGGCCGAGCGGGCGTCCCGAACCCTGCACCTGGACAAAGGCGTGCTCCTGGAGGAGGCGCAATGAAGTTCATTCCGCTGCTCTGGAGCAGTCTCTGGCGCAAGAAGTTCCGGACCGTCTTCACGCTGCTGTCGATCTTCGTGGCGTTTCTGCTCTTCGGCCTGTTGATGACGATTCGCACCGCGTTCAGCTTCGGCGTCGACATCGCCGGGCTCGACCGGCTGGTGCTCATCCACAAGGTGAGCCTCATCATGCCGCTGCCCATCTCCTACCTCGAACGCCTGCAGGCCACCGAGGGCGTGACCCTGGCCACGCACAACACGTGGTTCGGCGGCGTCTACCAAGACCCCTCGAACTTCTTCGCGCAGATTGCCGTGGAACCGGGCCCCTTCCTCCGGCTCTATCCCGAATTCCGTCTGCCGCCGGATCAGGTGGCCGCGTGGAAGGCCGACCGCCAGGGCGCCATCGTAGGCACCGACCTCGCGCGGCGCTTCAACTGGTCGGTGGGCGACCGGGTACCCATTCTGGGCACGATCTGGCAGCCGAAACAGGGGCAGGTGTGGGAGTTCAACATCGACGGCATCTACGACGGCGATGCCGGGGTGGACAAGACGCAGTTCTTCTTCCGCTACGACTACCTCGACGAAAACCGCCAGCGGGGCGAAGGCCTCGTCGGGTGGTACGTCGTGAAGATCGACGACGCCGCACGGGCGCAGGAAATGGCGGCGCGCTTCGACGCCATGTTCGCCAACTCGCCGGCCGAAACCAAGACGACCACTGAAAAGGGGTTCGTGGAGGGCTTCGCCAAGCAGGTCGGCGACATCGGCGCGATCATGATTGCCATTCTCGTGGCCGTGCTGTTCACCATGCTGCTGGTGGCGGCCAACACGATGGCGCAGTCGGTACGCGAGCGCACGAGCGAGGTCGGCGTGCTCAAGACGCTGGGCTTCTCGAACACGTCCATCCTCGCGCTGGTGCTCGGTGAATCGGTGCTCATCGCGGTGCTGGGGGGCAGTCTCGGCCTGCTGGCCGCCTGGCTGTTCGTCCAACAGGGCGATCCCACCGGCGGCATGCTGCCGATCTTCGTGCTGCCGGGACGCGCCGTCGCCGTCGGGGCGGCGCTGGTCGTCGGGCTGGGGCTGGTGGCCGGCCTGCTGCCGGCCGTCACCGCCATGCAGCTCAAGATCACCGAAGCGCTACGCCGCGCCTGAGGAGGACCGGGTGTTCAACTGGCTTTCACAGACCATCGCCGTCACGGCCCTGAACCTGCGGACGATTCCGCAGCGCCTTGCCTCGTCTGGCGTCGCCATCGTGGGCATCGCCGGAGTCGTGGTGGTGCTCGTATCGGTGCTGTCCATCGCCGCGGGCTTCACCGCGGCCATGCAGGGCTCGGGTTCGCCCACGAGGGCCCTGATCATGCGCAGCGGCGCCGACAGTGAGATGACCAGCGGCCTGGGCGGCACGGAGGTCGACGTCATCAAGCAGGCGCCGGGCATCCGGCGGGACGGCCCAACGGCGCTGGCGGACGCTGAGCTCTACGTCATCATCGACCTGCCCAAGCGCTCGACCAATACGCCGGCCAACGTACCGATGCGCGGCATCGG
>JADZBZ010000232.1 GCA_020851835.1 Acidobacteriota bacterium
TCAGCCCTGGCGCCATCGCGGCCGACGTCACGATCGGCTTCGTGCTGCAGCCCACGCGCGCCGCGCGCATGGTGGCGCAGCACGCGCTCGACCCGGCGCTGCCGGGTCTCGACACCGTCATCGACCGCCTGACGCAGGCCACCTTCGACGCACCCACGGCCTCTCCGTACGAAGCCGAAGTGCGCCGCGCGGCCGAACGCGTCCTGGTGGATCGGCTGACGTGGCTGGCCACTGTCGCGCAGCACGCCCAGGTGCGGGCGATTGCGTCATACAAGCTCGACAAGCTGGCGGCCCGGCTGCGCTCGGCCAGCGGCAAGAGCGAAGCCGACCTCGCGCAGCAGATGCTCGTCGCCTCCGACATCAAGCGCTTCCTCGAGCGGCCGGCCGACACGGCGAAGATGCTGCCGGCCGCGCCGGCGCCGCCGGGCGCGCCGATCGGCGACTTCCCTCAGGACTGGCTCGCGCGGCCGCCTGTTTGCGCCTGGGACGACCTGAATCCCGACGCGTGGGTGCACTACCGGCCGTAATGGGTTCACGCCATGAACATCCGACGCATCCTGTGCCCCGTCGACTTCTCGGACGCCTCGAATCACGCGGTGGAGCACGCCGTGGCCTTCGCCCGGTGGTCGGGGGCCCGCCTCACGCTCCTCCACGTGTATCCCAGCGTCGGTCAGCCGCCGACCCTGCCGGTTCCCGATGCGGCAGGAGCGCACGGGCCGTCGCCTGCCGAGCTGGAGGCGCTAGGTGACCGTGTAGCGTCGATGGTGGACGCCGATGCCGGCGTGATCGTCCACGCCAGCGTCATGCCGGGACAACCGGTGGGAGGCATTGTCGAGCAGGCCGGCGCGCTGGCAGCAGACCTGGTCGTGATGGGCACTCACGGCGCGGGCGGCTTTCAGCACCTGATCCTGGGGTCGGTCACCGAGAAGGTGCTGCGCAAGGCGCCGTGCCCCGTGCTCACCGTGCCGCCCCGCGCGGTGTCGACCTCGACGCGAGGCTTCACGCGCGTGCTGTGCGCGGTGGACTTCTCGGACTGCTCGCAGAAGGCAGTCGCCCTGGCGGCGGAGGTGGCCAAGGAGGCAGGCGCGGCACTCACCCTGCGGCACGTCATCGAGTGGCCCTGGCACGAGCCACCCACGCCGGGCCTGGAGGGCGTGCCGCCCGAACGGGCGCGCGCCCTGATGGAGTACCGCCATTACCTCGAGTCGAGTGCCTTGTCGAGACTCGAGGAAGTCGCCGCCGCGACCGTCCCCGGCGGTCCCGCGCCGGCCACCGAGGTGCGGTTCGGCAAGCCGTACATCGAACTGCTGGCGGCCGTGGGCGAACAGGGCGCCGACCTGATCGTGATTGGCGTGCGAGGCCGCGGCAGGCTGGACCTGGGCTTCTTCGGATCCACAGCCAATCAGGTGGTGCGCCAGGCCACGTGCCCGGTACTGACGGTCAGGGCCTGACGACCGAGCGAGTGACCCTACCCGGAGCGCCGCCCCCCCACAATGGAGCGCCGGGGCCCCCAAGGAGCGCCGGAGGCCCCAAGGAGCGCCGGGGCTTCAAGATGGAGGGCCCACACAATGGAGCGCCGGGGCTTTAGCCCCGGCGTCATCGCCGCCTACCGCGACGGACACGCGCCCGTCAGCCCGCGCCAGCCTTCGACATCGAGCACGATCTGATTGAAGTTCGGGTTGCGCCCGGCGCCGCTCATCGGCGAGGGCCCCGGACCGATTCGCACGCCGCCGCCTACCGCCACGCCTCTCTCGTCGAGCTGACCCTTCCGGATGAGGCCGGTCACCTCGATGACGGCGCCTTCCCAGGCCTTGATCTCCTCGAGCAGTTTCTTCGGACCGGCCAGCCGGAACCGCCGACCCGGCGCGACTGACGACCGCGACTCGTGCTCCGGACTCTCGACGACGGTGAACACGACGCCCTTCGAGCAGCCGGGGATGGAAATGCGGATGGAGTCTTTCGGGACGGGCTTCTCCTGCGTGCTGGCGGTGCCGGCCAGCCCCGCAACGAGCGCAACGATGGCCAGGGCCTTCATGGCTCCAGTGTAGCCAATCGGCGCCGCTCAGGCGCGCCCGGCGAACTCCCGGGTCTCGGTGTGCACCTTCACGCGCTCACCTTCCTTGATGAAGAGCGGCACACGCACTTCGAGGCCGGTTTCGAGCGTGGCTGGCTTGGTCACGCCGCCGCTGGCCGTATCGCCCCTGACGCCGGGTTCGGTGCGGGTGACGGTCATCTCCACCAGCGGCGGCAACTGCAGCCCAATGGGCCGTCCGTTGTACTTCTGCAGTTGCACGACGAGGTTGTCCGGGAGCAGCAGGCGATCGTCTCCCAGGGTGTCGGCGTCGAGGGTGGCGGTCTCGAAGCTCGCCTGGTCCATGAAGTGATATCCGTCGCCGTCGGCGTAGAGGAAAGAGGCAAAGACGAAATCGAGGTCCGGCTCCTTGAACTTCTCGCCGGCCTTGAAGGTCTTGTCGAACACCGCGCGCGTCAGCAGGTTGCGCATCTTGAGACGCACCAGCGTCTGGCCGCCCCGGGCCGTGGGCTTCGACACGTCGACGTCCAGGCAGTGGTAGGGCGCACCCTCGAACTCGAAGTACATCTTCCGCTTGATCTCGATTGCTTCCAGCAGTCCTGCCATGGGCCTCCGCATCCGGGCCGCGCGGGCGTCCGGGGAACGTCCATCGTAGCAACGTTCCCGACCGTTACGTGACCAGCGGTAGCGATTACGTATAATGACGTAATGGCGCAGCAGAATCCGTTCGTCTACGGCGAGATTGTCACCTCGGGGGCCTTTGCCGACCGCGAGGCCGAGCGCGAGCGGCTGGCCAGCGACCTCGGCGAGGGGCAGAAGGTCTTTCTGATCTCGCCGCGCCGGTACGGCAAGTCGTCGCTGGTTCGTGACGTCCTGCGAGGCCTGGCGCGGCAGCGCGTCCTCACCGTGGAGGTCACGGTGGCGGCGTCGAGCTCGTACGTGGGGTTCCTGGAGGCCTATGCCCGCGCCCTGGTCACCGCCGACACGCCGGTCGCCCGCCTGCGCCGGTGGACCACGGAGTTGCTCGACGCGGTCCGGCCGGAGCTCAGGATGGAGACCCCGGCGGCCGGCCACGGCGCTTCCGGGCCGGGCCGCGTGACGCTGGCGTTCCCCGCCATCCGCACGGCTCGCGACACGGCGCGGCTGGCCGCCGAGGTATTCGCCCTGCCGGGACGAATCGCCACTGCACGAGGGCAGCGGCTGGCCATCGCGCTCGACGAGTTCCAGGCCATCGCCGCGTTCGACGAAGGCAACGTCGAGCACGCGCTGCGCGCGGCGGTGCAGGACCAGCGGTCGGTCGGCTATGTGTTCGCCGGGTCCGAGCCGTCACTCATGGAGCGCATGCTCGAGGCCCGTCGGCCGTTCTACAAGGCCGGGCCGGTCATTCGTCTCGGCAAGATCGACGAGGACGTCTTTGCGGCTTTCATCGACGAACGCTTCCGATCGAGCGGGGTGAAGCCCGAGCCGGGCCTGGGCGAGGCCATCGTGGATCTCGCCGGCAACGTGCCCTACGACGTCCAGCGTCTCGCGCACGAAACCTGGGACGATGTGCGGGTGGCCGGACTGAAGTCGGCGGGGCTGGACGACCTGCACGCCACGCTGACGCGACTGCTCGGTGAGCATCAGACGGCCTTCGAGGAGGCCTGGCAGCGGCGGACGCTGTCTCAACGCGCGGTGCTGAGGGCGCTGGTGCTCGAAGACGGCCGCGAACTGCTGTCTGCGGATGTCCGCTCACGCCACCGGCTGCCCGGGGCTTCGAGCGTCCAGTCCTCGCTGGCGGCGCTGGTGAAGCAGGACATCGTGATGAAAGAGGACGGACGCTACCTCGTCAGCGACTCGCTCTATCGCGAGTGGGTCGCCCGCAAGACCTTCTAACAGGGCCATGCAAGGCCAAGGAGCGGAACTTTCGTGACCAGAAAGAGGAGGCGGATGGCCACGGGCCGCCGCCTTCTCACGCTGGGTTCCATTGGCCGCCTACTGGAGCGGTACGGCCGAGTCGAATCGCACGCGCAGCACCATGCCCATGGGCAGGTCGACGTCCTTCCCCTCGGTCGCCACCAGCACGCCGCCGCCGCCGACCAGGATGCCGGTAATCACGCCCTTCACGCCGCCGAGGATGCCGCCCAGAATGGCGCCCACGCCGGCACCGGCGCCGATGCGGCCCGCCTCACCCTTGACGCCCTCGCTCTCGAGCGCCTGGGTGACCGACACGCGAACGTCACGCGTACGGCCCGCCGTCGTCAGGCGGGTGAACTGCAGCGCGAGGCTCCCCTTGCGGTCGCTGCGCGATGCGCGGTCCACGGCGGCCACGTGGCCGACCAGGAGGGAGCCGGCCGGCAGCAGCAGGTCGTCGCCCTGGTACAGGTTCACCATGGTCGTGGCCTCGACGCGCTCCTCGACCTGCGCGGTGCCCGAGTTGAGCGGCGTCTGCAGGCGAACGTCGAGCTCGGTGCCGACGGGAATGGAGCGAACGCCCGGCGTGACCGTCGAGCGCGCGCGGTCGTTGGCGCGCTGCACGAAGCGGTCGAGCCGCTCACCCAGTTCGCGGCGCTCGGTCTCGGTGACACGCTCGCCACGGCGGGTCTTCACGCGCAGGTAAGTGAGGTCGTCCTCGAGATCACCGAGCTCGCGCTCGAGTGAGGAACGTTCGACCGTGGGCAGGGCACGCTCGGCGCGCGTCAGCGCCGAGTGCGCGTCGCTCAGCCGCTGTTCCAGGCCCGCCATGTCCGGCACCTGGGCCAGGACTACCGCGCCGGCGAGAAGAAACGTCCACAACAGTGTCCACATCCGCTTCATGTCGTACCCCCTTCGGTGATTGAGGACGGTATAGATGACGTGGTTCATCTTGACAGCAATAGGCGTGCCGCGCGAGCGCTCGGATGCACGCTCAGTCGAGCGGGTACAATTGATGCAAATCGACTACGAGTCATGATGCCTATGAAGACGCTATCTCGAGCGTGGTTCCGGTCGCCGATCGCGGCGCTGGCGATCGCGACCGTGTGTGTCGCGACCACCGGCGCGCAGACGAGGGTAACGCCGCCGAAGAACAAGTACACACCCGAACAGGACGTGCAAATCGGCCGCGAGGCCGCCGCGGACGTGCGTCGCGAGTATCCCATCATCGACGACCCGCAGATCGACCGCTACCTCGACCTGCTGGGACGGCGGCTGGTCGAGGCAGCCCCGTCTGAGCTGAAGCAGCCGGTCTTCGAGTACTCGTTCACGCCGGTCAATCTGAAGGACATCAACGCGTTCGCCTTGCCGGGCGGTCCGATGTTCGTCAACCGGGGCATGGTGGATGCGGCCGCGACCGAGGGCGAAGTCGTCGGTGTCATGGCGCACGAGCTGAGCCATGTGCTACTGCGCCATGGAACGGCGAACGCCACCAAGGCCGAAGGCTTCCAACTCGGCGCCCTGGCCGGCGCCATCGCCGGCGCGGTCATCGGGGGCGGATGGGGGCAAGCCATCTCGCAGGGCTCGCAGTTCGGCCTGGGCACGTGGCTCTTGAAGTACAGCCGCGAGTACGAGAAGCAGGCCGACCTGCTCGGCGCGCAGATCATGGCCCGCGCGGGATACGACCCGCGCGACCTGGCCCGCATGTTCGAAACCATCCAGAAGCAGGGCAACGGCACGCCGCCGCAGTGGCTGAGCAGCCACCCCAACCCCGGGAACCGCTCTCAGTACATCGCAGACGAAGCGAACCGCCTCAGGGTCGGCGCGCACCCCGACGACAGCGGGTTCGCCCGGGTCAAGCAGCGCTTCACCACGCTGCCGCCCGCCAAGTCGATGGCCGACCTGGCGCGCAGCGGCGGCGGAGGACGGACGGAAGGCTCGGCGCCGACGGGGACCGTCGGCCGGGATGTGCCGGCGCCCTCGTCGCGGTATCGCGAGGCGCGCGGCGGGCGCCTCTTCCAGGTGCGGGTGCCCGCCAACTGGACGGCCGTGTCGGAGAACAACGCCGTCAAGTTCGTGCCCGAGAACGGGTACGGCGAGTGGCAGGGCCAGACCGTACTTACGCACGGCGTCGAACTCGGCGTCGCGCGGGCATCATCGCGCGATCTCGGCGCCGCCACCGAGACGCTCGTGGAGGCCTTTCGGCAGGGCAATCCGGAGATGCGCGTGACGGGTGAACCAGTGGCCGTGCGGCTGTCGAACCGCCCGGGCCTGGGCACCCCGCTGGCCGGCCGCTCGGCGCTCGGGGGGGCCGAGCGCATCGGGCTCTACACGGTGCTGCTCGCCGACGGCAACCTGTTCTACTACGTCACCGTCGTGCCAGAGGCCCAGGCTCGCACGTACGAGCCCGCCTTCACGCGTGTCCTGCAGTCCATTCGACTCAGCGACCGCTGAGTCCCGGCTCCGCCTGCGACGCGCTCAGTGCGGTCCCCCGTCGCGGAGGGTGTCGAGGGCGCGTTCGAGGCGACGAGTCAGCTCGTCGGTCATATCGACGAACCGCACGGCGAACCCAAACCCCGGCCGGCGGTAGATCGTTTCCGCTTTCAGCTCGAGCCAGCCCTCGCCCGGCATCTGAATCTTCAGCGTGAAAACGACACCCGGCACCTGCTCGTGCATGGCGTTGACGAAGCAGCCGCCCAGGCTGATGTCGTAGATCCGAACCGGCGTCTCGAGCACGCTGAGCCGCCACGCGTCGAACGGGCCCGACACCCGGTCCGATTCGCGGCGGTCGTCGGTCGCAATTTCAATTCGGGCGGGCAGCCCGGCGCTTTCGGTATTCATTCCGCAGTCTCCCCCATCAAGAGACGCGACGATGCTATCTCAGAGTCGCTATAGAGTCAATATTGACCTATAGAGTCTCTTTAACAACCTCTTTGAGCTGTCTACTTTCGGGTCGCCGTCCAGCTGGCGCCGCCGGCCGCCGTGCCCTTCATCGTGTTGCCCGACACGGTGCCCGCGAAGCGGGTGCCGCCCGCCGTGAAGGTGACTTCGGTGCCTCGCACGCGGGCGTCCGAGATCGGGGCACCGCCCAGCGAGCCCGACAACATCTGGAACTGCTGGGTCAGTTGCAGCTCGCCCTGGGGCATCTTCCACGTGCCGGCGACCTTGGCCGGCACAATCCACAGCAGCGCCGTGCACCAGCTGGTGCAGTCGTCGGTGATGGTGGCCGTCTCGTCGGCGGTCCAGTCCTCCATGGTGAAGGAATTCGACACGATGCGCGTGCCCGGCGCCAGGTCGAGGAGCGTGGGCCGCAGCTTCATGTTGATGGACGGCAGCAGGA
>JADZBZ010000233.1 GCA_020851835.1 Acidobacteriota bacterium
CACGTGCCGTGCCCACGTGGCCCAGGGCCAGTGCCGCCAGCATGCCGGCGAGATGCTCCACGAGCCAGAAGCGAATGGCGGGCGTCGCCATGGCTCGCCCGAAGTCCTGCCCCGCGGCCGTCAGCAGAGGACTGAACCCGAAGTAGAGCAGCAGCCCCACGAGCACCTGAACGTCGAGGGCACGGCTGTACCAGAGCCCCGGTGCCGCATCCCCGGCCTGCCATCGACGGCCCGACGACCGCCCCGCGACCGCGCGAACCACGGCGAGCACGCCCAGCAGCAGGACAACCCACCGCAGCCACGAATGCGCGACGAGCAGGGCAGCAGACATCCCAGGCAGCTTAGCAGGAATCGGGCGTGCGCGATGTGTCTCAGGGCGCCCCTGCCGTCGCGGGGCCTTCCCGCGTCAACGTCGGCGGAACGCAGCTTCGTGGATGACGGGCGGCCCACCGCCTGGGGTGCGGTGGTCCCGCCGGTTGTATTCCTGCCAGGGCACGCTCTGGTCACGGACGAAGCCGGCCGCGGCCAGCTCGTCCACCAGTTGCTCGGCCGTCAGGAAGCACTGCGGCTGGCCGGAGAATTGGGTGAACACGAACGGCTCGCCCGGCGCCGGCGGGAGGCCTGGCGGAAAAGTGTTCCGAGAAAAGGTGAACACGAACAGGCCGGCACCGGGCCGCGCCACACGGGCCGCCTCGGCCACGGCTCGCCGGAACTCGGCCGCCGATCCTGCGAGATTCCAGATGCCGTGCGCCACGACCAGGTCGATGCTGCCGTCCACGACGGGCACGCGATCCGCAGGCGCGAGGAGGAGGTGCACGCGATGCGACACGTGATTGGTCCGGGCCCGCTCGGCGGCAGCGACCAGCATGGGCAACGACAGGTCCACCGCGACGACGTCCCAGCCCGCCTGCGCCATCGGTACGGCGTTACGGGCCGCGCCGCAGCCCAGGTCGAGGACGCGCCCGCGCCCGACGCGGCGCAGTTCCTCCTCGGCAAACTGCATGAGGACGGGGTTTGGTGCCGAGGATGCGAATCCGGCCACCGTGCCAGGCGCACTCCACGAGGTTCCGGCGAGCGGGTCCATGTCGGGCACCAGCATGTCAGTCCCTGGGACTCGAGCCCATGACGCCGATCATGGCGATGGGAGTGCAATGGCCCCTTGTCGCTACCGGGGCTTCGGCCCCCACAGCTTGGCGTGCAGCCTGTGACAGTCGGCGCAGCCGGCGAGCACCTGCCCGTAGAACCCGGCTCTCGCCAGCGGGTCCGTGGCCTGGATGGCGTCGGTGGCGAGCCGGTGCACCCGCTCCTCGGTGGGCGCCAGCTGGCGCCTGATCTCGGAATCCACCGGCAGCTCACGCGGGTTGAGGGGCGCCACCATCAGCGCGCGGGCGCCGGCGCGCCAGGAGGTATCGGACGGGATGACGAGCCCCTCGAGCAACTGGTCGGCCGCAAGCTGATGCTCGAGCATGTGCCCCACGACGCCCCCAACCTCCGGGCGCGGCCTCGCCGGCACGGCCGGCCGCGTGCCGACCGTGCGGTGGCAGTTCCCGCACGAGGTCAGCATCTCGGCGGTCGCCCGTCCCGCCGCCAGCGCGTCGGTGGCGTCGGCCGCCCGCGCGGCCGCGGCCTTCATCGCCTTGACCTGGTCCGGAGCGCCGGCCGGGAACTGCTGGTCGTCGAGTGTCGCGAGGGCGCGCGCCGCGGGACCCACGGCGGCGAGGTCGCCGCGGATTACGGCCGCGTGCACGACGAGCACCTGACCGAGATGCGCCTTCATGTACGCCGCCTGCACCGTGTCCCCCTGCACGGATGGCGCGGCGCCGGTGGCCTGACGCCCTGCGCGCCCGGCGTCGGCCGCGAGCCCTACCACTCCGACCGTGATCAGCGCCAGACGAAGCCACGCATGCATCGCTGTCCCCCTTCTCCTCACGGCGGTCCCCTCACCCGTCGTTCTTCCGGATCTCAGTCCGAAGTCCGGAGCGGGCTCTTGACCATCGCGCCACCATAGCATTGTCCGTCCGACAGGTCGTCGGAGTAGAGGATCGCCGCACCCGCAGCATGTGCGGCTTGGATCACAAGGGCATCCCAGAAGGACACCTGATACTTCGCTTCGAGGTCCCGCGACTCCAGAAGCAACCTGGCCGCCCATTGTTCACGTGCTGCACCCCTCCGCCGTGCTGGCGAGGCGCGCCGCCTCGAAGGAGGAACGCAGTGGGGAGCAGGGCTGTGCGCGAGGTGTGTCCCTTGGCTGGCGTCAGACGGGCGCCGTAGCCGACGGGATGATTCGATACGGCGCCCCGAAGGTCTGAACGGGCCGGCCGGCAACAGAGGCGTGTTGTTCAGGCCACCCCCTGTTGCGCCAGGGCGAGTTCGACTCGCCGGTGCTCTTCGCACGCCATCGTCACGATGGCCGCGATGCGCAAGGCGTCTTCGACTCTCAACTGCACGCCGGTCGGCAGTTGCAGCAGGGAACGGCTCAGGCGCTCGGTGACGGGCAGGGGATGGCGTGGCTCGTGGGCACTATAGGGCGGCGACCGGTGGCACCCAGGCTTGAAGTAGCGCCTGGCGGTGACCTGCTCGGCGGCCAGCACCGCACGCAAGGCCTCACGCCGGATGGGTGCGCCGTCGGATACCTCGATCACCGCGTAGTGGTGGCACCTGCTGTCGCCGGCCCGGCACTCGGCGAGCGTGATGCCGGGAAGGCCGTCCAGGCCCGTCCGGTAGGCCTCATGGATGGCGTCGTCGTGTTCGTGCAGACGTTCGTACCGGGCCAGGTTGGCGAGTGCCATCGCCGCGCAGAACTCGTTCATCTTGGCGTTGGTGCCGAGGATCGACACGGTATCTTCGGCGACGAACCCGTAGTTGCGGATCCGGCGCAACCGGTCGGCCAGCCCGGAGTCGTCGGTGGCGACGATGCCGCCCTCGAGGCCGTTAACCGCCTTGGTGGCGTGCAGGCTGAACACCTCGGCCCGGCCGAAGCCCCCGACTCGGACGGACCGATAGGCACTGCCCGTGGCCGGCGCCGCATCGAACATCAGCGGCAGCCCGTGTGCCTCGGCAATTGGCCGCAGCCCATCGATGTCGCACGCCTGCCCCCACACATGGACGCCGAGAATCGCCGCGGTGTCGGGCGTGATCGCGTCGGCTACGCACGAGGGGTCGAGGGTGTGCGTTTCGGGGGACACGTCGCAGAACACGGGCTGTAGACCGACCCAGGACATGGCCTGCGCGGTGCCGATGAACGTGAAGGCCGGCATGATGACCTCGCCCGTCAGTTCCAGCGCGCGGGCCACGAGTTGCAGGCCGGCGGTGGCACTGGACACCGCCACCGCATGGCTCACACCTTGAAACTCCGCGAATCGCCCTTCGAGCTCGTGGACCAGCGGGCCGTCATTGGTGAGCCAGTTGCGATCGAGGGCCTGCCGC
>JADZBZ010000234.1 GCA_020851835.1 Acidobacteriota bacterium
AAGCGGAGCAGCACGCCCTGCATGCGCAGGCTCATCTCGCCCGCCTCGTCCAGGAAGGCCGTGCCGCGGTCGGCCGCTTCGAGGAGGCCGGCTTTGTCTCGAACGGCGCCCGTGAAGCTCCCCCGGACGTGACCGAAGAGCTCCGATTCGAGCAGCGTGTCGGGCAGGCCCGCGCAGTTGATTACACCCAGCGGGGCGTGCCGGCGGGCGCTGCGCTGGTGCAGCACCCGGGCCACCACGTCCTTGCCCACCCCGGTTTCGCCGGTGACGAGCACCTTGGCGTCCGAGGCGGCGGCGACGGTGATGTCGCGGTCGATCTGCCGGGCGGCGTCGCTGCGGCCCACGAAGGTCAGCGGTTCGGTGATGGCGGTCATGGTGGCTCACCAGACTGGTGTGCGCGGGGGCCCGGCCGTTTCACCTGCCGGGGCTGTAACGTTCCCGTTCCCACCTTCACCAGTTGACGAGTGGCCGGGCTGGGATACGATCCTCGACCTTGCCCCTCACACGATACGAGTTCGACCAGGCGTACATCGACCGGCTCATCGGCAGGGATTCCGACACCGAGCGGCACTTCGTCCGCTACTTCGGAGACCTGCTGAACCTGAAGCTGCGCACCCGGCTGCGGTCGCCCGCGTTGGTGGAGGACGCCCGCCAGGAAACGTTCCGGCGGGTCCTGACAACGCTCAAGGAAAAGGGCGGCCTGGCCTCGGCCGGCAGCCTCGGGGCGTTCGTGAACGGAGTGTGCAACAACGTGCTGTTCGAGACCTACCGCGCCGGCGGGCGGGCCGACCAGCTGGCCGAGGATCACGACCCGCCAGACGAGGGCCGGGCGACCGTGGAAGCGGGACTGATTTCGGCGGAACAACGCGGGCGGGTTCAGCAGGCGCTGGCCTCGCTTCCCGACAAGGAACGCCAGATTCTCCGGTGGCTCTTCTTCGAGGAACGCGACAAGGACGAGATTTGCCGGGAGCTCAATGTGGATCGCAACTACCTGCGCGTGCTGGTACACCGGGCCAAGGCCCGGTTCCGGGACCGCTTCCTTGAAGAATAGCGGGGCATTAGAGGCATGACGCACCAGCAGGCTGTCCAGAAGCAGGCCGCCGAGCGGTACCTCCTCGAGGAGATGCCCGAGCTCGAGCGTTACGCCTTCGAAGCCCACTTCTTCGAGTGCGATGAGTGCGCCGACAGCGTGCGCACCGGGGCGCTGATGAAGGATGGCGTCCATGACGGGCTGCTGCCTGTCGCTCGCACCCCCGCGCCGGCGCCGGAGGTCAGCCCGCTCCCCGCCCCGGCCGCCTCGTCGCCGCTCCGGACCTGGCTGCCCTGGGCCGTGGCCGCCATGCTCACCGCGGGCATCGGGTACCAGACGCTCTGGATGCTGCCCGACCTGCGGAGCCAGGTGCTGCGCACCCAGGCCCTCGCGCCCATCACCCTGGGTTCCGCCACCCGCGGCGTCGAACCCACCATCACTCGTCCCGCCGACGGCGTCGTCGCCTTCGCGATCGACGTGGCCGGCGTCCCCGCCGGCGCGCGACTGACGTATGATCTGCGGACCGCCGGCGGCAGGTCGGTGGCTTCCGGAACGGCCGTGGCCCCATCCCCCGGGACACCGCTGCTGTTGCTGATGCCGGGCGCGTCGGTTGGCGCGGCGGGCGGCTATACGCTGTCGGTGCACGCGGAGGGCGACCCGGAATCGCTGCCCGTGGACTACCGGTTCACCGTCACTGAACGCTAGAGCGGCGGCCGTTCCACGCGGCGGCCGCGTGGAGAGGTCATGGAACTCGAACGGCGTTTCATCTTCAATGGCAGCGCGGCGGCGTACGGCGGTCGCCTGGTGCGTCCCGAAGACGTGGTGCTCACCGCGCGGGGCGGCAGCGCCCTGTCGGTGGTGGGCGGCCGGTCGGTCTGGCGGGACACCAACATCAGGCTCGGCAAGTCCTTCCGCATCCGGTCGGCCGAAACCTCCGCCGAAGGGCTGTTCGACAGCCTGCGCGACGCCGTCCGCGTCACCCGGAAACAGCTCGAGGTCGATCGGCTCTCGGCTACCACGACGGTGCGCGCGCGGTGCCGGGGCGTTGAAGTGGGCGGCGCCCGTCCGCTCCAGGCGGGTGACGAGCCCGAACCGCTGATGACGGTGTCGGACGTGGCCGTCACCCTCCTTTCGCGGAGCGCCGGACCCGGATTCGAATCCTTGGTGACCATCCCCGAGGCGTCGATCAGCACCGTCGGTTTCGAATCGCCGGTGCACGGGCGGTTTCGCCTCGACGTGGTCACCGATGTGGCCCCGTTCAAGCGCTGCGACACGCGCCCGAAGATCGTCGGCGAGAAGTCCATCCTGCAGGCGCACGGCGACCTGGACTACGTGTTCTGCACGGTCGTGCGGGAGCTGGTCTGGCAGAAGGGACGCGAGTACCCGGGGTCGCGGCCGCTCGGCACCAACGGCGTCTACATTCCGAACCTGGGCCGCTTCTACTTCGGCGAGCTGCTGGTGCGCACCGGCACCAGGCGCCTGACGATGATCCGGATGGAGCTGGGGTCATCGACGGGAGGCTCGGGCTCGGTGGGCGACGTCGATACCAACGGCACCTGGGCTTAGCCGGGGGCAGGCCGGGTTTGGACCTGCTCGCGCGCTTTGCCGTGGCGCTGGCGCTGGCCGTTGCCGTCGCGTCGTGCGCGCCGTCGGGGGCGGCGCTCGACCGGCAGCACGACCGCGCGCAGGAGGAGCTGCGTCGCGGCATGCTGGACGAGGCACTTGGCCTCGCTCAGCGCGGCGAGGCCGATGCCGAGCGGGCGGAGGATGTGGTCCGGGCGTGGCGCTTCCGACTGCTGGCCGCCGACGCGCTGGCCCTGAAGCTCGACATCCCGGCCGCACTCGAGCTGCTCGAGCGCCCGGTGCCCGAGGCGCCGGCCTTCGCGCACATCCGGGCGCGACAGCAGTTCCTGCTGGCCCGTACGCGCGTGTCGCAGGGACAACTGGCCGCGGCCGGGCCGCTGGTGGATGCCGCGCTGCCCCTCGCCGAGGGCGACGCCGACCTGGTGCTCGACCTCGAGCTGCTCGAAAGCCAGTTGCTGTACCGATCCGGCCGGGCCGCCGAGGCGGATGCGCTATTGGCCTCCGCCCGCCAGCGCACGGCCGGCGAGGGCGATCACTACCGGCAGGCGCAGGTGTCGAACACGCTCGGGATGGGGCTGGTCACGCGCGGCCGCTTCGACGAGGCCCTGCCCTACTTCGACAGCATCCTGGCGCTGGGCGATCTCAACGACACCACCATTCACGGCGCCGCCTTGAACAACGCGGGCCTGTGCCACGCGCGGCTCGGACAGTTCGATCGGGCCGTGGCCTTGCAGCTCCAGGCCGTACGCGTACAGCAGCAGGGACGGAAACGCGACTACGCGCAGGCGCTAGGGGAACTCGGCAACACCTATCTGCTGCAGGACGACATCGAGCAGGGCACCGAGTACCTGCGGCAGGCCTTCACCATTGCCGCCGCCGCCGGCCTCCAGAGCGACGCCGCGCTGTGGGCGCGGAACCTGGCGGCGGCCTTCGTGGCGCTCGGCCGGTGGGACGAGGCGTCAGGTTTCAACCGCGAGGCGTCGCGGCTGGCCGCGCCGGGGTCGACCTCGCCCTACGGCGTCGTGACGGAGGCCCAGGTGGCGGCTGGGCGCGGGCAGGTCGCCGAAGCCGGGAGCTTGTTCGAGCAGGCGCTGGCGTCCGAGGCCACGCCCGGCGTGCAGTGGATGTCGCACGACGGCCTCGCCCGTCTGGCGGCCGCCGGTAACCGGCCCGCCGAAGCGACACGTCACTTCGAAGCCGCGCTCGACACCGTCGAGCAGACGCGATCGGCGCTGCTGCGGGCCGATTTCCGCATCTCGTTCACGTCGCGGCTGATTGCCTTCTATCGTGGCTACACCGACTTCCTGCTGGCGCGGGG
>JADZBZ010000235.1 GCA_020851835.1 Acidobacteriota bacterium
GGCATCGGGTAGCGGGGTGGGCGGCGGATTCATCTCGGCGTCGGTCGGGGCCCAGTAGCCCCTGCGGGCCGTCACCCTGACACCCGATTGCTTCACGCGGACGTTGATGCGGTGGAACCGGCCGTCGGCGAGCGGCCGGGACGGCGAGTAGCCGACCAGGTAGTAGGCACTGGCGTCGGCGAACACCTCCTGCACGAGGTTCTCGGGATTATTGCTGTTGATGATGGCCCGGCCCCCGGTTTCGGACGCCAGGCGGCGCAGCGCCTCAGCGCCCCCGAACGGCGCGGCGCCGAGCGGCCGCGGGTCGAGGACGTCAACCGTCACGTTGCCGCGGTTCGCCGCCTGAAGGGCGGCCTCGAGGCGCGGATAGTTCGAGCTGCCGGGCAGGCCGACCGGCGGCCCCTCACTCACGAAGAGAATCGACTTGCGTCCCTCACGAATTCCGCCCAGGCGCGTCGCCAGGGCTTCCAGCGCCGACAACGTGACGCCGGCCCGCAGCTCGAAGACGTTCCGCTGGGTCAGCTGCGCCTCTTCCACGGCGCTCTTCACGGGAAACGTCTCACCGCGCCGCCCCTCGAATGCGCGAATCCGCTCCTGCAGCTCGGCCTTGTTCCGCGTGAAGTGCAACGCATCCAGCGTCGTCAGCGGCTCCATGATCGCGACGATGTCGGTCGGCTGGAGCTGGTCGACGAACGCCTCGAGCGCTCGCCGCAGCGGAATCATCACCGTCGGGTACTTGTCGATGTGGTAGTCGTCGAGGAAGAGCGCGAAGAGCCGGACGTCGTCTTTGGCCGCCTCGACCATGGCCTGCGACTGGCTGTGCAGTTCGAGCGACTCGCCGTTGTCCCCGTGCCGCTGCCCGTCGAGCCGGATGAACTGGGCGCTCTCGACGGTCTGGGGAATGTCGTCCTCGGTGACGATGAAGTCGGAGGCCTGCAGGTCGGTGACCGGCTGGTCGTTCCGGCCCGTCACGGACACGTCCACGCGCACCACGTCGACCTTCGCGCGGAAAATCGGCTGCTCCGGCGGTGCGGGCGGAGGGGCCTGCTGGCTGGCGCCAGCGGCGGCGACGATCGAGGCTGCCAACACGAGGGGCAGCGGCCGGCGAATCGCTCGGGTCATCGGATCGCTGTGTCGTCGGGCGCCGGCGCCTGGCAGCGGGCGGTGCCACCGGCGACAGGCGCGTGGCTGCGATCAGTATGGCACCTCTCGGGCGGCCGGTGGAGGGGTTTCAGGGCGGGGTCGAGAAAGGCGCGCCAGTGGAGCGGGACCCGCGAAGCGGGCGGGGCGGGAGGAACGCCGGCCTGACGCCGGCGTCCCCCGCTCAAGACGAGCTCAGGAGCCGCCGGCCTTGCGCGGCGTGGTGGCCTTCCTGGCCGCACGCGGCGGACGGCTGGCCTTGGCCTTGCCACCGCCCGAGTCGCCCTTCTCCTTCTTGCCGCCCCGGAGCCGCTCGGCTGCAGCGCGGAGCCGCTCGCCGACACTCTTGGTGGTCTTGCCGCCATCGGCCTGCGCGGCCTCCTCGGCGGCCTTGCGGTCGGCTTCGGCCTTCTTCGGGTCGAACTCGCTGCCGACCAGCTCGATCTGGGCCACCTCTGCGGCGTCGCCGCGCCGGTGGCCCAGTTTGAGGATGCGCGTGTACCCGCCCGGCCGGTCGGCGAAACGCGGCGCCAGACTGTCGAACAGCTTGGTGACGACATCCTCGTTGTGGACGTCGCGCATGACGAGCCGCCGCGCCGAAAGGGTCCTGCCCTTCGGATCGGCAGCCTTCACGCCGCGCTTGGCGATGGTGATGATCTTCTCGACGAAAGGCCGCAGTTCCTTGGCCTTGGGCACCGTCGTCTCGATGCGTTCGTGCATCAGGAGGGCCGTGGCCTGGTTGCGAAGCAGGGCGATGCGGTGCTCGGATACCCGGCCGAGCTTCCGGTGTGCTTTACGGTGACGCATGACGTTCTACCCCGCTGGAGCTACTCCGCAACCGAGGGCTGGTCCAGCTTCATGCCGAGGCTGAGGCCCATGGTCTGGAGGATCTCCTTGATCTCGTTGAGCGACTTGCGGCCGAAGTTCTTGGTCTTCAGCATGTCGGTCTCGGTCTTCTGGACGAGCTCGCGAATGGTGCGGATGTTGGCATTCTTCAGACAGTTGTACGACCGGACCGAGAGTTCAAGTTCCTCGACGCTCTTGTCGAGGTGCTCGTTGGCGGCGCCGAGCCGTGCCGGCTCGGTAGACGCGTCCACCGTCTCGTCGTCGTCGTCGTCGAGATTGATGAAGATGTTGAGGTGATCGCGGACGAGCTTGGCGGCCAGCGACACGGCGTCGCCGGCCGTGACCGAGCCGTTGGTCCACACTTCGAGGGTGAGCTTCTCGTAGTCCGTCGTCTGGCCGAGGCGCGCTGCCTCCACCAGGTAGTTGACCTTCTTGACGGGTGAGTGGACCGCATCGATCGGGATCCAGCCGATGCCGAGATCTTCGTCGAAGTTGCGGTCGGCCGCCACGTACCCGCGTCCCCTCCTGATGCGGAGCTGCATGTGCAGCTTGCCGCCCTCGGACACTGTCGCGATGTGGGCGTCGGGTTCGAGAATCTCGACGTCCTGATCGACCTCGATGTCCTTGGCACGCACCAGGCCCGGCTTGTCCACCCGCACGGTCAGCGTCTTGGCGTGATCGACGTGACACTTCAGCGGCAGCTGCTTGAGGTTGAGAATGATGTCGGTCGCGTCCTCGACTACTCCCTTGATGGGCGAGAACTCGTGGAGCACGCCGTCGATTTGCACCGCCGTGATGGCCGCGCCCTCGATCGATGAGAGCAGCACGCGCCGCAGCGCGTTCCCCACGGTGGTTCCGAAGCCCCGCTCAAAGGGCTGGGCATAGAACCGGCCGAACCGATCGGTGAGGGTCTCGCGTTCGAAATCGAGGCGCTTGGGGCGCTGAAAGCCTTTCCAGAGCATCGTCACTGTCCTTTCGCCAAACGGGCCGGCAGCCCGGCCTCCAGACCTGCGGTTTCGGGCCCCCGGCCTCCCGCTGCAGGTCTGAAGAGCTGCGGGCCGAGGGCGTGGCGGTGGCGCC
>JADZBZ010000236.1 GCA_020851835.1 Acidobacteriota bacterium
ACGGTCTCCGCGCCCGGCGTGCTCCGCGCGCTGACGCGGCCGCCGTGCCGCTCCACGATGGCCTTGACGATAGAGAGGCCCAGCCCGGAGCCGGTCTGGGAGCGGGCCGGGTCGGCCTTGTAGAACCGATCGAAGACGTGCGGCAGGTGTTCGGCGGCAATCCCGGCGCCCGTATCCGTGACCCGCAGCCAGGTGCGTCCGTCCCGCTGCTCGGCCGACACCGTGATACGGCCGCCCGCGGGGGTGTGGCGCAGCGCGTTCGACGCGAGATTCTGCAGCGCCTGTTCGAGCCGGCCCGGATCGGCCACCACCGACATCTCTTCGTCCGGCAACCGCACCTCGATGGCAACCTGCTTGTCGCGAGCCGCCTGCTCGTGCCGCGCCACCACGCGATCGAACAGTTCCGACACCGGCACCTCCTCGGCGGACAGCGACACACCCGAGGCCTCGTACCGCGCCAGGTCGAGCAGGTCGCCCACCAGCCGGTCGATGCGATCGACTTCCTCCTGGATGATGTGCACGTAGCGTTGGCCCTCAGCGGCCGACGGGCCGAACTGCGGCAGTGCCAGCGTCTCGGCGTAGCCGCGAATGGCTGTCAACGGCGTCATCAACTCGTGCGAGACGTCGGCCAGCAGTTGCCGGCGTGCCCGATCGGCCTGGGCGAGCTGACCCTGACGTGCGGTGAGGTCGTCGGCCATCTGGTTGAATGCGTGGGCGACGGCGGCCACCTCGTCGCCGCCGACGGCCGGCGCACGCGCCGCCAGGTCCCCCTCGCCGAGGCGTCGCGCGGCCGACTCGAGCGCCCTCAGCCGTGCCTGCGCGGGACGAAACACGAGCAAGGCCGCCACCGCCGTGCCACCAACGAGCAGCAGTACGGCGCCAAGAGCAATCCAGGGCCCCAGTTCCTGGGTCACACGCTCGGCATCCACGACCGGCGACACCAACACCATCGCCACCACTAGTCCCCGTGCGCGAATGGGCGCCAGGGCCATCCGACGGCGCGGGAACATCGGGCCGCCCCCGGGCGGCGGACCGAAGAAGCCTCCACCCCGAGGGGACGGCCGCCGTTCGGGGCGCTGACCTGCGGAGACGCCGGGCCTGCCCGCCTCGGGCTGGCCGACGCCCGGGGCCGAGGGGTCTGATCCTGGGCGGCCAAGGCCACCGGGGACAAACGGCCGCTCACCCGGCGCGCCACCCGGCCGGGCGTCGAGATCCCCGAACGGGAGGCCCCGTCCGCGAGGTCCGCGGCCGCGGAAGTCGGCGAGGCGTTCCAAGCCGGGCGGAACGGTCACGCCCGGCGGGCCGACGACGGTGCCGTCCGGAAAAATCACGAACGCCGGACGATGGAACGCTCCCAGGCGTCGGCTCGCGTACGTCCGCAGGTCCAAGGCGGGATCCCGTGCCAGCGCAGCGCCGAACTCGCTGGCCACCAGTTCCGCGAAGTCCTGACCCACGCGCTCCGGCTGCCCGCCCTCGGTCTGCACGGCCAGCCACACGAACGAGGCGGCCTGCGCCACGAGCAGCAGCGCGAGCAGGGCCATGAAGCCCAGCCCGATGCGCCAGTAGAGGCTCCGGTACCAGCGGCGTTCAGACATCGGCGAACTTGTACCCGCTGCCCCAGACGGTCACCACCAGCTTCGGGTCGGCGGGGGCCTCCTCGACCCGGCGGCGCAGGCGCTTGATGAGCGTATCGACGCTGCGCGGCGTCACATAGGTGCGATCGGGCCACACGCGGCTCAGCAGGGCCTCGCGGCTGAAGACGATGCCGGGGTGCGAGGCCAGCAGGTGCAACAGCCGGAATTCCTGGGCCGTGAGATCGACCGCGGACCCGCGCACGCGGACGCGCCGGCGTGCCGGATCGATCTCGATCCCGTGGACATGGACGGGGCGCTCCAGCGAAATACCGTTGACCTCGCCCGCGGCCGCGGGCGCGGCAATCTGCGAGGCGCGCGGGCGTCGTAGCAGCGCGCGCACGCGCGCCACCAGTTCGCGGATGCCGAACGGCTTGACGAGGTAGTCGTCCGCCCCGCTCTCGAGACCGAGCACCTTGTCGCTCTCTTCGCGGCGGGCGGTGAGCATCAGCACGGGCACGTCCTGGTTGGGACCCGAGCGGCGCAGCGCGCGGCAAATCGAGATGCCATCCAGGCCCGGCAGCATCAGATCGAGCACGACGAGGTCGAACGCCGTCGTCGCCACGCGCTCGAGGCCCTCGCGCCCATCGGCGACTGCGGTGGCCTGCAAGCCTTCGAGTCCGAGGTGCAGCACGATCAGGTCCCGGATGTGGGCGTCGTCTTCGACGATGAGAACGTGTGGCATGGATGCGGCAAGACCCCTTCGAGGTACGCGTGATTCGTACTACATACGACGAATGCCCGCCCGGCGCAGACCACGGTGCCACAGATTTTTCACATCAAAGCCATGCCCCCGCCATCAGAATTCCGTCTCATGAGACAGGAACGCGAAAGGAGCAGTCTCATGAATATCTTCACTCGAATCTCGGCCGCCGCTGGTCTTCTGGCTCTGTCTGGGCTGGCCATTTCTCCGCTGCTGGCGCAGGACGGCCCACCCCCGCGACCGGGCATGCGGCGGATGGGCCCGGGCGGGCCGGGCGGACCGGGGATGGGTCCGGGCCCCATGGGGCTGCTGGGCAACCTCGGCCGCGGCATGCGCGAACTGAACCTCACCGAGCCGCAGCGCGAGCAGATGCGAGGCATCGCGCAGGCGCACCAGGCGGAACTCAAGGAGGTCGGCGATCGGCTGCGGGCAGCCCACCAGGGCATGGAAGCCCTGGTTACCGCCGACACGGTGGACGAGGCCGCCATCCGCGCGAAGAGCGCTGAAGTGGCCGCCGTCCAGGCCGACGCCGCCGTGTTGAGAGCGCGCGTGCACCAGGAGGTGCTCAGCCTGCTCACCGCCGAACAACAGGCGAAGGTCAAGGAACTGCGAGCGCAGGCCGAGACCCGCATGAAGGAGCGTGCCGAGCGCATCCAGGAGCGGCGCCAGCGGCCACGCCCGCAACAGCAGCAACAGGAGCGGTGAGCGCCGGCGCGCTTAGGCCCTTCGGGCCGCCGTAACCTGTCAGCGTGGGCGCAGCAGTCGCAAGCCGTTCAGCGTGACTGCCACGGTCGCGCCCGTGTCGGCCAGCACGGCCAGCCAGAGCGGTGAGACGCCCATCGCCGCCGACACCAGGAAGGCCCCTTTGGTGAGCAGGGCCAGCCCGACGTTCTGGCGGATGACGCCCAGCGCTCGGCGCGCGTGCGCGGCGGCAAAAACCGCGCCGTCGCCCGGCGCCCCGGGCATCAGCACCACATCCCCGCGGCTCAGGGCCGCGGGGGCATCTCCCGCGGCGCGTTCGAGGGCCAGCCCACCCCTGAACAGCACGCCGCGCCGCGCCGCCGACGTGAGGGCTGCCACGACGGTCACCGGCGTCGAGATGACCAACGCACACGGGCACGCCAGCACCAGGAAGATGAGTCCGCGGTAGAACCACGTGGACCACTCGCCGTCGAAGAGCGGCGGCACCACCACCAGCGCCAGCGCGCTCGCCGTCACGATGGGCGTATACACGGCGGCGAAGCGTTCGATCCAGCGCTCCACTCGCGCCGAGCTCACCTCTCCTTCGTCGCCCCAGCCGGGTTCGTGGCCCACCAGGTCGCTGACCGCGAGTCGCGCGCGCTCGATGGCCCAGCCTTCCATCAGGTGGGCCACCGCGAAGAGGCACGCGACGGCCGCGCCCTCGGCCCACTGCCCCACGACGACGGCTCCGAGCGCCGATACGCAGACCAGCACGTGCATGTCGAGGCGCAGCAGCCGCAGTGACGCGACGGCGCGCGGCAGCACGGGCCAGAGCCCCAGCGTGATGGCGCCGCCATAGGCGGCGGTGGCCAGCCACGCGTGCCCGGCGCCAGCGGCCTCGACGCCCGCGTGTCCGAACAGGGCGTCGGCCCAGGTGTCGGCCTGCCACGCGGCGGCGAGCCAGCCGGCGAGCATGAGCAGCGCACTGAGGCCAGCCCACCACCGCAGTCGCCGGCGGTGCTCCCGCGCCCGGCCGTCGGCCGCGTGGTCGTCGTGAACCGCCTCTCCGCGCGCGTGCGGGTGGACCCCGAGCCCGGTCCGCTCCACCAGCGCGAGCACGTGTCCGGCTGCAATCACGGACGGGTCGAACGACACGTCCACGCGCCGGCCGACGAGATCGAAGTTCAGGTTGAGGATGCCGGGCACGTCCAGGACGTGCCGGATGAGCGAGGCCTCGTCTGCACAGTCCATCCCCTGCACGTGCAGGCGCAACTCGACACGGCGGGTCGGAAGGATGGCTCCTGCAGGTGACTCCACGTGTCTGCCGTCCAACGTCTGCGGGACCTGGTCGGCCTCCCTAGAGGCCGTTCACCACCCCCAGCACCTCGTCGGCGTGCCCGGCCACCTTCACGTCATCCCAGCGGCGCACGACCTTGCCGTCGGCGCCGATGAGATAGGTGATGCGCGCCACGCCCATGTACTTGCGGCCGTACATGGACTTCTCCTGCCACGCGCCGTACTTGTCGATGACGGCGTGATCCGGATCGGCCAGGAGCGGAAAGGTGAGGGAGTACTTGTCGGCGAACTTCGCCTTGCTCTTCTCGTCGAGCACGCTCATCCCCAGGACCACCGCTTTGCGCCTGTCGAAGGTGGGCAGGTGCTCCTGGAAGGCACAGGCCTCTCTGGTGCAGCCGGACGTGTCGTCCTTGGGATAGAAGTACAGCACCACGGGCCGGCCGGCGTAGTCCGACAGCGAGTGGGCCCTGCCGGCCTGGTCCTTGAGCGTGAATGCCGGGGCCTTCTTGCCGGGTTCGATGAGAGGCATGGGATTCGGGTGGCTGACGATTGATGACTGGCGACCGATCAGGGCTTCGCCGTATTGCCCGAGCCGCGCACTGCCGCCACCGCGGCGTGCGAGCGGCGGGGCTCGGCGCCCCCTTCCACGGTGCCGTGCGGAACGTCCAGCGTGATGGCGGCGGCGTAGCCGTAACGAACCTCGCCTTTCCGGCCGATCTTCTGGAACAGATGCCCGCGCTCACGCAGGGTGTCGATGAGAGCGCGCGGGAAGCGATCTTCAATCTCGACCCGCTCGTTGCGCTCGAGCGGGTCGGCCGGGTCGCGCCCCGGCAGGAAGCGGGCGGCTTCGATGGCCCGCTGCGCGCCCAGCCCCCCATCGATCACACCCGTGATGATGTTGTAGACCGACACGGGAATCCAGGCGTTGCCGGCGCAGCCCACGGCAAGCTTCGGCACTTCCCCGGTACCCTTCTTCTCGAAGACCAGCGTGGGGACGCTGGCGGTGCTCGACCGCATCAGCGGCAGCAGGCTCCCGTACGCGCCCGCCGTGAGCCGGTTCGAGCGCAGGTGGTTGTTGTAGAGGAAGCCAAGGCCCTTGGACACGTAGAACGTACCGCCCCACGTGCTGAGCGTCTGCGTGACCGCAATCATGTTGCCCTCGGCGTCGGCGACGGCAAACGCCGTGGTGCCGGTGGAGATGCGCGGGATGACGGTGGGCGGCGGCGGCTCCGCCTCATCGTCTGGAGGCTGGCGCTCGTAGCGGGAGGCCGTCCGCGGATCGATCTTGTCGAACAGCGTCCTGGCGTGCGCCTTCGTGAGGTGCACCTGGAAGTCCACGGGCCACCGCTCGGGATCGGCCACGCGTCGCAGGGGATCGCGCACCTTCCACGACTCGATGAGGTAGTGGAAGTAATCCGCGTCGGTCGTGAGCCGCGCGCCCGGCTTCGGCGCGTAGTTCTCCAGCACCTGCAGCGACTCGAACAGTTGGATGCCCGTCGACACCGGCGGGCCGGCGGCGTACAACGCGTGGCCGCGATACTCCCCGCGCACCGGCGCACGCTCGATCGCCCGGTACTGCGCGAGGTCGGCGTAGGTGAGGATGCCGCCGTTCTCCTCCATGTCGGCCGCAATCCGCCGCGCGAGATCGCCGCGGTAGAAGGCGTCGGCGCCGCCCTTCTGAATGGCGCGAAGCGTGATGGCGTAGTCCCTGTTGACGAAGCGGTCGCCGGGCCGCGGCACCTTGCCGTCCGGCAGGTAAATTCTCGACGCCTCGGGCCACTTCGCCAGGTAACGGCGGCCTTCGGCGAGGCTCGTGGGGAGCGACTCGTCCAGGATGAATCCCTCGTCGGCCAGGGCGATTGCCGGCGCCACCAGGTCCTCCCACTTCACGTTGCCGCTGGCGTAGTGGCGATAGAGGTAGTCGAGGCCCGCCACGACACCGGGAATGTTCGCCGCCGCCGGTCCGTCGGCCACGATTCGCCCGTCCTCGACGATGGCGGGGTTGTCGGGCGTCGCGCGGATGGGCGTCATGTCCTTGTAGTCCACGACGGTGGGCTGCTTCATCCCCTTCAGGTACAGCACCGCCGATCCATCTCCGCCCACGCCCGACGCCTCGGGCTCGACAACGCCGAGGGCGAAGGACACCGCAATCATCGCGTCCACGACGTTGCCGCCCCGCTCGAACGCGCGCCGACCGGCTTCGGAGGCCAGCGGGTGTCCCGACACCACCACCGCGCCGCTGGACGTGACGACCGGCTTGATGAGGGGCTGGCGGGCCACCATCTCGTCCACGATGGCCTCGAAGGCGGCGTTGCTCGACGCCGCGGCCGCGCGCGGCCGGTGGGCGTCTCGCGCCCTGGTCCACTCCACCAGGGAGGCACCGCTCGCGTAGTAAAGGTCGCGCAGCGTAACCCACACGCGGTCGAACGCCGAGGTGAGCATCGCGGGCGACAGCGGAAGGTCCGCCACCACCTCGCCGCCAGACTCGTCCACGGGCTGCGGCGCGGGCAGGCGCCACAGGTGGAAGGCGGCATTGAGGGCGAAGAGGGGCGGCGCCTCGGCCTCGCTGCGCCGGGGGTTGCCGTTGTACACCGGCTGCGGATCCGGGAGGCCGGTCACGAGCAGCGTGTGCCCGTCGGGCGACCACGCCGGTGCGCCGCCCCGACGCGACACGAGCTGGACGGGCGCCGACGGCCGGGCGCGCGGTTCCGGTGCGGTACCGCCCTCGGGCCGGCCCGGCTCCACCTCCGCCACCCACACCGACCCGGTACCCTCGCGGACGGCGTAGAACGCCAGGCGCTGGCTGTCGGGCGCCCACGAGAGATAGCCCTCGGCGCCGCGGGCACTCACCACTCGGGTGGCGCGCAGGGGCTGGGCGGCGGGAATGGACCCTCCGGCCGCGTCGGCCGGCGGCGTGACGCGCGCGCCGAGCGGCACGACTCCTCGCAGCCCGGACGAGGGCATCGGCATCCACCAGATGTCCACATCGTCCTCGGTGTCGCGTTCGGAGACGAAGGCCAGGCGTTTGCCGTCCGGCGACACGCGCGGGAACGATTCGCTGTCCCGGGTGTCGGTCAGCTTGACGGGCGTCTGCCAGGTATCGGAGCCAGCGACCGGAATGGTCAGGTACAGGTCCCACTGCCGGCTTGCGTCGGCGGTGCGCCCGGCCGGCGGCGGCTCCCGGTGCGCGAAAACCAGTTGCCCGTCCGGCGTCCACGAGGGCCAGCGCTCGTCGCCCGGCATGGCGGAGAGCACCGACGCCGCTCCGGTCCGTACCGTGGCCACGACAATGTCGAAGCCGTCACCCTTGTTGGCGGCGTAGGCGATCCGCGCGCCGTCGGGCGACCAGGCGGGCTCGCGCTCCACCGCCCCGGAATCGACGC
>JADZBZ010000237.1 GCA_020851835.1 Acidobacteriota bacterium
CGGTACGTGTTGCTGCTGCCGGGAGACGCGGTGCGTGGCTTCGCGATCGTCCTGATCGTCTGCGTGCTGGCGAGCGCGCTGGCCATTCGAGCCGCGTTGGCAGTCGATCCGGCGACCGCCATCGGAGGGTGACGTGAAGGACGCCGGCATCGAGATCGAAGGGCTGAGCAAACGCTACGGCACCGGCGACACCGCCGTCCAGGCGCTGGTGGACGTCAACATGTCGGTCGCTCCCGGCGAAGTCGTGGGACTTGTCGGACCGAGTGGATCCGGAAAGACGACGCTGCTGAAGTGCCTGGGCGCTGTCATCGAGCCCACGCGCGGGCGAGTGACCGTGGGGGGCACGGTCATCTACGATGACGGATGGAGAATCAGTGACCTCCGGGTGCTGCGGCGCGATCGGATCGGGTTCATCTTCCAGGCACCGTATCTGATCCCGTTTCTCGACGCTACCGACAACGTGGCGCTGCTGCCCATGCTGGCCGGACAGCCCAACGGCCAGGCGCGTGCCCGCGCCAGGGAGCTGCTGGAAGCGCTCGATGTGGTCCACCGCGCCACGGCACTGCCCTCGGAGTTGTCCGGTGGTGAGCAGCAGAGAGTCTCGATCGCGCGAGCGCTGGCGAATCGACCGCCGGTGATCCTGGCCGACGAACCCACCGCACCGCTCGACACCGAACGAGGTCTGGCGGTCATGCGCATCCTCGAGGACATGGCGCGCCTGTACGAGACCGCCATCGTTGTCGTGACCCACGACGAGAAGATCATTCCCACCTTCAAGCGTATCTACAACATTCGCGACGGACGGACAGTCGAAGAAGCGGCGGCGGGTCGTTCACTCCACGCGACCAGTTGATGCGTGGTGGCGCCACGGCCTGGAGTGCTCAGGGTTCAGGGGACGGGCAGCACCCGCTACTTGACAAAAGTTGCTATATACATATATTCATATAATCACTTGTATGAGCTGACACGGGCACGGAATTCGGCCGAAGACAGCGCGCGACCCAGGTGACCTGATGGCGGCGACCCAACTTCAAACCTTCAAAGCCCAGTTCTTTCGGGCGCTCGCCCACCCCGTGCGGATCAAGATCCTCGAGATCCTGATTGGCGGGGATCGCAGTGTCCAGGAGCTGCAGGCGAGCTTGGGGTTGGAGCAGCCAGTGGTGTCACAGCAGCTCTCGGTCTTGCGTAACCAGGGCATCGTGACGTCCCAAAAATTTGGCCTGTCGGTGCGGTACGCGTTGCGGGACCCGGCCATTGAAGAGCTCCTCGACGTGGCTCGCCGCATTTTCAACAACCATCTGGTGGGCACGGGAGTGATGCTCCGCGAGTTGCGGCGAGAAGCCCGCCGGGGGTAGTGCCGAAGGCCTCGTGGTGATGGCCTGTGGCGTCCGCCCGGTCGCCCCATTACTGGCGGTGCTGGGATTGATCGGGTTGATCGTTTCGGCCATTGCGGGGTGAACTGTGCGACACACGAACTGTGGCTTCGACTGGAAGGCGATGATGTGACTGTCACCGATGTCGCCTACGGTCTGCCTCTCGCGCTGGCGCTCAGGTTCGGTATCGCGGTCGTGACGGGACTCACGGCAGGCCGCCGTGACGTCGCTCGGCGGGTGGCGTTCCTCGGTTCGGGAGTGGCCTCGCTCATCACCGGCCTGACGGCCGCCCGGGTTGTATGGTCCGGCACCCCCGCCGAGGGCGTGCTCTTCGTTCATCAAGCGGCCGGGGTCACCCTGGCGTATTCAATCGACGGGCTGGCGGCGTGGTTTCTGATGGTCTTGGCCGTGGTGGCCATCCCGATCGCGCTGTTCAGCCTCGGATACGTGGGAGGTCCGCATTGGAGCCGGCAGTCGGTCTTTCTCGGCATCACGTTCAACCTCCTGGTGGGCGCGATCGAAGTGGTGTTTGCCGCCAGTGATGCGGTGACGTTCCTGTGCGCCTGGGAACTGATGACGCTGGCCAGCGCCGCTCTCGTGGCCACCGAGCATCAGGAACGCGCCAGCCGGCGCGCCGCGTTTCTGTATCTGGTCATGTCGCACATCGGCACTGGCTGTCTGATCGCGGGATTCCTGATGTTGTCGGCGTGGTCCGGTTCTCTTTCGTTCTCGACGATACTGTCCGGCGTTCCGGCGCTCGGACCGACTCGGCACGTGTTGTTCGCCCTCTTCTTTCTCGGCTTTGGCGTCAAAGCCGGAATCGTCCCGCTCCATATCTGGCTCCCCGAGGCCCACCCGGCGGCGCCGACCAGCATCTCCGCGTTGATGTCGGGCGTGCTCATCAAGACAGGCGTCTACGGGATCGCGCGGGTCTGTGTGTTTGGCCTCGGCGTTCCTCCTCTCTCCTGGGGCGTGATCGTCGTCGTCGTCGGAGGGCTGTCGGCCGTGCTGGGCGTGTTGTATGCGCTGATGCAGCACGACCTCAAACGCTTGCTGGCGTACCACAGCATCGAGAACATCGGCATCATTTTCCTAGGCCTCGGCGCGGGGATGATGGGTATGGCGTACGGGCGCGGCGACGTGGCCGCGGTGGGCGTGGCGGCCGGTCTCTACCATGTGCTGAACCACGCGGTGTTCAAGGGGTTGCTGTTCCTCGGGGCGGGAGGCGTCGTGATGGCCACGGGCACGCGGCAGATCGAGCAGTTCGGTGGGCTGCTGCGGCGGATGCCCTGGACGGGATTGTTCTTTCTCGTGGGCGCCATGGCGATCTCCGGCCTGCCGCCCCTGAACGGCTTCGCCAGCGAATGGCTGACGTTTCAGGCGTTCCTGTTCGGCTTTCGCGGCTCGGGCGAGCCGCTCGTGTACTTGCTGTTCCCGATCGGAGGCGCCTTGTTGGCGCTGACGACGGCTCTGGCGGCGGCGTGTTTCGTGAAGGCCTTTGGCATGACGTTCCTGGCCCTGCCGCGGAGCCGGTCGGCGGCGGAGGCGGGCGAATCGCCGATGGTGATGCTCGCACCGCAGGCGTGGCTGGCGACGTGCTGCGTCGGGTTGGGCCTGTTCCCCGGCTTCGTGCTCCGGGCGCTTCAGGCGGCGATGGTGTCGCTACCCGGCCTGCAGCCGCCAGCGGACCTCGCGCAGGGTGGACTCGGGATGGCGTCGGGTCTGGAGTCGTTCGACCACGTCGTTCCCGCGCTCCTCGGAATGGCACTCGTGGCGGGGTTGGCCATCGCGGGGTTGCTGTCGGCGCGGCGAGGGGCGGCAGCGCGGCGAGTGCCGACGTGGGGGTGCGGAGGCGAGTTGACCGCGCGCACTGAATACACGGCGACGGCTTTCTCGAAGCCGCTGATGATGATCTTCCGGGGCGTGTATCGGCCGACGCGTGCGGTCGAAGCGCTGAGCGATGTGTCAACCTATTTCACGCAGGAGGTGCGCTACCGGGCGGAGATCGAGCCGACGTTCGAGCGGTACGTCTATGGCCCCCTCGTCGCCCTCGTGCTGCGCGTGGCCGCCGGCATGAAGGTCCTGCAGGCCGGTAGCCTCCATGCGTATCTCGCTTACGTGATCGTGATGGTCGTGAGTCTCGTGCTGCTGGTGTGGTGGAGAAGTTGAGCGTGGAGGCACTGGTCGCTGTCGGCGTGCCCGTGGCGCTGGTTATCCGTCTCGCCAGTGTGGCCGCGGCACTCGGGCTCGCGCGTCACGCGCGCGCCTGCCGTTGGGCGGCCCTTGGGGCTTCCACCGTGGCGTCGCTGCTGACTGGCACGGTGGCCCTGCAAGTGATTGGGTCGGGTCACACGATCGACGGCGTGCTCTTCCGCCACACCGCGTCCGGCACCGTGCTCGGATACTCGGTGACGCCGTTGTCGGCCTGGTTTCTCATGGTGACCAGTCTGGTCGCCGTGCCCGTGGCGTTGTACAGCGCGGGGTACTTTGCCCATGCCGTCACGACGGCTCGGACGGCCGCCGTCGGCACGGCGTTCACGATCATGCTTGGCGCGATCGAGGTCGTGTTCGTGGCCGGTGGCGCGATCGAGTTCATCTGCGCCTGGGAGGTGATGACGCTGGCGACCTCGGCGCTGGTCGCGACGGAACACGAATCGAGGGCGAGCCGGCGGGCCGCGTACCTCTTCCTGGTGATGTCCCACGTCGGGACGGGCTGTCTCGTGGCTGGCTTCCTCATCCTGGCGGCGGCCGCCGGATCGCTGTCGTTCCCGGCCATCCTGTCCGGCCACATCGTGGTCGGACCGATGCGGGATCTGCTCTTCGCCCTGTTCTTCATCGGGTTCGGCGTGAAGGCGGGCCTGATTCCGTTTCACGTGTGGCTCCCCGAGGCGCATCCAGCGGCCCCCAGCAGCGTCTCCGCATTCATGTCGGCCGCGCTCATCACGGCGGGCATTTACGGTCTGTTCAGGGTGTGCGCCTTCGGTCTCGGTACGCCGGAAGTGAACTGGGCGCTCGTGATCCTGGCCGTTGGCGCCCTCTCCGCCATTCTCGGCGTGCTGTACGCGCTCAGTCAGACCGACATGAAGCGGCTCCTGGCCTACAGCACGATCGAGAACTCGGGGATCATCGCCCTGGGTCTGGGGGCGGCGATGCTGGCCTTGGCCCACGGGCGCAGCACGCTGGCGGCCGTCGCGGTGACGGCCAGCCTGATGCACGTCCTGAATCACGCTGTCTTCAAGGGACTCCTGTTCCTGTGTGCGGGAAGCATCGTGATGGCGACGGCTACACGGCAGATCGAGCAGTTCGGGGGCCTGCTGCGCCAGATGCCGTGGACGGGGGTGTGCTTTCTCGTCGGCGCCATGGCGATCTCGGGGCTACCGCTCTTGAACGGCTTCCCGAGCGAGTGGCTCACTTTCCAGGCGCTGCTGCTGGGGTTCACCTCGACACCGGGTTTGGTGCGCCTGAATCTGCCACTCGCCGCCGCTCTGCTGGCGTTGACAACCGGCCTGGCCGCCGCCTGTTTCGTGCGGGCGTTCGGCGTCACGTTCCTTGCGCTGCCGCGAACGCCGTCTGCGGCCGCCGCGCACGAGTCGCCGGTCGTGATGCTCGTGCCGCAGGTGTGTCTTGCGGTGCTGTGCGGGGGCCTTGGCCTGTTCCCCGGATTGGTGCTCGACGCGCTCAGGAGCGTGACGGGATCGCTGCCGGGCACGCAACCTGGCGTAGAGGTTCGGTCGATGGGGTTCGGGATGCCGTCCGGCCTCGGGTCGTTCGACCACGTCGTGCCCGCTCTGCTGGCGCTCGCCCTTCTGGTCGGAGTGATCGGGGCGGCGGCGCTGTCGTCCCGACGGAGAGCCGCCGCGAGGCGGGCGCCGACGTGGGGATGCGGTGGCGAACTGACCGCGAATGCCGCGTACACCGCAACGGCGTTTTCGAAGCCGTTGATGATGATCTTCCGAGCCGTGTACCGGCCGACGCGACAAGTCGACGCGTTGGCGGAGGTCTCACCCTACTTCGTGCAACAGGTGCGCTACCGTTCCGAGAACGAACCGATATTCGAGCGCTACGTGTACGGACCGCTGGTGAAGGGTGTCGTCCGCGCGGCGAGTGGGATGAAGGTGCTGCAGGCCGGGAGCCTGCACGCGTATCTGGCCTATGTGCTCGTGCTCGCGGTCATCCTGCTGATGTGGCTGGGAGGAACGACGTGACGCTCGTGATCCAGGAAGCGCTCATGACCGCGGGCGCGGCCCTGCTGCAAGCGGTCGGTCTGCTCGCTGTCGCCCCGCTCCTGAAGACCGTCATCAAGAAGATGAAGGCCAGGCTCCAGAATCGTCAGGGCCCGCCGCTGCTGCAGGGGTACTACGACCTGGCCAAGTGGTTCGGCAAGGAGGCGGTTCGATCCGAGACGGCATCGTGGATCTACGTGGCCGGGCCACGGGTCTATTTCGCGGCGGCGCTGGCCGCGACCACCTTGGTGCCGGTGGTGTTTGCGGCCGCTCCGCTCGAAGCGGCTGGCGGCATTCTGCTGCTGGTGGGGACGCTCGCGTTCGGACGGTTCGCCCTCGCCACCGCCGCCCTGGACACGGGCAGCCCGTTCGGTGGCATGGGCGCGAGCCGCGACATGACGATCGCCGCACTCGCCGAGCCGGCCCTCATGCTAGGACTCTTCGCCTCCGCGCTTGCGGCAGGCTCGATGAACCTGGGCGTCCTAATCAGGACACTGCTTCAAGGGGGCATTGCCCTCCACCCGAGCGATATGTTGGCGTTTGCGGGCCTCTTCATGATCGTCGTCGCCGAAACCGGTCGTATCCCCGTGGACAACCCTGCCACCCACCTGGAACTGACGATGATCCACGAGGCCATGGTCCTCGAGTATGCCGGCCCGGACCTGGCATTGGTGGAGTGGGCCTCCGCCGTGAAGGAGTTGCTGTATCTCACGCTGCTTGCGGGCCTATTCATGCCGGTCGGCATGGCGACCACCACGGCGCCGGCTGCGTTGCTGGTCGGGTTCCTGGCGTGGACGGGCAAGGTGTTCGCTCTGGCCATCGCCGTGACACTCGTGGAGAGCACGAACGCCAAGCTGCGGTTGTTCCGGGTTCCCGAGCTGGTGGCTATCTCGCTCGGCCTCGCGTTTTTGGCGCTCGCGATCCGGTTCCTCTGAGGTTCTGCCCATGACCGCGTATGTTCTGATTCTGTCGGCCGCCGGGATGCTGGTGAGCGCGTTTCTAATGGTCGGCCAGAAGGCGCTGTTCACGACGATCCGCCTGTACGGGGCACAATCCCTGCTGCTGGGCGTCGTGGCTGCTACGATGGCGATCTCCGAGTCGCGCCAGGAGCTGTTGGTCACGGCGGCACTGACGGTGGTGCTCAAAACGTTTCTGATCCCCTGGTTCCTGATGCGGACAGTCGACCGCGTCGGGATCCACCGCGAGATCGAGCCGTTCCTGAACGTCCCCACCTCCTTGCTGATGTGCCTGGGGTTGACGGTCGTAGGCTACCGCGTCAGCTCCGGCTTCGAGGGGGGCACGCAGCAGGTGAGCCACCACGTGATCGGCGTGGCGCTGTCATTGTTGCTGATTGGGCTCTTCCTGATGGTGA
>JADZBZ010000238.1 GCA_020851835.1 Acidobacteriota bacterium
CAGCCGCTCGAGCTGCTGTCCGCGTTCGACCGCGAGGTGATTCTCGGCCGCCTGGCGCGAGAGACGGCCGCCGCGGGCCTGGCACCGCCCTTTGCCATCCGTCCCGCGCTCGTGGCCGAGATGCTCGCCCTGTACGACCACATCCGGCGGCAGGCACGCACGGTGGACGACTTCGATCGCAATCTGCGCGCCGAGCTCGACCCCGCTGCCGACACCGATCGGGGTGCCGCGCGCTCGCTGGAACAGACGGCGTTCCTGTCGGCCGCCTTCGCCGGCTACGAGCACCATCTGGTCCTGCGCGGGCTGCTCGACGAACACCTCGCTCGCGCCGCCTTGCTCGACCGTGCGCCCGTCCGGCCGCTTCGGCACGTGGTAGCCGCTGTGGCCGACCGCGTCGCGGACGGCACTGGACTCTGGCCCGTGGACTTCTCGCTGCTCTCGAGGCTGCCCGGCCTGCAGCGGGTGGACATCGTGGCCACCGAGGCGGTGCTCGCCGCCGGATTCCTCGAGCGCATCCACGCCGCTCTGCCCGGGTTGGACGAGTCGCGCGGTGCACCCTCGGCGGCAGCGGTTCAGCGTCCGCGCCTGGTGGTGCCCCCGGGCGAGGGGCCGCCCGTACACCACGCACGCGACCGCGAAGAGGAATTGATCGCGGTCGCGCGCCGGGTGAAGGCCGCTCGGCGCGGCGCCGCCGCCACTCCGCTCCATCGTCAGGCGCTGGTCGTCCGTCGTCCGCTGCCGTATCTCTATCTGGCTCGTTCCGTGTTCGGCGGTGCCGGGCTGCCGTTCGAGACGCTCGACACGCTGCCGCTGGCCGCCGAGCCATACGCGGCGGCCCTTGACCTCGTGCTCGACGCCGTGGCCAGTGCCTTCTCGCGCGCGTCGTTGGTGGCGCTGCTCGGCTCGCCCCACTTCCGCTTCGACGATGGCGGCGAGGAGGTGCCGGGAGACGCCATCGACGCGCTCGATCGCGCGCTGGCCGAGGCGCGCTACCTCGGCGGCCGGGAACGCCTGGCGCGCCTGGCCAATGCGTGGGCGGCCCTCGACGCGCCGTCCGGTCGCGAAGAACGGCGCAGACGCCGTGCCGCTCCGGCCGCGCGGGCCGCCGCCGCGCTCGCTGGCGTGCTCGCCCCGCTGGACGATCCGCTGCCGGTGGCCGCGCAGCTCGACATTCTTCAGGCGTTTCTCACGCGTCACCATCGCGAGCCACCCGAGAGCGCCGACCGCGCTCGCCTCGCCCGCGTCCGGCGTGCGGTCGTCGGCGCCCTGGCCGCCCTCGCGCAGGCCTTCAAGACGCACGATCCCGAGGCGACCGCCAGCGGGCTCGACCTGTCGTCGGCCATCAAGCGCTGGCTGGGCGCGCAGACCTTTGCCGCGCGAACCGGGGAGGCCGGCCTTCGCCTCCTCGACGTGCACGCGGCCCGTTTCGCCGACGTGGACGAGGTGCACTTGCTTGGCCTGGTGGAGGGCGAGTGGCCCGAGCCGGTACGGCGCAGCATCTTCTACCCGGCGTCCCTCCTCGCCCTGCTCGAGCCCAGCCCAGCGGCAGTCGACCCGAACCGGCGCGAGAGCGAGACCATGGCCGCGGCGCGGGCCGAGTTCCACGACCTGTTGCACCTGGCCGGGGCGCGCGTGTGGGTGTCGACCTTCGCGCTCGAATCCGACGCGGTCGTCGAGCCTTCCACCTTCGTGGACGATCTGCCCGGCTCGGGACTCGATCGCGAGGCCGCGCCCGGCCATGGTCCCCTGGCCGTGTTCGCGGACGAAGCCCTGCTGACCCATCCGTCCGCCCTGGACGAGGTGGCGCCGGGCGTTGCCGAGTGGGCACGGGTGCGGGCCGGGGCGGCCCCGGCCGGCGACCCTCGGTACTCGGGCGAAGCGGGTCCGTGGACGCTCCCGCGCATCAGCGTGAGTCGCATCGACCGCTATCTCAAGTGCCCCTTCCAGTTCTTCGCGTCAGAGGTGCTGAAGCTGGAGGAAGAGCCGCGAGACGAGGACGCGCCGCCGCCCTGGGAGCGCGGCCGCTTTCTCCACGCGCTCTTCGAGCGCTTCTTTCGCGAGTGGCAGCAGCGGGGGCTCCAGGGCATCACGGCCGATCGGGTACCGGAAGCCCGCGAGATGCTGGGACGGCTCGCCGAACAGGCGCTGGCGACGCTGTCGTCGAGCGAGGCGGCGCTCGAACGTCTGCGGCTCTTCGGGTCGGCGGCCGGCGCCGGCATCATCGACCGCGTCCTGTCGATGGAGGCCGAGCGGCCCGATCTGATCGATCGCCGGCTCATCGAGTACGAGCTCGACAGCGCGTATACCTTCCGCCGCGAGAGCGGCACACCCGAGACCCTGCGCCTGCGGGCCAAGATCGATCGCGTGGATCTGCTGGGTGACGGCACGTTTCGCGTGATCGACTACAAGTCGAAGACCGTGCCCGATCCGCGACGCACGGTCCAGTTGCAGGTCTACACCTCGGCCGTGGGCCAGCAGCTCGCGCGCGACGGCGAACGCTACGCCTCGGCCGCGGAAGCCTTCTACCTGTCGATGGAGGGCGACTCGCCCGTCAAGGCCCTCAAGCCGGCCAAGGGGCAGTCGCTCGACGATGTGGTGCGGGCCGCGGAGAACCGGATGCTGCAGGCCATCGACGACATCGGGGCCGGGCACTTTCCGCCACGGCCGGTGTTGCGCTCGCTCTGCGGCCTGTGCCCGTTCGATCAGGTGTGCCGCAAGGCGTATGTCGAGGCGGCCGATGAGTGAACAGGGGCTGTTCGATTTCGACGCCTCGGCCGCGCCGGATCCGCAGGTGGAGCGCGACCGTGCCGCCCGGCAGATGGCCACGGATCCACTCCGCAGCGTCGCTCTCGAAGCCTCCGCCGGGACGGGCAAGACGCGGGTCCTGGTCGATCGGTATGTCCGCCTCGTGGTCGAGGCCGGGGTGCATCCCCGCCACATTCTCGCCATGACGTTCACCCGCAAGGCGGCCGCCGAAATGCGGCAACGGGTGCTCGAGACCCTGAAGGCCCGCCACCGCGAGGGCGCCCTCACCGCCCATCGCTGGCGCCAGGTGCGTGATGCGTTTGCCGAGATCACCATCAGTACGATCGATGCTTTCTGCCTTTCGCTGCTGCACGAGTTTCCGCTCGAGGCCGGTGTGGACCCGGGCTTCGACCTTGCGGACGAGACCGAAACGCCGAGGCTCGTCAACAGCGCGCTCGACCGGACGCTGCGCCGTGGCCGGGCCATGGCCGAGACGCAGCCGGAAGTGGCGCTGCTCTTCGCCGAGCTGGGTGAGTTCCGAATCCGGCAGGGGCTCTCGGTGCTGCTGGACCGCCGGCTCGTGGCGTGGGACGCCCTGCACCGCTTCCTGCACGGACGCACGCCGGAGCTGGACGAGGTGTGCGGCCGTGCGCGCCGGTCGCTGCGCGGCGCGCTGCAGTCCCTGCCGGGCGGCGCGCGCGCGTTCGTGGACCGCGGCCCGGGCGTGCCCGCTTTTGCGCTCCTGGCCCACGACGTGTGGCGCCTGGCCTCCGACGAACCGCTGCCCGCCGAACGACTGCGCGCGGCGCTCGATCGGCTGCAGGCCCACGTCCTGACCGACAAGGGCCTGCCGCGCCAGCGCCTGGCCCAGCGCAAGGCCGACTTCCGTTCCGCGGCCGACTACGAGGCGCACAAGGCCCACGTGCTGGCTCTTGGCGCTTCGCTGCTCGAGGCGGTCACCGCCTTCCGGCGCGATCTCAACGTGGTCCTGGCTCACGGCGTGCGCGAGCTGTTCGTCCTGGCGCGTCGCGAGTACCGGCGCACGCTCGACAAGCACGGGGTGCTCGACTTCTCGGACGTGCTCGAGCGGGCGCTGGCGCTGCTCGAGCAGCGTGACGAGTTCTCGCGCAGCCGCTTCAAGCTCGAAGCGCGTTACCGGCACGTGCTGGTGGACGAGTTCCAGGACACCAGCCGCGCGCAGTGGCGCCTGGTCCGCGAGCTGATGTCGGCCTGGACCGAAGGCGCGGGGCCGTCGGAGGACACCGTCCCGCCATCGATCTTCATCGTCGGCGACCGCAAGCAGTCCATCTACGGCTTCCGGGATGCCGAAGTGACCGTGCTCGAAGATGCGGCACGGCACATCGACGCGCTCCGACCAGACCGCCCGGCCCGCGCCGCCATCACGCGCAGTCACCGGGCCGTGCTGCCGCTGCTCCATTTCGTCAACGACGTCTTCGAGGCCGTCGAGAAGCAGCCGCAGCGGCCCGATGCGTTCCGCTATTCGGATGACGACCGCTTCCCGCTGGCGACCGATGCCGGGACCGCGGATCGTGCCGTGGGGCTGGTGTGCGCCCGTGCCGACACGGCCCAGGCCGACGCCGTAGCCGACGAGATCGCACGGCTCCTGGACGCGCGTGTCGCGGTACGCGACCGGAGCACCGGTGCCCGACGCCCCATCGCGCCCGGAGATGTGGCCGTGCTGTTCCGGACGCGCGAGGGGCATCGGCTGGTCGAGCAGGCGCTGGCCCGCCGGGGTGTGCCCTTCTACGTCTACAAGGGGCTCGGCTTCTTCGACGCCGACGAGATCAAGGACGTGCTCGCGCTGCTCGGTTTCTTCGCCGAGCCGTCCTCGCACCTCCGGGCGGCGGCGCTGCTACGCTCGCGTGTCGTCCGCGTGTCGGACGCCGGGCTCAAGGCCCTGGCGCCAGACCTGGCGGGGGCGCTCTCGCCCGACGGGCCCGCGCTCCCGCCATCGCTGCCCGCAGAAGACGCGATCCGGCTGGCCCTGGCGCGAGACCGCCTGCGCGCCTGGCTGCCGCTGGTGGACCGCCAGCCGCCGGCGGAGCTCGTCGACCGCGTGCTGGCCGAATCGGCCTACGTGATGGAGTTGGATGGCCCCGGCCTGGCGCAGGCGCGTGAGAACGTGAAGAAGATCCGGGCGCTCGTCCGCCGCATCCAGAACCGGGGATACGCCACCGTCGGGCGGCTGGTGGAGTACTTTTCACAGCTGGTGACGGGCGGTGACGAGTCCAACGCCATCATCGACGCGGTGGACGCCGTGAACCTGATGACCGTGCATGCGGCCAAGGGCCTGGAGTATCCCGTGGTGTTCGTGGTCAACCTTGGCCGCGGGAGCGGCGGCGGGCGGGCCCCGATTCGCGTGACGGAACGGCCGTCGCCGAACGGAGAGGCGGAGCCGGTGGTCGGCATCGGCGATTACACCACCGACGCGGACGCCGATGCCGAGGCCCGCGAGTCGGAGGAAACCAAGCGCCTGCTGTACGTGGCGCTGACCCGCGCGCGCGATCGCCTGTATCTGGCGGCCACGCTGAACGACGAGGGCCG
>JADZBZ010000239.1 GCA_020851835.1 Acidobacteriota bacterium
CTTCACGCTGCTGATTCGTGCGGTGACGACCGTAGCGGGGGGCACGCGCCGCAGGCGCATGCCGACGAGCGTCATCAGCCCCGTGTATGCGCCCGACGCCCACGCGGCCACCCAGAGCCGCACGGGCACCAGGTAGAGGACGAGGGCCAGCGCCGCCACCGTCAGCACGAGCAGCGCGCCGGCGCCCAGCAGTTCTCCTTCAGCTCCCATGTCCTGATCCCTCCGTCTGACCGGCGCGAGTGCGCCGGACGACAATCCGGTTTCCGTCCACGTGAATCACGTCGATGGGCTCGCCCGCGTCGATGAACGTCCCTTCCGACACGACGTCGACGCGCTCGCCGTCGAGGTCCGCGATGCCGGCCGGCCGGAGCGTCGAGATGGCAGTGCCATGACGGCCGAGCCACCGCGAGTCGGACGCCGGCGGCGAAGCGTAGCCCTCACTCGCGGTGAGTGCCTCCTTCAGGATGAGACGCAGGCGTGGCAGCGCCCCGGCCATGGCCACGGCACCCGCCAGCGCCAGCAGGAGCGAGGCGGCCACCCGACCGGCGGCGATCACTACCATCTCCCACGCCGCGCCCGCGCCAACCATGCTGAGGCCCAGACCCCCGACGAGCGCGAGCGTGCCGAGAATGCCGGCCGCGCCGAAGCCCGGCGTGACGAATACCTCGATGCCGAGCAGCACGAGGCCCGCGGCGACCAGCAGCAGTTCCTCCCAGCCGGCCAGCATGACGATCCAGTGGCCCCCGAAGAAAAGGCCGAGGCTGAGGATGCCAACCGCCCCGGGCAGGCCGACGCCCGGCGTCTGGATCTCGATGATGATGCCGAGCACACCAACCGCCATGAGGATGGACGAGACGATCGGATTGGTGATTGCGCGGACCACCCCTTCGGCCCAGGTCTGGCGCGGGCGGCGTACCTCGGCGTCCTCCAGGTCCACCGCCGCCAGCAGCGCCTCGAGAGAGTCGGCGCCGAGGTCGGCCACCTTGTGTTCGAGCGCCTGCGCCGTGGTCAGCGTCAGGAGTTTCCCCTTCTCGCTGATGCCCTTCACCTCGATGTCGGCATCCACCATCGCCTCGGCCAGGTCGGGCGGCCGGCCCCTGGCCTCGGCGGTGGATCGGAACTCCGTGCGCATGTAAGACACGGTCTTCTCGGCAACCGGTTCGGCCGACCCCCCTGGCGCCATCGTCACCGGTGTCGCGGCGCCGATGGTGCCGCCCTCGGCCATCACAATGGTGTTGGCCGCCAGGGCGATCAGCGCGCCCGCCGAGATGGCGCGCTTGTTGACGAACGCGATGGTCTTCACGCGCGAGCGAAGCAGCGCGTCCCGGATCACGACGGCAGCGTCGACGCGCCCGCCGAAGGTGTCGATTTCGAGGACCACGGCGGCGGCGCCATTCTCCCCCGCCTCTTTCAGCGTGCGATCGACAAAGGGCGCAAGGCCAAGGTCGATGACGCCGTCGATGGGGATGACGTAGACGATGGGTCGCGTGGGTTGTGCGAGCGCGGGGAGGAGGAAGCCAGCGAGACCGGCGGCCAGGACGACGATCGCCGCCGGCAGACCGAACCCCAGCCGTGCGGCGAGAGCCGGGCAGGCAGGCGAACGGGGAGCGATGGAAGATGGCGGCAGGGTCAGGAGGCTCCGAGCCCTTGGCCCATCATATCGCCTCGTTGTGGGTGGCCCGGGCCGCCGGGCGGTGAGCTGAGCCCGTCGCCCTCGCGTCGTACGCTGGGCGTCCAGTAGAATCCCGACAGCCGGCGAAATACCGCATCCGCTCGCCACGCGCACTGTCAACCCGGCTACCGCCGGCGGGGGATTACTTGATGACGACTTCACTTCAACTCCGCACCCGTGCGTGTCTCATGGCCCTGATCGTCGGCACCGGCGCGGTGATGGCCCGCGCCCAGGAGCAGGCGCCGACATGGCCGCGCGAGGTGGAAGCGCCGTCGGCGCCCAGGCCCGCTCCGCCGCCGGCCGACTGGCTTGGATTGATCGGTGAGTACGAGTCGACCGCGGCGCCGGCGCGCCCCGCGACCCATCTCTATGTGATCGAACGCGACGGGAGGCTGATGGCCATTGCCGACCGGGGCGACGCCGTCGCCATCGACGCCATGTCGCCGCCGCCGTCGTTTACACGGGCGGGTGGTGGACGTGCCACGCAGGTCACGATCGGCGGCATCGCCTACCTCCGTCTGCAGGTGGGACCGGAGGACGGCTCCGGGCAGCTGCGTGTCGCGCCGGTGCGGCCCGTGGCCGAGGTGCTGAAGGAGGCGCGTGTCACCACGCCTCCGGCGGAAGCCGGATCCTTTCTCCCTGCGGATCTGGTGGAGCTGGTGACGCTCGACCCGTCCATCGAGCTCGACATCCGCTACGCCACCACGAACAACTTCCTCGGCTCGGTCTTCTATGCCGAGCCGCGCGCATTCCTCCAGCGCCCCGCCGCCGAAGCGGTGGCTCGCGTGCAAAAGTCACTCGCACCGCTCGGCTACGGGCTGCTGGTGCACGACGGCTACCGCCCGTGGTACGTGACGAAGGCGTTCTGGGACGCCACGCCGCCGGACAGGAAGTGGCTGGTCGCCAACCCCGCGAAGGGCTCGCGGCACAACCGCGGCGCGGCCGTCGATCTGACGCTGTACGACCTTCGCACCGGCGCGGTGATCGGGATGCCGAGCACCTACGACGAGTCGACGCCACGCGCCTATGCGTTCTATCCCGGCGGCACGAGCCTGCAGCGGTGGCACCGCGCGCTGCTCCGCCGCCTGATGGAGGCGGAGGGCTTCGCGGTGAACCCCGAAGAGTGGTGGCACTTCGATTACAAGGACTGGCGCCGCTACGCCATCGGCAACGTGGCGTTCGACAAGATTCGCCGTCGAGGTTGACGGCGATGACCTCTCGTCATCGGCTCCTCCGCCGCTCCGGCTAAGACCCGTTTCGGCGTAGCGCCCTTCCGGCGCGAGCACCCGTCACCTGCCCGCCGTCCATGGCCACCTCGCCGTTCACGATGACGGCCTTGACGCCCTCCGCATACTGGTGCGGCTTCTCGAACGTGGCCTTGTCGACGATCGTCGCCGGGTCGAACACGACCACGTCGGCTTTCATGCCCGGGCGGAGGAGGCCACGGTCGGTGAGGCCGAGCCGCGCGGCCGGAAACCCCGACATCTTGCGCACCGCGTCTTCGAGCGTGAGCACGTGCTTCTCGCGCACGTAGCGGCCCAGCACGCGGGCGAACGTGCCATAGGCGCGCGGGTGCGGCACGTCCTTGCCGAACGTCGGAATACCGGGCGCGGCGTCGGACGCGATCATCGTCGCCGGGTGTTGCATGATGCGCACCAGGTCTTCCTCGTCGATCGCGTGGAAGATGGCGCTGCAGTTGCCCTGCTCGACGATTTCAACCACCAGTTCCGCCGCCCGCGCGATGGTCACCGGCCGGCCGCGGTCGCGGAGCACGTCGGCCAGGCTCTTGCCCGCCAGGCTCGGATCCCACGCACACGCGGCCAGCACCACGTTGGCCGGATCCCCGCCGCCGCGATCCATTTCGATGGCCGTGGCCACGCCCGCCAGCACCTTGCCCCTGGTGGTTTCGTCACCAAGCCTGGCCAGAATCGCCTTGCGGCCGCCCGCCTGGGCCCACTGGGGAACGAGACCGCCCTGAATGGACGTGCTGGACGCGGTGTACGGATACTGGTCGATCGTTGCGTCCACGCCGCGGGCGCGCGCCTCGTCTATCAGCCGGAGCGTCTCGACGCTCTTGCCCCAGTTCGCCTTGCCGATGATCTTATGGTGCGTCACCTGCGTCGGCAAGCCGCCACGCTCGCCGATGGCGATGGTGTCGCGCACGCTGTCGAGCACGTGCGCGGCCTCGTCCTTCATGTGCGACTGGTGGATGCCACCCCACTCGCCGGCCACGCGGGCCAGTTCTACCACCTCGTCGAGCGGCGCGTAGTTGCCGGGTACGTAGAACAGGCCCGTGCTGAGGCCCAGGGCGCCTTCACGCATCCCGGTCCGCACCAGGTCGCGCATCCGGTCCAGTTCCTCCGGGGTCGCCACGCGGTTCACCTGGCCGACGACCGCGCTGCGCACCGAGCCGTGGCCGATGAACGTACCGACGTTGATGGCCGGCTTGGCGGCTGCCACCTTCGCCAGGAACGCACCCACTTGCACCGAGCCTCCGCCATCCGGGCTCCCGATGACGGTCGTCACACCCTGGCGCACGTTGTTCTCGGCGGCCGGGTTTCCGATGACGTCCTGGCCGTCCTGGCGCGCCTCGACGTGCGAGTGGACGTCCAGGAAGCCGGGCGACACGACAAGTCCC
>JADZBZ010000240.1 GCA_020851835.1 Acidobacteriota bacterium
CTGCGCTCGCCGACGACGAGCGAGAGCAGGCTCTTGATGCCGGTCGAAAAGAGCTGCCCGGGATCGAACCAGCCCACCATGGGCATGCGCGGATCGGCGCGCGCGTGGCCGCGAATCCACAGCGGGAGGAACCGCTCCCTGGCGGCCATACGGCGCGCGACCGGGATGGCCTCGTCGCCGTGCCCGTCTTCGGCCATCGTCAGAACTGCCGGCCGACATATTCCCACATCTGGTGGTGCCAGTAGGGCCAGTCGTGCCCGCCCTCAGGGCCCCAATCGTCGACGTGATGGTGGATTCCCCGGCTGGCGAGCACCTCGGACATCTGGTAGGTCTGGCCGCTCTTCTCCCACGGGCCACAGCCGGTCACCAGATGGATATCGCAGCTCCGGTACTGATCCAGATACCACGGGTCGTGCTGGCGGGCCATGTAGTCCATGGGATTGTTGAAGTAGAAGTTGTCGTCGTAGGCGCCGTCCATGAACGGTCGCAGGTCGTAGACACCCGACAGCGCGTAGCAGCGCTTCACGCGGTCGGGGTGCTTGAAGAGCGTATTGGCGGCGTGATACGCGCCCAGCGAGGCGCCGAAGCTCGTCACCGCAATCCCCGGCGTCCGGCACTGGTCGTCGATGAACGGGATGACCTCGTGCCGCAGGTAGGCGTCGTACTGCGCCTGCATCCAGCTGCGGTGGAACGGGTGCGCCCCCTTCTTGTAGAACGACTCGCCGGTGACGCTGTTGACGCAGAAAATCCGGATGCGCCCCTGCTCGAGATAGGGCGAGAGCGTGCGGATCATGCCCTGCCCTTCATGTTCCCACTCGTCGCCCCCGCTGGTCGGAAAGGCCAGCAGCGGCAAGCCGAAGTGGCCGTAGACGACCACGCCCATGTCGCGGCCGACGCGGTCCGAGTACCAGCGGTGATAGTCCCGACGCATAGGCCCTGCGAGGATACCGGGCCGGAGCCCGCGGCTCAAGGCCGCTCTTCGAGCGCGCTGGCGCACGCGCCATCCCGCGCCCGGCACCTCAGCCCTTCCGCCGGAACCGCACGAGGTCGTAGCCAATCCAGCCGCGCACCAGGCAGGTCTGCAGGGCCGTGCCGCCCATCACGTGCGCCATGCGAGCGCGCGCCAGCGGCAGCCAGCCGGCCAGCGCGACCAACACCGCCAGGGCACGGTCGCGGGGCCGTCGGAGCTCGAGCCATGGCGTCAGGTCGGTGGTGGCCTCATGGACGAACCCGACCGATCGGGCAGAGGCGCGAAGTGCTTCGGCGTCGAGCAGCGTGTTGACCCGCCAGCCCCGGCAGAAGCGATCGAGGTGGCGCGCCGCTCGCGGATCGTCGGTCGGGCGGCGGAAGTCGTCGCAGATGACGAGCCAGCCGCCCGGGCGGACCAGGCGGGCGCACTCGGCGAAGAAGCGCTCGGGCGACGGCCCGTGCACGAACGATTCGATCGCGAAGGCGAGGTCGGCTGGTGCCATGCTATCGGGCAGGTGGGTGTAGTCGCCCTCGAGGCAGGCGACACGGTCCGAGAGCCCGCGCTCGCGGATGCGCTGCGCGGCCAGGCGTGCCTGCACGCCGCTCAGTGTGATCCCCGTGCCGCGGATGGGCAGACGGCCGGCCAGGTAGACGAGGCTGCCGCCCACGCCGCAGCCGAGATCGATGACGTGGAGCGGTGGATCGCCGCGGCTCGAACCCCGGCGCGCCGTCAGGTCCCCCGTATCGCGGGTCGCGAGCAGGTCGGCGATACGCTCCTCGACGAAATGGAACGCGTCGGCCCTGCCGGCGATGCCGGGACCCCACACCGCGCGGTGGATGGCGCCCTGTCCGCCACCCTGGCCCCTCGTGATGAAGCCGCGCGTGTGCCGGTCGTAATAGCGCCGCACGTCCGCGATGTCGAAGCGCGCCATGTCAGCCCGTCACGTGCCGGATAGCCACGCGGCCAGATCGTGGTGACCGACGGTGGCTCGCGATTGGCCGCCGGCCAGGTGGGCGAGGCGCCGTGTCAACCAGGCGGCAACCGCGTCCCCCGCGTCCGGGCGCTCCTCGACGGCGGCGGCGGCGAGCCCTTCGATGAACTGTCGCTGAAGGGCCTCCTCGTCTGGTCCGATGCTCCAGTCGGTCGGCGCGTCCCGGCAGGAGAAACCGGCCGCCAGGAAGCACTGCCTGGCCGTGAGGTGGGCGGAAGGCCCGGCCGCGGGTCCGCCCAGCCCTTTGTCGCGATGCTGGTGTTGGTTGAGCAGGGTTCGCACCCACTCGTCGTCGGGTTCGGGCGGTGAGAAGGCCGAGCGCCCGTCGTAGCTGAGCGCGAAGAGCGCCGCGGCGCCGGATGTCCGGCAGCGGCCGGCCAGGGCCGTCAGCCACGCCTCCGATACCAGATCCAGCAGCGCCGACGCCGTCACCAGGTGGCGCCCCGCGAAGAGTTCCTCGGCGAGGGGCAGGTTCAGGTCGAGTATCCGAGTCTCGACGACGCATGCCAGGGATGACCCGCGCACCGCCAGTCCGCGATCGATGGGTTCCACGCGATAGCCGCGCGAGGCGGCCCACGCCGACGTGCGCTCGCCGAGGAGCCTCAGCAGGCCGGCACTCCGATCCACCAGCAGCCAGTGCTGCGGCGACGGCAGCCGCGTCATCAGGTAGCGCAGGTTCGAGCCGGTGCCTGTCGCCAGGTCGAGAACGCGAACCGGCCGCTCCGTGGGCAGGCGGTCAGCGACCTGGTGCGCGAGTGGCGCGGAGCGCGCGGTCCAATCCGCGACCTCGCGCAGGCGCAGCCACTCGGCCAGCGCGTCATCCATGGTCACATCCCTCGAGGGTCGCCGCCATCTTGCCGGCGGCATCGTCCCACGTGGGCAGACGGTCCCGCACCCGGCGCGCACCGGCCGCGAGCCGGGCGCGGAACTCCGGATCCGTGATGACACGGCCCAAGGCGATCTCCAGCGCCTCGACATGGCCGGGTGGCACCAGCAGCCCCGCATCCGCTCCGACCAGCGACGGGATGGCGCCGGCCACGGTGCTCACCACCGGCAGGCCGCGTGCGAGCGCCTCGGCGACGGCCATGCCATAGGTTTCGCGAAGCGTTGCCAGCACGAAGAGATCGGCCTGATCCCAGGCCCGAGCCAGGTCGCTGCCGTCGAGATCGCCCGCGAAGGTGACGCGGCTCTCGAGGCCGAGTTCCGTCGCCAGCGCGCGAACACGAGCGGCGGTGCGGGAATCGCGCGTGAGACTCCCGGCGCAGGTGAGGTGCCAGGCGTTCGCCGGGAATGAAGTCCCGGCGCTCCGGGAGGCCGAGTGTGTCGCCGGGACTGAAGTCCCGGCGCTCCGGGAGGCCGCGCTCCGGGAGTCGAGCGAGGCCAGCGCCCGCAACAGCACGTCGTGTCCCTTACCGGCGTTCACCGTGGCCACCGACAACAGCCGGACGACCGGTGCGTTCGAGCCGCGCGCGAGTGGGGCAGGCTCTACGCCGGGTTCGACGAGGGTGAGTGTCCGCCGGTCGAGTCCGTATCGTTCGAGAAGAGGCCACGCGCCACGGCCCGTGACGACCACGCGTGTTGCGGCATCGAGCGCGCGCTGCTCCCACTCGGCCAACCGCGCGGCGGTGGCCTTGTCGAGGCCCACCGTGGCCGCGATGGGCAGGTGCACGAGGGCGACCACCCGCAACCGTCGTCGGTGACGCTCGATGGTGTCGGGCATGGCGCTGAGCGCCAGGCCGTCGGCCAGGACCGTGCAGCGGTCCGGCAAGGCGGCGTACATCCGCTCGGCGGCCTCGAGTGCGGCGGCCGAAGGCTGCGGAAAATCGCCGGCCAGTTCGCGCGCGTCAACCGTCCACCCGCGCGCGCGCAGGCCTTCGGCCATGCGGCGGTTGTAGATGGAGCCGCCCGTTCGCGCGTCGA
>JADZBZ010000241.1 GCA_020851835.1 Acidobacteriota bacterium
ACGTGCCGAAGCCCTTCAATCCCCGCGAGTTGACGGCTCGCATCCGTGCGGTGCTGCGCCGAGGCGACGCCCGGACGCCCGATCGGGAACGGCGCGTGCTGAAGGTCGATGACGTGGCGCTCGACCCGGCCTCGCGCAGTGTCCTGCGCGATGGCCAGACCGTTGATGTGACCAGCGTGGAGTTCGACGTGCTGCGCGCCCTGCTCGAATCAGCCGGCCACCCGGTGGCACGGGCCACGCTGGTCGAGAAGGTGCTCGAGCGGCCCTTCAACCCCTTCGATCGCAGCATCGACATGCACATCAGCAATCTGCGCAAGAAGCTCGGCCCTCGGTTGGGCGGCGAGGAGCGGATCAAGACCGTTCGCGGCTCTGGCTACATCTACACCCTGCCCGCGTCTGAAGGATAGGCCATGCGGGGTCTCGCCCTCAAGATCTTCCTCAGCTTCTGGCTGATCTTCGTCGTCATGATCGCGTCGTTCGCGGTGGTGCCGCCGCCGGAACCCAGCCCGCGCTTCGTGGACCACGTGCAGCAGAACGGTCTGGTCGCTGCGGCACTGCTGGAACAGCACTCCGCGGAGGCATGCGACGATTACCTCGCGGCGGTTGAGGTCCAGACGCATCTGAGCGTGGCGCTCTTTGATGCCGCCCGAACACCTGTGTGCCGCTCGCCGGGCGCCGACCCGGAGGCCGGCGGCGACTCCGAAACGGATGGCATCCTCGACGAAAACACGGTCGCGCACATGGACATTGCGGGGCCTTCCGGCAAGCCCTATACGGCGGTCGGTGTCTTGCAAAGCGGCTTCGATGCTGCCCGGATGCGCGCGCCCTTTCCGTACAACCTCGTCGCCATCGCCATCCTGGTCTCGGGCATCGTGTGCTTCGCGATGGCGCGCTACCTGGCGCGTCCGCTGCGGCTCGTGCGCGATGCGAGCTACCGTCTGGCTGCCGGCGACCTCAACGCCCGCGCCGGACCGGGCGTGGGAACGCGTAACGACGAGATCGGCGATCTGGTGCGTGACTTCGACGCGATGGCCGGCCGGCTCGAAGCGCTCCTGCACGCGCAGAGCCAGCTGCTGTCGGACATGTCGCACGAACTGCGCTCGCCGCTGGCCCGGCTCAACGTGGCCCTGGCCCTCGCGCGCCGTAAGTCGGGTCCCGAGGCCGAGAGCGACCTGGACCGTGTCGAAACGGAAGCCGATCGCATGAACGAGCTCATCGGCCACATCCTGGCGCTGGCGCGCGCCGAGAGCCACGAGACGCAGGCACCGACCCAACTGGTGGATCTCGCCGACGTGGTCCGGGGCGTCACCGACGACGCGCACTTCGAGGCGTCGCAGCAGCACAAGGTCGTGGATCTGCGTGTCGCCACGGAGGTGCGTCTGCCTGCCGACGCCCAGCTCATCGCCAGCGCTGTCGACAACATCGTGCGCAACGGCGTGCGACACACGCCGCCCGGTTCGCGCGTCGAGGTCCTGGTGGATCGCACCGAGAGCCACGCGGTGATTCGCGTGCGCGACCATGGACCGGGCGTGCCGGCGACTGAGGTCGAGCGCATCTTCTCGCCGTTCCACCGAGTGGAGCCGGGCCGCAATCGCGACACGGGTGGTGTGGGCCTCGGCCTGGCCATCGCGCGCCGCGCGGTGGCCGTGCACGGGGGCACGATCGCCGCCGAGAACGCCAACGGCGGTGGCCTGTGCGTCACGGTCCGTTTGCCGCTGCACCGGTCCGCGCTCCACCCGTGACGCGCGCACGCGCGGCTTGACACTTCCTTACACGATCGCGATCACGCTTGACGGGCAACCGCCGCGCGCCGTCGTCTAATCAACTAGACATGGCGATGACACTTCACGCGCGACGCGCTCCGCTGCTCCTCGTGCTGCTTTGGTCGGCCGGCTGCGCCACCACCGGTGCGCGAGGCCTTTCCGCTCGCACCGCCGAGCCCCTCGCGTGGCACACGACGGCTGACGGCGTCCAGACCGACATCACCGATCTGTCGCAGTGGTGGACGCAGCTCGAGGACCCGATACTCACCAGCCTCATCGATCGCGCGCTCAACGACAGCCCTGACGTGCACATCGCCCAGGCCCGCCTGCGGCAGGCCCGCGCGCAGCAGGCCGAGACGGCGGTGGACCTGTGGCCGACGGTGACGGCCTCGGGCACCGGATCCACGAGACAGACCGGCAACCGCGTGTTTGCCGCCGATGGCAGCAGCAGTGTGGTCAACCGCGTCACCGGCTCCTACGGTGGGAGCATCGACGCCAGCTGGGAGCCCGACGTGTTCGGCGGCACTCGGAGTGGCGTGGCTGCCGCGACTGCGGATGTGGCCGCGACGGAAGCCGGCCTGTATGGCACGCACGTGTCGCTGGCGGCGGAGGTGGCGGGCACCTACGCCGAGCTGCGCACCTGGCAGGCGCGCCTCGGCATCGCCCTACAGAACGAGGCGAGCCAGGCTGAAACGCTCGAACTCACCGGCTTCCGCGCGCAGGCCGGACTCGTGAGCACCGTGGACGTGGAGCAGGCGCGGGCGAATGTGGAACAGACCCGCGCGCAACTGCCGTCGCTCGAATCGAATGTGGCGCAGACCACGTTTCGGCTGGCGACGCTCACTGGCGCTGCGGCCGGCTCGCTCACGGGATCGCTGAGCACGGCCGCAGCGCTGCCGCCCCTGCCGGCGCAGGTGGCGATCGGGATCCCGGCCGACACGCTGCGCCAGCGCCCTGACATCCGCGCCGCCGAGCAGCGGGTGCTCGCCGAGACGGCCCGCCTCACCCAGGCCGACACCAGGCGATATCCGCGCTTCTCACTGTCTGGCACGGTGGGCGCCGAGGTCCTGACGGGGGCCGTCACCGGCGGCGCGTCGGTCGTCGCCTCACTCGCCTCGAGTGTGGCGCAGACACTCTTCGACCACGGCCGCATCCGCCAGCAGATTGCGATTCAGAGCGCCGTGCAGGAGCAGGCGGTCGCGAGCTACGAGTCGGTCGTGCTCACGGCGCTCGAAGACGTCGAGAACGCGCTCGTGGCATTCGAAAAGAGCCGCCAGCGTCTGGAATCGCTGAACGCGGCCGCCGAGGCGGCACGCAGAGCCGCGCTGTTGGCGCGCAATCAGTACTCGGCGGGGCTCACCGACTTCCAGACGGTGCTCAGCACCGAACGTACGGTGCTGACCGTGGAGGACAGCGTAGCCGTCACCGAAGGCGACCGTGTGACGGCGCTCATTCAACTGTACAAGGCGCTCGGCGGCGGATGGACCCCCGCTCGGACGCAGACGGGGGCGACACCATGACGACCAATCCCACGCAGGCACGCGCGGACATCGCGGCCATTCTGGCGCCGCGGACACACAGAGGCTGGCGCGGCCGTGCGGTCACCTGGCTCCTCCTGGCCGGCCTGCTCGCCGTCACGGGCGTCGCCGCTCAGCGCATGATCCAGTCGAACGACGCGGCGGCCGCTCCGCAGTACGTGACCGAGGCCGTCACGCGCGGCGACCTCGCCGTGACAGTGTCAGCGACCGGCAACCTGAAGCCGACCAACACCGTGGACGTCGGCAGCGAGCTGTCGGGCCTCGTCGTCAGCGTCTTCGTGGACGACAACGAGACTGTGAAGCGCGGCCAGGTGCTGGCGCAGCTCGACCCGCAGCGTCTGCAGGACCAGATCACGCAGTCGGAGGCCACGCTCGCCGCGACCCAGGCGCGGCTGGTCCAGACCGAGGCCACGGTCAAGGAATCGGCCGCCAGCCTCGCACGGCTGCGCGAGGTGTCGCGTCTCTCGGGTGGCAAGGTGCCGTCGCAGACCGAGATGGAGGGCGCCGAGGCCACGGCCGCCCGCGCCGACGCCGACCGGCTCAGTGCGACCGCGTCGGTGGCGGAAGCGCGCGCGGCGCTCAGCTCGGACCGTACCAATTTGTCGAAGGCGTCGATTCGTTCGCCTATCGACGGCATCGTGCTGCAGCGTTCGGTCGAGCCCGGACAGACGGTGGCCGCGTCGCTGCAGGTGGCCACGCTGTTCACCATCGCCGAAGACCTGCAGCAGATGGAGCTCGAAGTGGACGTGGACGAAGCCGACGTGGGCCGGGTGGCGAACGGCCAGCACGCCACGTTCTCCGTGGATGCGTATCCCGCACGCATCTATGAGGCGAGCGTGACGCGCGTGGCCTACGGGGCCACGACGAGCGCGGACGTCGTGTCCTACGCCACGGTGCTGGTCGTGGAGAACGACGATCTGAGCCTGCGGCCCGGCATGACCGCCTCGGCCGAGATCGCGACCGCGTCCGTGACGGGGGCGCTGCTGGTGCCCAATGGCGCGCTCCGCTACACGCCTGCAGCGGCGGTCAGCAGCCGGGGGATCGTCAGCAGCCTGATGCCCGGACCGCCGAGACAAGGCACCGCGAGTCAGACGGAGGCGACGTCCACCGACGGCGAGAAGACGCTGTGGGTGCTGCGAGACGGCACGCCCGTAGCGGTGATGGTCGCCGTGGGCCAGACCGATGGCCGCTGGACCGAGGTGACCGGAGGCGAGCTGCGAGAAGGCGACCAGGTCACCACCGAAGCGACGGGAGCCCAGTCATGAAGGTCGAATCGGTCGATCCCACCGTCGATCGCGGCACCGTCGACGCCGATGACGCGCGCCATGGCGTTCGCGCGAGCGCTGCCGAGGCGCTGATCGAGATGGTTGACGTGACGAAGACCTACGGCCAGGGCACGTCCGCGTTCGAGGCGCTGCGCGGCGTGAGTTTCACCGTGGGCCAGGGCGAGTTCGTGGCCATCACCGGTCCCAGTGGATCGGGCAAATCCACCATGATGAACATCCTGGGCTGCCTCGATACGCCTTCGTCGGGCAGCTATCTCTTCAGCGGCGTGCCGGTGGAGCGGTTGTCGCGTAATCAGCGCGCGCTGCTGCGGCGGCACTACTTCGGCTTCGTGTTCCAGGGCTTCAACCTGCTCGCCCGCACGAGCGCGGTCGAGAACGTCGAGCTGCCGTTGCTCTATCGTGGTGTCTCCGGGAAGGCGCGGCGCCAGGCGGCCGACGAAGCGCTCGACCTCGTGGGGCTGCGCGAGTGGGCCACGCACACGCCGGCGGAGCTCTCGGGCGGCCAGCAGCAGCGCGTGGCCATCGCACGCGCTCTCGTCACCGATCCGCAGGTGCTGCTCGCCGACGAGCCCACCGGCAACCTCGACACGCAGCGCGGCAAAGAGATCATGGATATCATCACGGCGCTCAACGTCGAGCGCGGTATCACCGTTTTGATCGTCACCCATGAGCCCGACATCGCCGCTCGCGCCGGCCGCATCATCCACTTCGTGGACGGCAGGGTCGCCAACGACAGCCGGAAGGAGCCGGTGCACTGATGCTGCTCAGCACGATCGCCCTCGCCCTGAAGGGACTCTCCCGCAACCTGATGCGCTCGTTCCTGACGATTCTGGGCATCGTCATCGGGGTGTCGGCCGTGGTGACGATGGTGACGCTCGGCAACGGGACCACGCAGTCGGTCTCGGCGCAGATCGCCAGTCTGGGCAGCAACCTCCTCATCGTGATGCCTGGGCAACGTGGCGGTCCCGGCTCTGCCGGCCAGACCGCGCCTCGCTTCAAGGTGGCCGACGCGTCGGCGATCCGGGACCAGATCGGCGGCCTCGAGGTCGTCGCGCCAGGCGCGAGCCAGAACGTGACGGTCGTGGCCATGGCGAAGAACTGGACCACGTCGGTCACCGGCACCACGGCCGACTACTTCACGGCTGGCAACTGGACTCTGGCCTCGGGGCGGGTGTTCACGGCGGCTGAAGAGCGCTCCGGCGCGGCGGTGTGCGTGGTTGGCGAGACGGTGCGCTCGAAGCTGTTCGGCACCGCCAATCCGGTGGGCAGCACGATTCGCGTGAAGCAGTTCTCCTGCGACGTCATCGGGCTGCTGCAGTCGAAGGGGCAGGCGTCGATCGGCCGGGACCAGGACGACACCGTGGTGGTGCCGCTGCGCACGCTGCAGCGACGCGTGTCGGGCAACCAGGATGTGAGTCAGATCCTCGTGGCCGCCAGGGACGGCGTGGACACCGACGGCGTGAAGAGCTCGATCGAGCAGCTGATGCGCGAACGGCGCCGCATCACAACCGGCGAGAACGACGACTTCAACGTGCTCGACACGAAGGAGATCGCACAGACGATGACCGGGACGACCGAGCTCCTCACGACGCTGCTCGCGGCAGTGGCCGCGGTGAGTTTGCTGGTCGGGGGAATCGGCATCATGAACATCATGCTGGTATCGGTCACCGAGCGCACGCGGGAGATCGGCACGCGCCTGGCGATCGGCGCGCTCGAGCGCGAGGTGCTGCTGCAGTTCCTGGTCGAGGCCGTGACGCTGTCGTCGCTGGGTGGCGCGATCGGCGTCGCGCTCGCCGCCGGGGCGTCGATCGGCCTGGCGCAGCTCATGGGCGTGCCGTTTGTATTCGACCCGCAGGTCAACGTGCTGGCCTTCGTGTTCTCGGCCGGCATCGGCGTGGTGTTCGGGTACTTGCCGGCACGGCGAGCCGCCCAGATGGACCCGATCGACGCGCTACGGCACGAGTGAGGAGAAGGAGGAAGGAATCATGGGTCGCGTCCAACGGTGTCTTGCTGGACGGTCCGGCGCCGCTCGATCGCATTCTGGAGGCGCACACGATCGCCCCGTTCGACGACTGCGGCGGCCACGTGAACCCCCGTGCCGGATATCACTATCACGCGGTCACCCCGTGCCTGGGCTCTGCGGCGGCGAGTAGCGCTCACGACGCCGAGGTCGGCGTCGCGATGGACGGATATCGGATCCTCACGCACGAGTTGAAGGACGGTACGACACCGCGCGACCTCGATCGCTGCCATGGCCACGACACCACGGCACTCGGCTACCAACTACCATGCCGTTGCTCCTGGCTCGAACGCCATCCTCGGTTGCCTGGGCGGTGAGGTTGGGTGCGCCTTGGAGGACTCCAGCCTCACGTGTGATGCGTTCGCCCCTCGGGAGGCCTCAACCATGAGGCGCGAGTCCCCGACGGGACAATCCGGCCCGCATGTCGTGGGAGTTGTGCGCGCGGTCGTGTCAGTGCTGCTCGTGGCCGGTGCGGTGTCGGCGATTGCGTTGCGGACGCCGCACTACCCCATGGGCGAGGTCAAGCTCGGACGTTCGCGAGCGGTGCGCTGGCGGCGCGCCCGCGGTCGTGAACTGCACGTTCGAGAACGGCCCGTCGGCCTGATGCGTCCGGCTGGTCGTCAACTACCTGCCGGATGGCAAGACGATCGGGCCGTTTCTTGGCATGCTGAAGACGCTGGGCTATTTGCAGCATGAAGCGGGACATTAGTTTAGATATCCCGTTCCTGGACCGGCAGATCCTCGACCTCAGCCATGAACGCATCGGAAGCGACGGGCGCGGTCTCCAAGTACGACTTCCACTCCTTCGGGCGCGGCGAGAGAATGACATCGTTGCCCCTCCTTGCGGATCAGCACCTCGTCGGTGGCAAACTGGAAGTCTTTCGGCAGGCGGACGGCCTGGCTACGATTGGTCATGAAGACCTTGGCGGTTCGGGGCCTGGCGGAATCCCTCCGAGGCCCATTGTGCCATATACGAATAGTATATGGCACCGCTGAGCTGTATCTGTTTCGTACGCTAGAGGCCGGGAGGATTTCAAGAACGCGGTGACGGGCGGGCTCGTCACCGCGGCCGGCCACATCACGGACACGAGCTGGTTCCACGCGCCGATGGGTCATGGGGTTGCCGCTCACAAACATGTGGCGGGCACAGCGCACACGCGCTCGCGGCAGGGCCAATGGCACGAGTACCGGGGGGGCATGTCACCGGAGGCATCGCGGGGGGCGTCTACCTCTGGCGCTCGGCCGTCCGGCGCCTGCGGCTGGCACTCCGGGTTGACCTGGAGATCATCGCGAATCACGTCTACGTGATTCGCAAGAGGGCGAGTTCTCGACCGCGCGGTATTCCAATTCCGCCAGCTGCCGGTCACGGGCAAGTTCAGTTGCTGACGGGCGGTGTGGGTCTGTTAACCTCTGGTCGAGGAGGGAGCACTAGATGATGCGATTCGTATTGACGTTGGCTGCGGTAGCGCTGACCGTGGGGGTGCCCGGCGCCCAGACACCAGCCGCACCGGCCGTGCAGGCGCTAACCTATGAGATGGCGCTGCAGGCCATCGACGCGGCGGAGGCCGAGGCGCGCAAGAACAACTGGAACGTGACCATCGTCGTCACCGACGCTGCCGGCGTGCCGGTGGTGCTGCGGCGCCTGACAGGTGCGAGCCCGGGCTCGTACGACATCGCCACCCGCAAGGCCGCTACCGTGGTGGCGACGAAGCTGGCGACATCGGCGTACGGCGAGCAGCTGAAGGCCGGCACCGTCAAAGAGGTGCCGGCCGGCATCACGTTCGCCGGCGGTGTCCCGATCCTGCGCGGCCCGGAGTTCATCGGCGCGGTGGGCACGAGCGGCGTACGCGCCGCCGAGGATGAGCAGATCTCGAAGGCCGGCGCCAGCGTGATCAAGTAGCGCTGAACTCCTAGCCCTGACTCCAGCCCTCGACGCGAAGCCCAGGAGTGCGGATCATGTGATTGAGGCGGTCGGGGCCCGCGCTGGCGAAGAAGCTGGCTGAGCACGACACCGGTCGCTGATGCACCTGCGCTGGACCGAGGCAGCGGCGGCCGATCTGGAGCGAATCCAGAACTGGTGCTGTCGCCGTTCCCGTGGACGATGTGGACGTCGTCCGCATCCTGCACGGAGCCCAACGATGGCCCTGAGCGGTAGGACTCCTGCCATCGCCGGCTTGGATCGCGCGTACGGCTCATTTGCGGCCCGCTGTCACCGCGGCGCTGAATTCTGCATCTCTACGATGATGAGGCTTACACGGTCAGTCGTCCGGAAGACCCTCTTCGGGGCCTTCAGTCTGGCGCTCCTGTTGGCCCTCGGCTACGTGGGGACGCAAAGTGGCCCTCTGGCCCCGATCCGTCTGACCGTGACTGACGTCGGGACGGGCGTGGTCGAGCCGGTGCTCTACGGCATCGGCACCGTCGGAGCCCGGCGCGCATACTTCATTGGACCAACCTCTGCCGGGCGCGTGCGACGCGTGCTGGTCGACGTGGGTGACGCGGTCAGACAAGGCGACCTGTTGGCTGAGATGGAGCCGGTGGATCTCGATGAGCGGGTCACCGCGTCGACGTCGGCTCTGGCGCGTGGGGAAAGCGCGGTGTCAGCGGCCGAGGCGCAACTACGGGACGCGCAGAGCCGCCAGATTCTCGCGACCACGGAGGCTCGTCGAGCCGTCGATCTGGGACGCACCGGCGTCGTGAGTCAGAGCACGGTGGACGCCGCCATGCAGGCGCAGGCCGCGAGCGATGCCCAAGTAGCGGCCGCGGGCGCCACGCACGCGGCGGCGCGGCGCGATCTCGCGCGGCTCGATGCGGACCGCAGGGGCACGGTCCAGCAACGCGCGAACGTGCGCCTGCTGGCTCCGGTGGATGGGGTCGTGACGTCCCGCGACGCCGAGCCCGGCTCCACCGTCGTGGCGGGCCAATCCGTCCTCAAACTGCTCGATCCGGCCAGTCTTTGGATCAACCTCCGCCTCGACCAAAGCCGTTCGGCGGGCCTCGACGTGGGCCTGCCGGCGCACATCGTACGCCGAGCCAATCCGCAGCAGACCCTCACGGGCAAGGTGGTACGCGTCGAGCCGATTAGCGACAGCGTCACCGAGGAACGACTCTGCAAGGTGTCGTTCGACGCGCCGCCGCCGGGCCTGTCGTCGGGTGAGATGGTCGAAGTCTCCCTCACGCTGCCGGCGGTCTCCGGCGTGCTCACGATTCCCAACGCCAGCGTACGCTATCGCGGGGCCCAAGCCGGGGCCTGGCGCCTCGTGAGTGGACGACTGCAGTTTGCGCCGATCGCGCTCGGGACGGAGGGCGGCGATGGACGGGTGCAGGTGCGGGACGGCCTTCGGGGGGGCGACACGGTCGTGGTCTACAGCGAGAGCGACCTGACCGACGGCGCTCGCTATCAGGTCGTGCCGTCAGTGAGCGGGGGGCAGCCATGATCAGCCTGGCCGGCCGTGACATCCTCCATGCGTCGGGCCGATTCGTGCTGACCGGTCTCGGACTTGGACTGCTGATTGGTGTGACGTTCACGATGGCCGGCGTCTACCGCGGGATGATCGACGACGCCAAGGTGCTGCTCAACAACAGCGGGGCCGACCTCTGGGTGGTCCAGCAGGACACCCTGGGCCCTTACGCTGAGTCGTCCAGCATCCACGACGACGTCTATCGCGACCTCCTCGGCCAGCGCGGCGTCGCGCAAGCGTCGAATGTGACCTACCTGACGATGCAGATCCAGAAGGGTGGGCGCGATGTTCGGGCGATGGTCGTGGGGTTCGTGCCCGGAGGGCCGGGCGAGCCGCCGTACTTGATCGCCGGGCGACGCCTGGTGCGCAGCCACTACGAGGCGGTCGCGGACGTCACGGCCGGAGTCAGCCTTGGCGATCGGCTGCAGATCCGGCGTCACGAATACACCGTGGTCGGCCTGACGCGTCGGATGGTGTCGTCTGGCGGCGACCCGATGGTGTTCGTCTCGCTCAAGGACGCCCAGGAGGCACAATTCCTCAAGGACAACGACGCCATCGTGAACGACCGAATTCGGACGGCTGCGAACCCGTCCCTCA
>JADZBZ010000242.1 GCA_020851835.1 Acidobacteriota bacterium
GCGTCGAAGTGGACGAACTGACCGACACGCTGGAATCGCACGGCTACGGCGCGCAGGCCCTGCACGGAGGCCTCGACCAACGGCAACGCGACCGCGTGATGCAGCTCTTCCGCACGGGCAAGGCCGAGGTGCTCGTGGCCACCGACGTGGCGGCCCGCGGGCTCGACATCGAACACGTGTCGCACGTCGTGAACTACGACATCCCGACGGCGCCGGAGGTGTACGTGCACCGGATTGGCCGGACGGGCCGCATTGGCCGGGACGGTGTGGCCATCACGCTGGTGGATCCGCGCGAGCAGCGGACCCTGCGCTACATCGAGACCGTCACGAAGCAGAAGATCGAGATCGTCGCCCTGCCCACCCTGGCCGCGCTCAAGGCGCGGCGCCTCGACCAGACGCGCGCGGCACTCACCACGCGCCTGGCCGCCGGCGACCTGGAGGACATGCGCGCGCTCATTCAGACGCTGACCGAGGAGTTCGATACGATCGACATCGCCGCGGCGGCGCTGTCGATGTATCAGGCCGCCAGCGAGGCGCCGGTTGAGATGCAGCCCGAGCCGGAAAGCCCGCGTCCGGGCAGCCGGCCGCGGAGCGCGGGAGGTTTCGGAGATGGGGGCGCCCGGCGGCCGCCGCGTCCGGACGGACCGGGTCGCCCCCTGGGGTTACGGGAGCGGCCCGCCCGCGCGACGTCCCCGCGTGCCGGCGCCCTGGCTGGCGGTGACGCGGTGGTCGTAACCTTCAGCGTGGGCCGCGATCACGGCGTGCGCCCGGCCGACCTCGTGGGCGCGATCACGGGGGAGGCCGGCATCACCTCGCGCGAACTGGGCGCGATCCGCATCGGCGCGAACGCGTCGACGGTGGAGGTGTCCGAACCCATCGCCCGCCAGGTGGCCAAGGCCATGAAGGGCAAGTTCATCCGCGGCGAAAAGGTGGACGTGCGCATCGTCACGTGACGACTACTTGCGCGGGATCACGCGCTGCACGTCATTCCCTTCAGCCCTGACCACGACCTGTCGGTTCTGAGAAGCACCGGCGCCTTCCAACGTCACCGTGTAGGTGCCCGGCGCCACGCGCCGGCGGCGCTGGCGTTCCGACAACGTGACGGCCGACCGATCGCGGACCGCACCTGCCGTTGTCGGGCTGTCAGCAGCCACAGCGTCGGGCTCGAGGTCCCATTGCACCTGGTGCAGCCCCGCGGTGCCGGGGCCGGCCAGCGTTCGAATGGTCTTACCCGCTGCGTCGGCGATGCTCAGCGTAACCTCTCGGCCGGCGGACTGGCGCAGGTAGTAGCTGATCGTCGCCCCATAGGCCGGATTGGCGGCGCGGAAGAACTGATCTCCGTTGATCTCTTCGACGCTGGTGCCGTACGTATAGCGGACGTTATAGGCCACGGCTGGCTTTGGCTCGAAGAGGAACGCCGATTGCCGGAACGCCTCTTCGAGCTGCTCGACCACCGACACATCGCCAATCCACAGCGACACACCGAACGTGCCCACGACCAGCTCGCGATCGCGCGGGTGGACGACGAGCGAACGGACCGCCGTGTAGGGCAGCGAGCTCTTCCATCCCACCCAGTGCGCGCCACCGTCGATCGTCACGAAGAGCCCCGACTCGGTGCCCGCGTACAGCACGCGCGGGTTGTGCGGGTCCTCGCGAATGACGTAGGTCGAGCCCCAGGCGGGGAGGTTGGAGGTGATAGACGTCCATGTTCGACCGAAGTCGGCCGTCTTGAACAGATACGGCCGGAAGTCGTCGTGGTAATGAAGATCGTACGCCACGTACGCGGTGCCGGCGTCCACTCTCGAAGGTTCGATCTTCGAGACGAACCCTTCCTTGTAGGTGCCGGCCGGGAGGCTTCCGTCTACCCTCGTCCAGTTCTTGCCGCCGTCGCGCGACACATGGATCGGACCGTCGTCCGCGCCCGCCCAGAGCACCGCGGGATCCGCCGGCGATTGCGCGAGCGAGAACAGCGCGCCGTAGCTGTGATACCCCTCGCCGACCGGCGGGTACGGTCGATCCTGCTGCGCCGTGAGATCCGGGCTCGTGACGACGCAGTCGTGCGCCACTTCTCCATTCGACTGCGGCGGCCCGATCTGACATCGGAACACGTAATTGGCGCCGACGTACAACACGTCGGGATCGGTCGCCGAGACGATGAAGGGCGGAGACCAGTCCCAGCGGAACGGGTGCAGGCCGAGCCGCGTGGCCATCTCGGGATCGGGCTGCAGTTCGGTTCGTATCCAGGTGCGCAGGTCGAGGTGTGCGAGGTTGCCGTTGTTCTGGGCGAGGTACACGATGTTCGGGTCGCGCGGATGCGGGTGGATGGCCATGCCGTCGCCGACCGAGCGCAGCTTGATCCAGTCGTGGTCCGTGATGCCTTCGTGGTCGTAGGTGCGGCTCGGCCCGCTCCACGAGGCGGTGTCCTGCATGCCGCCGTACACCCAGTACGGATCCTGCATGTCGACGTCGATATCGTAGAACTGGCCGAGCGGCAGCACCGACTGCGACCAGCTGGCGCCGCCGTCGTTTGACACGTCCACGCCGCCATCGCCCGACAGCACGAGGTGATCGGCGTCGTTCGGGTCGATCCACAGCCCGTGCAGGTCGAAGTGGACGTTCTTCATGTTGTGCTTCGCCCACGTGGCCCCGCCGTCGTCCGAGCGCCACAGCTCGAGGTCGAGGATGAAGAGCCGCCGGTCGTTCGATGGATCCACCTTGATGTGCGTGTAATAGGTGCGCGACGCCAGCTTCGGGCTGACGCGCTGCCAGCTCGTCCCGCCGTCGTCGGACCGGAACACGCCGCCGACATCGCTCGTGCGGCCGCCGCGCTGCGGCTCGCCTGACAGCACGTAGGCGTAGACGAGGCCGCGCGTCTGCTGGGCGACCGCCAGGGTGATCTTGCTGAGTGGCTCGGCGGGCAGCCCGCTCGTCAACCTCGTCCAGTGCTCGCCGCGATCGACGCTCTTGTAGATACCGCTGCCGGGTCCCGATTCGCGCATCTCCGCGCCGCCCGAGCGCAGGCGCTGCCAGGTGGTCGCGTACAGCACGTTCGGGTCGTGCGGA
>JADZBZ010000243.1 GCA_020851835.1 Acidobacteriota bacterium
CCCATCTCGGTCGCGCGCGCCGGATGGTCTTTCCGCAGGGGGTGACCGTTCCAGGTGGGTGGCATGAGGATCCGCGTGAGGTGCGGATGGCCGTCGAAGGCGATGCCGAACATGTCCCACGCCTCGCGCTCGTACCAGTTCGCCGCCGGCCAGAGGTCGGTCACCGTGCCGAGAGACGCGTCCTGCTCGGCGAGCGCCACCTTGATGCGGACGTCCTCGTTGCGAACGAACGACGACAGGTGATAGACGATGGTGAAGTCGCGCGCGTGGGGGTTGGCGCGGTCTCGGCGAACCCGTTCGTCGATCACGGTGAGGTCGTAGAGGATGCGATAACCGAGCGTGCGCTTGAGACGATCCAGCATGTCGTGCACGTGATGGCGTGCCACCCAGAGGGTTGGGATACCATCACGAGTCGGCTGTACGGCCAGTGGCCGCTCGGGATCCGCCGCCGTCAACTCGGTCACGATGGACATGTGATGGCTCAGATGTCGTCCGGCTGCCGCAACGTGGTCGCGTGACGGCGCTCGACACGCTTGCGATCGCGCATCGACGGGAGGGGCGGCCGTTCGATCGTCTGCGGACCGAACGACCAGCTCAACGGCCGCCTTTCCGTGCCCACCAGGTTCTGCAGCAGCAGGAGGCCTTCCATGAACGCGTCAGGCCGCGGCGGACAGCCGGGGACGTACACGTCGACCGGCATGAACGTGTCGACGCCCTGCACGACGCTGTAGATGTCGTACATGCCGCCCGAGTTGGCGCACGACCCCATCGAGATGACCCAGCGCGGCTCCATCATCTGCTCGTAGAGTTGCTTGATGATCGGCGCCATCTTGACGAACACCGTGCCGGCGATGACCATGAGGTCGGCTTCGCGGGGTGTGCCCCGGATCACCTCGGCGCCGAAGCGCGCGATGTCGTACTTGCTGGTGAGACTGGTCGCCATCTCCACGTAACAACACGAGAGCCCGAAGTTGAAGGGCCAGATAGACGATTGGCGTCCCCACGCCACGAGATCCTGCAGCCGACTCATGACGAGGAGGCGACGGACCTCGTCAGCGAGCGGACGAGGCGTGCTCTCGCTGCCTGAGTGCGGCGCGGCTGGTGTCAGCGACCATCGCATGTGGAGACCCCAGTCACGGCGCAGGGCGCCGCGGAGCGAACTCGAGGCCGCCGATCCTCCACAGGTACGCGAGCGACGCACCCAGGACCCCGATGAAGACCACGCCCTCGACGTAGCCGACCCAGCCGATGTCGCGCAGCGCCACGGCCCACGAGAAGATGAACGCGGCTTCGAGATCGAAGATCACGAAAAAGACCGCCACCAGGTAGAAGGACACGCCGAATCGGAGCCGCGCCGATCCCGTCGACGCGATGCCGGACTCATAAGGCCGGCCGGTGGCACGCTCGTGGTGACGCTGTCCCAGCAGCGCGGACAGGCCGAGGAGCGCGACGACGAGCCCGATCACGAGCCCGAAGTAGGCGGCCAATGGCCAGAGCACCCGTGCCTCCAATACCTTCCTCCAGTACGGCCGCTGCAGCGCGCAGCTTGACCCATCGTCACGGCTTCCGCCATGCTGGGCAATGGTCCATCTGTTGCTGGTGATGGGATGGTTATCATGTGACTCGCGCCAATTGAGGGCGACGTGCGGTCGAGGTGCGAGACGAGGCGGAGGACCGCGCCGAGACGTGCGGGTCATCGACGGGTTACCATGATGCTGGACGCCGATCTCTTCAGGTTCCTCGACCACACGGCTGACGCGGCGTTTACCGTCACCGACGGCGGCGAGATCTGCTCGTGGAATGCCAGCGCCGAAGCGCTCTTCGGGTTTGGACGCGAGGAAACGGTCGGCAGGACCTGCTTCGAGTTGTTCCAGGGACGCGGCGCGCTCGGTACGGCGGTGTGCACCGAACTCTGTCACGTGCGGGAGTGCGTGGCGCACCATACCCCTGTCCCCGATTTCGATCTCCAGGTAAAGACCCGCTCCGGCCGGTGGATCTGGGTGAACATGTCCACGGTGGTCCACGACGATCCCAAGATGGGGCGCCGGCGGATCGTCCACTTCGCGCGGAGTATCGCCGATCGGAAGCGCGCCGACGCGCTCGTGCAGCGGATGCTCCGGACGTCGAAGCAGCTCATCGAGATGTCGACCGATGGGCTGCGGCCCGCACCAGTCATGCCCTTGTCCGAGCAAGAGCAGCGCGTCCTGCGAAGCTTCTCCGAAGGCCAGAGCCCCACCGACATCGCCCGGGCGCTGAACATCAGCGCCCAGACCCTGCGGAATCATCTCCACCACATCAATCAGAAACTCGGCACGCACAATCGGCTCGAGGCCGTCATGCACGCCATCCGGCGGCAATTGATCTAGATCTCCGAGGCTGCCGTCAACAGACGTGTCGGGCCGGAGTACAAGCGGACCATTGCCCGATCGGTGGTGTTCCGGTACGACGGACGGAATGACTGAGGTCGAGCGGCTCGCCGAGTTCGCCGTCCGCGCCTCGTACGACGACTTGTCGAAGGCCGCCCGCGATCAGTTGAAGATCCGCGTGCTCGACTCGTTGGGATGCGCCATCGGCGCGGTGGGCGGCGAGCCGGTGCAACTGGTGCGCAGCCACCTCGCAGAATTCGATCGCGGCGGCGCCTGCACGCTGATCGGGGGTGGTGAGGCCGCGCCCGACGGGGCCGCGTTCTACAACGGCGCGCTCGTCCGATACCTCGACTACAACGACGGCTACCTCGCCAAAGGGGAGTCGTGCCACCCGAGCGACAACCTGTCGGCCGTGTTGGCCGCCAGTGAGTACGCCGGGGGAAGCGGACGCGATTTGATGGTCGCGCTGGCCGTGGCCTATCAGGTGCAGTGCCGCTTGAGCGACGAGGCTCCCGTGCGGGCGGCCGGCTTCGACCACACGACGCAAGGCTCCTATGCGGTTGCCGCCGGCGTGTCGCGCGCGCTGGGCCTCGGTGTCCCTTCGGC
>JADZBZ010000244.1 GCA_020851835.1 Acidobacteriota bacterium
ACCCCGAGTACCTGAGCAACATGGAGCGTCCACGCACGTCGCTCGCGGCTCGGGCGGGCCTCATCTACGGTTACGGGTCAGGTATCGTCTCGCGGTCCCTGGAGGGCTTTCCGGTGCTGGGCCACGACGGCGGCATCGAGGGTTTCGCCTCGTCCTACGGCTACTCGGCCGCGCGTGACGCCGGCTGGGTCGTGCTGGTCAACGCCACATACGCGCCGGAGGTCGTCCAGCAGATCTCGGCGCTCGCGCTCCGGTACCTGAAGCGCAACGTGGAGCCGCCGGCCAAACCCGAGCCGACCGTCGAGCGCTCGGCGCTGGCCGGGCACGAAGGCTACTACCATCCGGACGGCGCGCGCAGCGCCGTGTTCGCGCCGGTTGAATGGCTCACCGGCGGCACGACGATTCGCGTGAACGGTCGCCAGTTGTCGGCCGCGCCCGTCATGGGCGCCGCCTCACCGCTCGTGCCCGTGTCGAACACGCTCTTCCGGCGGGCGGGGGACGTCACCCCGAGCCGCGTGTTCACGACCGACGAAGATGAGCGCACGGTACTGATCGGCGACGGCTACTTCGGTGTGCGCACCGCCCGCTGGCGGGTCGAGGTCATTCGCGTCCCTGTGCTGCTGTCGATCGCTTTGCTCGCCACGGTGCCGCTCGCCCTGGTGGTGTGGCTGGTCCGCGTGACGCGCGCCCGGCCGCGAGGATACTGGGCACTCAAGCTGGCGATCATGCTGCTGCCCGCCGCGCTCATCGCCGTCGCCGGCATGGTGCTCTGGGCGCCCGCGCGGGACTGGGGCGTCCAGAACACGTGGACCCGGCTCGTGTTCCTCGGCACGTGGGCCCTGCCCCTGGCCTCGCTCGTGGCCCTGGTCTTGTGGGTGTCCGCATGGCGCGACGGCGCCGGCAAGTGGTTCCGCGCCTACGCCGCGCTCGTCACGGCCGCGGGGCTCATCCTGTCGGCGTTCGCGGCCGTCTGGGGCCTCGTCGGCCTTCGCCCGTGGGCCTATTGAGCGGCCTCACATTCTGGCGGGTGCCTGCGACCCTCTGTATTTCATCGTCGCAATGCCCACGATGAGGCCCACGATGGAGCCGGGGAGCACGATCTCCCACAGGTAAGGACCGCCGATGGTCACCAGGTAGGCGAGCAACGCCCCGACCGCGACGCCAACCACCACACCCACGGCCATCGACTGCGTGCGAAGCGCGACCAGGCCGATGATGAGTCCGGCAATCACGCCCTTGAACGTAGACCCGATGACGATGCCAACGATGTTGGGCGCCTCCTGGGGCGCTGAGATGAGTGCTGTGAGGCCATCGAACACGCCCAGCACCCCGCCCAGCAGCATCGCGAAAACCGGCTTCTTCATCTGTGCATGCCTCCTATCGTCCTATTCAACACAGGGAGCGCCTATCTGTACTGCCGGTGCAAGACCTCAAATGCCGCGCCAGAGCAGCACCACGGCACGCATCAGCACGTAGGCGAAGACCAGGAGCACCGGGAGCTCGTGCTGCCGGTAGCAGCGCAGAAGGCGTGCGCCGAGCGGCTCGGCGTAGGCGACGGGCACCAGGCCCAGGCGAAAGCGCCGCAGGTCTTCGGCCAGGGCCCGAACGCCGGCATACCGATTCTGGGCCACGGGCGCCCCCGCCTTGTCGGCCACGGCCCGCAGGGCCGGAGGAGCATCGGCACCGGCCAGGCCGCGCAGCACAGCGCCGAGCGCGAACACGTCGGCCCGCCCATCCACCGGTGCCCCGAGCGCCTGCTCGGGTGACATGAAGCCAGGCGTGCCCGCAATCAGGCCGGGTTCGGGCGCGCGGTCGGCGTGGGCGGCGCCCCAATCCATCACGAACACCTCGCCGAAGGCGCCGACCAGCACGTTCGGCGGCTTCAGGTCGCGGTGCACGAAGCCTTGCGCATGAGCGAACGCCACGGTCTCGAGTACGCGCTCGAACAGGGCCAGCCGATCAGCCAGGGTAGTGTGGGCGGCGGCGGCCACGTCCAGCGGCTCGCCGTTGACGAGCTTCATCACGTAGAACGTGCGCCCGTCGGCCAGCACGCCAGCATCGTGAATGGGGACGATGCCGGGGTGATCGAGGCGCGCTAGAATCCGCGCCTCCCGTGCAAGCCTGTCGGCGGCCTGGCCGGCCCGATCGGGTACATCGAGCACCTTGATGGCCACCTCGCGGTCCAGCGCCTCGTCGCGCGCCGCATAGACCGTGGCCGAACCACCACGGCCCGCGACACGGAGGGCCGCGTACCGCGTGGGGAACGCAGGCCACGCGGCGGCCTCTCGCAGCCTGGCGACGGCCGCGTCCGAGATGAACGTCACCAGCCGCCCCCGAGCAGCCGCCGCGCCTCGTGCTCCCACTCGTCGTCGCTGCCCGTCACTTCGCGCAGCCGGTCGAGCACCACGTTCCTGAACTCCCGCCGCATGGCGGCGAGGTGGTTGGTGACGGTGGCGGTGGTGAGCCCGAGCGCCGCGGCGATGTCGGCGTAGCTGGGCCGCTCGGGCGTGTCGGCCAGGTCGTAGCGCGCAAACACCTCGAACATTCCCGCACGGCCGCGCGCCTCCGATTGACGGAGCAGGTCATCGACGGCCCGCTCGAACAAGGCACGCACCCACTCGCGGTAGAAGAGCTCGTCCACATCCGGCGGCACGGCAGGCTCCACCACCTGGCCCAGCTCACGTTCGGCGGCCGTCGGGTCAATCGGTACCAGGCGCACGCCGCCGCCGCGCTTCAGCCGCTGGTCGGCCTTGAGCTGGTTGGCGGCGAACCCGTCCAGGCACAGGCGCAAGTAGGTCCGGAACCGGGCGCGCGCCGGGTCGTAGCGACCGACGAGATCGCGCTCGAGCACGTCGACGAAGAAGTCCTGCGTCATGTCGGCAGAGGCCTCGGGTGACAGGCGCCACTTGAGCCGAAGGCACTTGTAGACCGGCTTCCAGTAGGCGTCCACGAGGACTTCGACGGCCACGCGGCGGGTCTCTTCGTTGTCGCTCCGGGCACGGGCGACCACCGACAGGCGGGTAGGCGGAAAGGCCACGATAGACTACTGAGCGTGAGCCGGGAATGGGATGCTTCTTCCTACCATAAAGTGTCGGGTCCGCAAACGACGTGGGGCCAGCGCGTGCTCGCGCGGCTCGACCTGCAGGGCGACGAGCGCGTCATCGACGCGGGCTGCGGCAGCGGGCGGCTGACCGCCGCGCTGCTCGAGCGGCTTCCGGATGGACGCGTGCTGGCGATCGACCGCTCGTGGAACATGCTGCAGACGGCGCGGGCGAACCTGCGGCCCGGCTTCGGCTCGCGCGTGCGGTTCGCCCAGGTGGCGCTGCCCGTCATGCCGATCCGGGAGTGGGCGGATGTGGTGTTCAGCACGGCGACGTTCCACTGGGTGCTGGATCATCCAGCCCTCTTCGCCAACATCTTCTCCTCCCTGGCGCCCGGCGGCCGGCTGCACGCGCAGTGCGGCGGCGGCCCGAATCTGGCAGCCGCGCGCGAGCTGGCCGAAGAGGTCATGCGGATGGATCCGTTCCGCGGACACTTCGAGGACTGGCCCGGCGTCTGGGAGTTCGCCTCGGACGACGTGACGCGCCGACGGTTGTGGGCCGCCGGATTCGCCCGCGTCGAAACGAACCTCGAACCGGCGCCCACCACGCTGGCCAGCGAGGCCGATTACCGCGAGTTCGTGACGACGGTCATCTACCATCCACACCTGGCGCGCCTGCCCGACTCGCTCAAGCCGCGCTTCATCGGCGAGGTCACGGCCCGAGCGGCCCGACAGTCGCCGCCGTTCACTCTCGACTACTGGAGACTCAACATGCAGGCCACCAAGCCGGCGGCCCGGAGTTGAGCGAGGTCGCCATGACACACCCGACCGTCATCCATCCCGCCGACCACGCCGTGTTCGTACCGGCCAGGATGGGCAAGGCCACGCTCTTCGAGTCTCCCCGTCTGCTGGTCGGGTTGAACGCCTTCGAGCCCGGCCAGGAGCACGCGCTGCACGCGCACGACGGCCAGGACAAGGCATATCTCGTCGTCGAAGGGGCGGGCCGGTTCCTGCTCGAAGGCCGCGACCTGGCCATGTCAGCGGGCGACCTGCTGATTGCCCCTGCGGGCGTGCCCCACGGCGTCCGGAACACGGGCCCGGGCCGCCTGCTGGTGGTGGCGGTCCTCGCCCCGGCGCCTGGGCAAGCTTCAGGCGTGGGCGCGGCGCCATCCGCCGGGCCCGCACTGGATTAGGATCTGAGCGAATGGCAAAGTCACCCATCCTGCGGGCCGTCCCGGACAGGGGCCGGTCCCGGTCAACGATGGGGGGCGATGCCACGCCGGAGCCGGAGCGACATTTCACGCTGGCCACGCCAGCTGAGCCCACCGCCCAGCCGGAGGCCGGCAGCGGCTTGATCGCCGACCCCGACGGCCGGCTGCGCTGCTGGTGGCCGGGAGAGGACCCGCTGTACGTGGTCTATCACGACGAAGAATGGGGCCGGCCCGTGCGGAACGACCAC
>JADZBZ010000245.1 GCA_020851835.1 Acidobacteriota bacterium
ACTGGCAAGCATCTCGCTATAGATGGCCGGCGAAGGAGGTGCTCACCGTGCTTGAAGTTATACGAAAAGCTCGCCGAGGCTTTGCCTCGATGTCCCCGGAGAAGCAGCGTGAAATCGCCAGCAAGGGCGGTCGCGCGGCGCATGCCAAAGGCACGGCGCACGAGTGGTCGGCCGACGAGGCGCGCGAGGCGGGTCGCAAGGGCGGCCAGATGTCTCGTGGTGGTCGCGGCAAGTTACCGACCGGCGTGTAAGTCTCGACCAGGGTCTTCAGCCACCGTCCCGGGCAGCCGGGGCGGGGGTTGGAGGCTCGACGTTCGATCCCTCTTCTCGACCCTGACCCGCGCATCATTGAAACACGCGCCGCCGCCCAGGTCGGCCAGGGTGTCTGGCACCAGCACATTTGCCGTCCAGCCGTTGGACGTGTGCCGCCGCCATACGCCCTTGGGCATCGTCACGGTGCCTGGGCGCACCAGCGGCGTGACGCTCGCGTGCAGGTGCACCTCACCCTGCTGGTTGAACACCCGAACGGGATTTCCGTCCTCGATGTGGCGACTCGCGGCGTCGGTCGGGTGAATCTCCAGTTTCACGTCCGGACGGTTCAGTTCCCCCAGCGTTGAGCTGATCGTACGATCGCTGGCCGGTGAGATGAGCGCGAGCGGATAGTCGTCGCTGGCCGGGTCGTCCTGGTAGCCGTACAGTCCCCGCGGGGCTTCCGCGTCCAGCGCGGACGGGCACAGATGCACCTTGCCGTCCGCCGTCTTCGGAAACACATCCACGAATTGCACGGGCCGATCGCCCGCGGGCGGATCGGCGCGCCAGGTCTCGCGCAGCTGGGCGCCCATGCCGTCCGGCATGCCGGCGAGCGAGGCCAGCATGGCGTCGAGGTCGTCCTCGGGGTCGCCCTCGCGCTCCAGCGACAGGCGGTGCACCAGCGCCATGAACACTTCGTTGTTCGAGCGCGATTCGCCGACCGGCTCGATGACGGGTCGTCCGAGTTGCATCGTCAGCGGACCGTAGCTCTTGGCGTAGTCGTAGTGCTCCAGGAACGTCGTGGCGGGCAGCACCACGTCGGCGTACACCGCGGTGTCGGTGAGCACCTGATCGAAGACCACGGTGAAGAGATCCTCGCGCGACAGCCCCTGCAGCACGCGCGCCTGGTCGGGCAGCGTGGCCGCGGGGTTGCAGTTGTAGACGAAGAGGCTGCGGATGGGCGGCCCGATCGGCACGGTGAGTTCGCGCCCTAAGTGGTTCATGTTGACGGTGCGGGTGGCCGGCTCCTGATCGCGCAGCCACGTGCGCTCGATGCCCCAACTCGCGGAGTTGCTCATCGAGTATCCGCCGCCGCGGACGCCGAACTTGCCGCCGATGGCTGGCAATGCCAGCACGGCGGCGGCGGCGCTGCCGCCATTGCGATTGCGTTCGAGGCCCCAGCCGCACTTGACCAGGGCCGGGCTCGTCGAGGCATAGAGCCTGGCGACCTGCCGGATCTCGTCCGCTCCGACGCCGCTCACCTCGGCCGCGTGCTCGAAGGTCCACGGCCGCGCACGCTCGCGCAAGGCGTCGGCCCCGGTGGTGTGCTCGGCGAGGAAGGCCTGGTCGGCGAGGCCCTCTTCGAACAAATGGCGGTGGATGGCCAGCGCCACCACGAGATCGGTGCCGGGCCGTACCGCCAGGTGCACGTCGGCCTGCCTGGCGACGGTCGTGGCGCGCGGATCGATGACGACCAGCGTGGCCCCGGCTTCGCGCGCCTCCTTCAAGTACGGCATCAGGTGGATGCCGGAGACGCCCGGGTTGACACCCCAGATGAGAATGAGACGGGCGGCCGGGTAGTCCTGGTAGACGACCGAGGTCATCTTTCCGTACAGCCCCATGTTCGCCGCGCCGGTCGGCCCCGCGCACACCGTGCGCAGCAGCCGCAAGGCGCCGAGCCGCCGAAACAGAATCGCGTCGGCGTAATCCTGCGTGAGCATGCCGTTGGAACCGCCGTAGGACAGCGGCAGGATGGCCTCGCCACCGTGCGACTCCACGGTTGCGCGCAGGTTGGTGGCGACGCGATCGAGCGCATCGTCCCACGACACGCGCGTGAACCTGCCCGACCCCTTCGGCCCCGTGCGGACGACCGGATGCTGCAGGCGGTCGTCTCCGTACACCCGTCGGCCGAATCGGCGGACCTTCGCGCAGATGTACCCACGGGTGACGTCGCTGACGCGTCCGCCATCGATGCTCGCGATGCGTCCCCCACGAAGCGTGACCGACAGGGAGCAGGCATCGGGGCAATCGAGCGGACAGGCCGTTTCGACGGTGGATTCGGGCGGCGCGGGACCGGGGCGGGCCATTGGTCCAGTGTAATCCACGGCCTGAAGGCCGATGGCCGAGGATGGTGGGGTTCTACAGCGTCCGGACCTTCTCGCCGTCCTGGATTTCCCGCAGCACCTGGAAGGGGCCGGAAACGACGGTGGCGCCTTCGGCGACACCGTCGAGCTCGACGGTCAGTCCGCCGATGATGCCCGTTGTGACGGGCGTGAATCGCGCCACGCCGCCGGAGACCACGAAGACGCCGACCTGCGGGGTGCCGTCAGCGCCCGGACGCTCGACGACGGCCTGGAGCGGAACGGTGAGGATGCCGGTGCGCTCGGCCACGAGGATGTCGGTATCGCAGGTGAGGCCGGGCCTCAGCGCCGCGAGGTCGCCATCGAGCCGCACCTTCACGCGAAACTCGCGCGCCGCGGCTTGAACGCCCACCTGCGGCAGCGCGCTCGCGCCGATTTCCACGACCGTGCCCGGAAAGGTCCGCCCGGGTAGCGCTTCGAGCGTGACGGTGGCCGTGTTGCCCGGAGCCAGCCGCAGCACGTCGGCTTCGGCCACTTTCACCTCGGCGTTAATCGCGCTCAGGTCCGAGATGGTCAGGAGAATGGTGCCGGGCTGGTTCTGGACTCCGATCACCACCATTTCGCCCTCTTCCACGTCGAGGCGGGTGACCACGCCGTCGATCGGCGCGGTGATGTCGGTCTTGCTCAACACATCGCGGGCGCGCGCCAGGTCGGCCCGGCCCTGCGCCACACGGCGCTCGGCCGCGGTCTGGTTCTGTTCGAGCCGCTGGATGGCGGCCTCGGCTGAGCGTACCTGGGCGGCGGTCGTGTCGGCGGC
>JADZBZ010000246.1 GCA_020851835.1 Acidobacteriota bacterium
GATCCTGTCGAGCGACGGACGGCGGACGTTGCCGGTGACGGTCATCAACAACCAGGACTACGTCCTCGTGGACGAGTTGGCGGGCCCGTTCGGCACGACAACCCGCGAGGCGGCGGGCGGCCTCACCCTCACGGTCCACGGCCGCACGATCATCCTGACCGCCGACCAGACCGTGGTATCGGTGGCCGGCCGGCTCGCCTCTCTTCCGGCGCCCGCCCTCAAGCGCGACGATCGCTGGTACGTTCCCGTGGATTTTCTTCCCCGGGCGCTGGCTCCAGTGCTCGACACGCGCCTGGATCTGCGCCGGGCCTCGCGGCTGGTGGTCACCGGCGACCTGAACGTGCCGCGCATCGTCACGCGGGTCGAGACCGGCCCGTCGAGTGCCAGCGTCACCTTCGAAATCACGCCGGTGACGCCCGCGCGCATCACCGCCGAAGCGGGCCGACTGACGGTGCAGTTCGACGCCGACGCCATCGACCTGCTGGTGCCGTCGCTGCCGCCGCAGGGGTTCATCACCTCGATTGGCGCCGGAGCCACCTCCAGTACGGTGGCCATCGCGACCGGCCCCCGGTATGGCGCCTATCGCTCATCCTCGTCGCAACCCGATGCCAGTTCGTCGCGGCTGACCATCGACCTCATGCCCGGCACGACCGATCTGGCGGCCGCCGCGCCCGCCACCCCGCCCACGCCTCCGGTGGACATCCGCCCGTCGATCACGCCGTCGCCTTCGGCCGGCTTGCGAACCGTGGTCATCGATCCGGGCCATGGCGGTGAGGAACTGGGCGCGCAGGGCCCCCGCGGCACGCTCGAAAAGGACATCACGCTGGCGGTATCGAAGCGGCTGCGGACGCTCATCGAGAGCCGCTTGGGCCTGCGCGTGTTCCTGACCCGCGAAGACGACCGGGCGGTGTCGCACGACGATCGGTCGGCCTTTGCCAACAACCATCGCGCCGACGTGTTCCTGAGCATCCACGCCAATGCCGCGGCGCACCCGAGCATCAAGGGCGCGGAAGTCTACTACCTCAGCATCGAGCGCGCCGACGCCGAAGCCCGGCGGCGGGCCGCCGACGAGGGGACCACCCTGCCGGCGCTCGGCGGTGGCACCCGCACGATCGATCTCATCCTGTGGGAGACGGCCCAGGCGCGGTATCTCGAGCAGTCGGCCACGCTGGCCACGTTCATCGAAGAGGGGCTTCGGTCGCGTGTCGAGATGAGTCCGCGCGCCGTGCAGCAGGCACCGTTCCGAGTGCTGGTGGGCGCCAACATGCCGGCCGCCCTGGTGGAAATCGGGTACCTCTCCAACCCCGCCCAGGAGCAGCAGCTCGCCTCGGCCGACTATCAGAACCGCGTTGCCGAGGCCGTGCTCGACGCGCTCGTCCGCCTGCGCGGGCTGCTGGACCGTACCGCGCCGTGACCGCGCGCCGCCTGTTTGCCGTCGTCGCAGCCGTGGCGGGCGCCGCCGCGTTCGGCTGGCTCGTGATGTCCGCGCTGGGCAGCCTGCTGAGGGCGCCCGCCTTGCCGCCTGCCGAACCGACGACCGCCCCGACCGCCGTGGTGGCGCCGCCCGCCGCCGCTCCAGCCACCGGACCGCACATAAAGGCCACCCTCTACTTCGCGTCGCCCGACGGCCAACGGCTCGTCGGTGTCCAGCGGGAAGTCCCGCTCGCCGATGGCCCCGTCGCCCAGGCTCGTGTCCTGGTGGAGGCCCTCCTGCGGGCTGACGCGCCGGATGCGCTCTCCTCCATCGTCCCGGCCGGCACCAGCCTGCGCGGGGTCTACGTATCGAACCGCAACGAGGTGTTCGTGGATCTCGACAGCACGGTGCGGACGAAGCATCCTGGTGGGTCGATGCAGGAACTGCTCACGGTGTACGGCCTGGTCAACACGCTGCTCGTCAATCTGCCGACGATGACCGAAGTGCAGATCCTGGTGGAGGGACGTGAGGCCGACACGCTGGCCGGGCACGTCGACCTCCGCCGCCCACTCCGCTTGAACGACGCGCTGATCGTCAGCGCCGACCCGTCGCCGCAGGATCCTTCATGATGCGCCAACACGACCGCGCGCCGGGCGAGCTCCGCCCGACGCAGATCACGCCCCATTTTCTGATGCACGCCGAAGGGTCCGTCCTCATCGAGGTCGGCCGCACCCGCGTGATCTGCACGGCCAGCGTGGAGGACCGCGTGCCCCCGTTCCTGCGCGGCTCGGGCAAGGGCTGGGTGACGGCTGAATACGGCATGCTGCCGCGCGCCACCACGACCCGATCGACGCGCGAGGCTGCCAACGGCAAGGTGGGCGGACGCACCATGGAGATCCAGCGACTGATCGGGCGGTCGATGCGCACCATTGTCAGGCTCAACGAACTGGGTGAGCGGACGGTCTGGCTCGACTGCGATGTCATCCAGGCCGACGGCGGCACGCGTACGGCCTCGATCACGGGCGCGTTCGTCGCGCTGGTCCTCGCGCTCGACCGGATGCGGCAGACCGACGTACTCAAGAAAATGCCCATCAGCGACTACGTGGCCGCCACCAGCGTCGGTATCGTCGGCGGCATGCCGCTGCTGGACCTGGCGTACGAAGAAGACTCGAAAGCCGACGTGGACATGAACATCGTGAAGACAGGCGACGGCCGGTTCATCGAGGTGCAGGGAACGGCCGAGTCCGAACCGTTCGACCGGCACGCGCTGACGGGCCTGCTCGAACTGGCTGACGCGGGCATCGCGCAGCTCATCGAAAAACAGCGCGAGATCGTCGGCCCCATCCTGGGCCGATGAGGCTCCTGCTGGCGACGACCAACGCCCACAAGGTGCGCGAGATCGCGCCCCTGCTGGCGGGCGCCGCGGTCCGCCTGGTCACCCTGGCGGACCTGCCGCCGCTGCCCGAACCCGACGAATCGGGCGGAACGTTCTGGGAGAACGCGCGGGACAAGGCCCTCGCCTATGCCGAGTCCTCGGGCCTGACGGCCGTGGCCGAAGACTCGGGCCTCGAGATCGACGCGCTCGCCGGCGCGCCCGGTGTGCGATCGGCGCGTTTCCTCCGTCCGGAGGCGACCTACGCCGAGCGCTTTGCCGAGATCTATCGCCGGCTGACCGATCGCCCGCACGCGGCGCGCGGCGCCCGTTTCGTCACCGCGCTGGCCATGGCGCGCCCGGGCGAGATCCTGTTCGAGACCGACGCGCGGGTCGAGGGCACGATCGCGCCCGTGCCCGCCGGCGCCAGCGGCTTCGGCTACGACCCCGTGTTCTTCTACCCGCCGCTGGGCAAGACCACCGCGGAGATGAGCGCAGGCGAAAAGGCCGCCGTGTCCCACCGTGCGCGGGCGTTTCGCGACCTGCGGCGAGCCCTGAGAAACGCGCCGATCGGCCGGACATCGCCGGTATACTGAAAAACGATGCGACAGGAAGTGCGCTCGGAGCGCAGCCGAGGGGCGCTGCTGGACGCGGCCCTGGCACTCTTCTCGAGACAAGGGTACCGCGCCACCAGCGTCCGCGACATCGCCGGCCAGGCCGGGACCTCGACCGGCAGCGTCTATCACCACTTCCGCGACAAGGAAACGATTTTCCAAACGCTCCTGGACCAGTTCTGGGCGGCGTCTTCGCGTCCGGACTTCCCCCTGTCGCGGGTGTTCGAGGAGGGCGCGTTCCCCGACGACCTCCCGGCCATCGGTCTGGCTGCGCAGGAGACCATCGCGACCTGGCGTCCCTACATCGCGCTCATCTACGTGGACGTCGTGGAGTTCGAGGGCCGCCACATCCATCGCTTCTACGCCGATCTCGCGCAGCGTTATCAGGAGTTTCTGGAGCGGCGCACGGACCTCGGGATTCCGTCGCGCGTGCGCGAGAGTATCCCGCCCGCCGTGGCCATGGTCCTGACGACCCGGATCTTCGTGTACTACTTCGTGGTCGAGGTGCTCTTCGGCGTGCCCAACCACTACGGCCTGAGCCGTGACGACGCCACGCGCCTCATCTCCGACATTCTGACCCGCGGAATCCTGCGCCAGAGGTGAGCGCCGGCGCGAAACGCGGCTCGCCGGGCGCGGGCCGACGCGTCGCGCCCGCACCGTCGCCCATCACGTGGGCGCCTTGCCCCGCTGGAGCTCGCGGATCTCGTACTCGAGCGTCTGCTCCATGCCCTCGACCAGCGGGCGGGCGCTGAACTCCAGTTCGCGCTCGGCCTTCTGGCTCGATCCGAAGTAGGTGACGCCGGCCATCACGCGTAGCGCCTCGGGCGTCAACACGGGCGGCACGTCAACGATCCGCTGCAGCCCCTGCATCAGCCAGGCCGTGGCGCGCAGCAGCCGCGGACCCGGATGCAGCAGCGGCCGCCGCACATGGGCCAGTGTCGCGATCACGTCGAAGGCCTCCTCGAAGGTGTGCCTGGGACCGGCGAGGATGTAGGTTTCTCCAGGGCGTCCGTGTTCCATCGCCCGAATGTGGCCCCGAGCCGTGTCTTCGACGTAGGCCCAGCAGAACGCCGTGCGCCGGGGGGTGAAGTACAGCCGTTTGCGCAGCAGATCCACCATGGCCGTGTGGAGCGCGCTCGTGTCGCCGGGACCGTAGATGGCCCCGGGCACCACGATGACCAGCGGCAGACCGGCACTCATCATGGGCAGCGCGACCTGGTAGTGCGCGAGCCACTTGGTGCGGTCGTACTCGCTCAGATGAGGCCCCTCGTAGCGGTAGCGCTCGTCGGGGACCGCGCCCCGCGTGTCCGAAAACACAGCCACCGTACTCGTGTAGACGCCTTTCGGGACGCCGAGCTCGCGCATCGCCTCGAGGACGTTGCGCGTGCCGCCGACGTTGGTGGGTTCGGCGCGGGCGCTGTCGGCCGCGCCCACTTTGTACCACGCCGCACAGTGGAACAGGCCGTCCACGCCCGTCATGGGCGCCCGCAGGCTCTCCCGGTCGGTGATGTCCCCTTCATGCAACTCGACGCCGAGGGTCCGCAGCACGGAGGCCCTGGCCGGCGAGCGAACCAGCGCAACGACCTGGTGTCCGCGGCCGATGAGCTGCTTGGTGAGCTCGCTCCCCAGAAAGCCCGTCGCCCCGGTGACGAGGTACCGCGCCATGGGAAGATGCTACACGACGCCTCGCCGTGGCCGGCCACTCGACGTCTCCGGTCACCGGGCGGCGCCGGCGTTCGGGTACAATGTGAGGGCGTCGGGGCGTGGCTCAGCCTGGTAGAGCGCCCGCTTTGGGAGCGGGATGTCGCTGGTTCGAATCCAGTCGCCCCGACCACTCCCCACCCCTGCCCAGCCTTTCCCCGCACCGTGCGTCCGTTGAAACGGACGATCAATAGTCGACACCACCTCCTCGGAGGGGGTCGATGCGCATCCTGCGGGTGGCGGTCCCGCGACGACCGGAGCGAACGATGGGGGGCGACGTGTCATCGAGCCTGATCCGGCGCTGGACCCGGGCCATCTCCGATTGGGGCGATCCCGTCAGCCGCGCCCTGGGAGTGTCAGGCGACCTCTACGTCGCCCGGTTCCGTCTCGGCCTCCTGCTGCTGCTCACCCTCATTCCGCTGACGACCTCGGTCGCCGAGCCGGACCTCATCGAAAACTGGCTCGGTCTGGCCTCGATTGGCGTGGCCCTCCTGGTCGCCCTGTGGTTCCTGCGCCTGGCCGCGCGGCCCATCCCACCCGCCTGGCTCGGCTTCGCTACGAGCCAGTTCGACGTCGCCATCATCTCGCTCGGCTTCGCGAGCTTCGTCTTCGCGGGGCGACCCATTGTCGCCACCAACAGCCTGGTTCACTACACGATGTACTACGTCGCGCTCGCGGGCACCGGGCTGCGCTACGACCCGCGCGTGTGTCTGTCGGCGGGGCTTTCGGCGGTCGTGCAGTACGGCTTGATCGTTGCCTGGGTCGCCTTCGGCGAGCCGGCGGTGTACCAGGCCTCGCCCGTCTACGGCACGTTCCAGTGGGACTCGCAGCTGAGCCGCCTCCAGTTGCTGGCCATCGCCACGGTCATCCATACGTCGGTGGTCATTCGTTCGCGGCGCTTCTGGCTGAGCTCGATGCGCGACCGGCTCACCGGCCTCTATAACCGCGGCTTCTTCGACGAGGGACTGCTCCGGCTCATCGTCATCGCCCGCCAGACCTCGACGTCGTTCTCGGTGGCGCTCATCGATATCGATCACTTCAAGCACGTGAACGACCGCTACGGACACGCCACGGGCGATCGAGCGCTGGGCAGGGCCGCCGATCGGCTGCGGGACTGCTTCCGCGACGAAGACCTGATCGCGCGCTGGGGCGGCGAGGAGTTCGCGGTGATCCTCCAGGCGCACCCCGGCACCGCCGCCGCCCGCCTCGACGCCTGGCGGGCGTCGCTGGC
>JADZBZ010000247.1 GCA_020851835.1 Acidobacteriota bacterium
CAGAACGATCTGTTCGGCGTGCTGCTCGATACCTTTCACGATCGGCGCAACGGGTTCAACTTCTACACCAACCCCCTCGGCGCGCGGGCCGATCAGGTAGTGACCAACGAGGGCAACCCCAACGCCGATTGGAACCCGGTGTGGTTCGTGCGCACGGGGCGGTTCGACGGGGGCTGGACCGTCGAGATGGCCATCCCCTTCAAGTCGCTCCGCTACGTGTCGGGCGCCAACCAGGAGTGGGGCATCCAGATCCGGCGTTCGATTCGACGCCGGAACGAGTGGACGCACCTGACCTTCCTGCCGGCGGCGACCGGCGGTGTCACGAGCATCTTCCGGACATCGGCGGCGGCCACGCTGGTGGGGCTGGACCTGCCGCCAGCCAGCAAGAACGTCGAACTGAAGCCGTACGGCATCTCGAAGCTCACCACCGACAGGATCCGGACGCCGCAGCTGCTCAACGACCTCGAGGCCACCGGAGGCCTCGACGCCAAGTACGGCATCAGCGCCAACATGACGGCCGACCTCACGCTCAACACCGACTTCGCGCAGGTGGAGGTGGACGAGCAGCAGGTGAACCTGACCCGCTTCCCGGTGGTGTTCCCGGAGAAGCGCGACTTCTTCCTCGAGGGACGCGGCACGTTCGAATTCGCGCGCGCGTCCGGGCAATCGGGCTTCAGCGGCCAGACGAGGATCAACAACAACGCCCCCCAACTGTTCTTCACGCGGCGCATCGGTCTCAACAGCGGACGCGAGGTGCCGATCATCGCGGGCGGCCGCGTGACGGGCACGATGGGCAAGACCGCCGTCGGCGTGATGAACATGGAGACGGGCTACGAGTCGCTCACGAGCGTGAACCCGGACGCCTGCGGCGCCCCGTACGGCACCTGCACGCCGCGCACCAATTTCACGGTGGTACGCGTTCGCCGCGACATCCTTCGCCGCAGCAACATCGGCGCGATTTTCACCAACCGCTCGCACTCGCCCACCATTGCCAACGCCAACCAGGCGTACGGCGTCGACGGCGCGTTCTCGTTCTTCCAGAACGTGACGGCCAACGCCTACTACGCGCGCAGCGAGTCGGCCAACCGGCAGGGCGACGAGGACAGCTACCAGGCTCGCGCCGAGTACTCGGGCGATCGGTACGGCGCGCGCATCGACTACCTGGACGTCGGCGCCAACTACTATCCTGAGATCGGCTTCGTCCAGCGCCGCGGCTTCGGCCGCACGTTCGGCTCGGCGCGCTTCAGCCCGCGCATGCGCCGCGGCCGACGCGTGCGCCGGTACCTCGCCGAGGGTGCGGCCGAGTACCTGGTCAACCGTGCGGGGCACATCGAGTCCAGCAGCCGCACCGCGCACTTCCTGACCGAGTTCCAGAGCAGCGACCAGATCGTCTTGGACGTCAACGCGGACTACGAGCTGCTGTTGAGGCCCTTCCAGGTGTCGCCGGGCGTCAGCATTGCGCCGGGGGAGTACGCCTTCAACAGCGTCCAGGCCAGCTATGCCTTCGGCCAGCAGCGACGCGCCTCCGGAACCGTGGCGCTGCAGGTGGGCCAGTTCTACGACGGCGACCTCACCTCGCTCACGCTGAGCGGGGCCCGCGTGGCGCTCACCAAGCAGTTCTCGGCCGAGCCGTCGCTGACAATCAACCACGCGACGCTGCCGGCGGGGCGCTTCACGAACACGCTCTTCCGGACGCGCGTGGACTATGCCTTCACCCCGCTCCGCTTCCTGGGCGCTCTGGTGCAGTACAACTCCAGCGACCACACCTTCAGCAGCAACCTCCGGTTCCGCTGGGAATATCGGCCTGGCAGCGAGGTCTTCGTCGTCTACACCGACGAGCGCGACACGACCGTTCAGGGCTATCCAGGACTGCGGAACCGGGCGCTGGTGGTGAAGGTGAACCGGCTGTTCCGGTTCTGAGCCGCCTTCAAGCGACCCGGACCGCGTTTGACACCCTTCGTGGTCCCCCGTACGATCATCACCTGCTGACGTCGGTGTGGCCGGCGCCACACTTCGACCCCCGTGCGCACCTGGATTGCATGGCCCGCGCTGGCCACTTCGCTCGTGCTGCTGAACGCGTCGCTGACGTTCGGCAACATCTGGCCCACCCCGAAGATCCGGTGGGAGAACGCGATATCCGTCGAGCTGGCGGTCGGCGTCCTGCTGCTGGCGCTGGCCGGCACGAAGGCGCGCCGCCTGGCCCGATGGGTGCTACCCACCATCTGGGTCGTACTGGTGGCGGGCCACTACCTCGACGTCACGGCCCCCGGCCTCTACGGGCGCGACTTCAACCTCTACTGGGACTCGCAGCACCTCGGCAACGTCGCCGCGATGCTGGCCCGTGCCGTCCCGACCTGGCTCATCGTGGGTGCGCTGGCCAGCCTGCTGCTCGTCGCCGGCCTCACATGGCTGGCCGCGCGGGCGGCGCTCGGGCAGGTCGCCTCGGCAGTGGCTCGCCCGAGGCCGCGCAGGGCACTGGCGGCCCTCTCGGTCCTCGTCGTCGGCGCGTACGCCGTTGCGGCGGCAGTCGGCGGGGCGGCCGGCAGTCTCTTTTCTGACCCGGCCACCGCGACCTACGCGAGGCAGGCGCGCTTCGTGCTGGCCATGGCGGGGCCAGCCCGCGCGGCGCCGGCGCCAGACGCCAGCCCACCCATGGACTCGACGCTCGCCGCGCTGGGTGGCGCCGACGTCGTGCTCGCGTTCGTAGAGGCCTACGGCGCAGTCACCTACGACAACCCGGCGTTCGCCGTGGCGCTGGCTTCCAGCCGGGCCGATCTGGAGGGGTCGGCGCGCGCCACGGGACGGGAGGTGCTCTCGGCCTTTGTCGCCTCGCCCACCTTCGGCGCCTCGTCGTGGCTGGCGCATCTGACCCTGCTGACCGGCGTCGAGGTGCGGGACCAGTACGCCTACGTGGCGGTCATGGCCTCGGAGCGCGACACGCTGCCGAAAGCCTTTCGGCGCCACGGCTACCGCAGCGTCGCGCTCATGCCCGGCATGCGGCAGGCCTGGCCCGAGGGCGCATTCTACGGCTTCGAGCGCATCTACGGCCGCGCGGACCTGGACTATGCGGGACCGAGCTTCGGCTGGTGGAGTATTCCTGATCAATACGCGCTGGCGCGACTCGACGCACTCGAACTGGGCGCCACGGGCCGGGCGCCCCGCCTGGTGGTGTTCCCGACCAGCACCACGCACGCGCCCTTCGGCCCGGTGGCCCCGTACCAGCCCGACTGGTCAAAGGTGCTCACATCCGAGGCCTTCGAGCCAGACGCGGTGGCGCGGGCCATGGCGGCCACTCCGGACCTGACCAACCTGTCGCCCAGCTACCTGCGAGCCATGGCGTACGAGTTCACGGTCTTTGCCGGCTACGTGCGCGAGCACGCGGGCGACCCGCAGGTCCTCATCCTCATCGGTGACCACCAGCCGGTGGCCGCCGTCAGCGGCCGCGGCGCGAGTTACGACGTGCCGGTACACGTGATCGGCAGCGCGGGCCCCGTCATGGAGCGGCTCCGCGCCGCGGGATTCACACCGGGGATCGATCCGCCGCGTGCCGCGATTGGCCCGATGCACGGACTGGTGCCGATCCTGCTCGACGCCTTTGGGCCTCCTGCGCCGTCACCGCCGAAAGCCATCGCCACACCTTAGGCGGTGCGGCGCCCGTCCCGTGCGCGCCACAGACGACCGATGTCCACGGCAAACGACCAGGTCAGAGAGGCGAGGGCGATGGCCGCCGCGGCGGTGCTCGCCGGCGGCGTCACCGGCGGCGCCAGTGCCGCGCCCAGGCCGGCCAGTTGCAGCACGGCCACGGTCTTGCCGCGCACGGTCGCCGCCAGCGGGCGCGCCATCCATGGCATCACCGTGCCCGCGGCGACAAACCCGTAGCGCATGAACCCGCAGGCCAGCACCCAGGAACCCGCCTTGCCGAAGGTCCAGACGAGCACCGCCAGAATCAGGATG
>JADZBZ010000248.1 GCA_020851835.1 Acidobacteriota bacterium
AAGTCGCGGTTGGCTTTGTCCCAGTAGTAGGTGGCCACGGTGTAGTGGGCCTCGGGGTTGTTCGGCTCGATCTTGATGCGCTCGTTCAGGTACTCAATGGTCTTCGCGAAGTCGCCCTGCGTGTTGTAGAAATTCGCCAGCTGCAGGTACACGGCCGGGTCGTTCGGGCGGGCCTCTTTGGCCTGCAGGAACGTCTGCTCGGCCAGTTCGTACTCACCTGAATCCTGGTACAGCCGGGCGAGCACGAAGTAGTTGCCGGGTTCGGCAGGATCCAGCTCGATCATCTGCTTGATGATCGGCTCGGCCATGGTCGGGTCGTTCAGCTTGTCCGGGCCGTAGGAAGCCACGAGGTATTCGAGCGAGCGCGACTTGAAGAGGGGGTCGACGATTGTCTCGGACGCCTTCTTGTAGTTCTGGACGGCCTTTTCGAGGTAGGCGTCGTTGGCGGGCTCGCCGCGGCGAGCGGGCCGATACATGTTGTCGTAGGAGTTAGCCAGGAAGAAGTAGATGCAGCCCGGGCTCTCCCCGCACGAGTTGAGCTGCCCGTCGGGGTCGTCTGCGATGGCCTCTTCGTACTTCGCGGCCGCGCCGCGGAAGTCGTTCGACGCGTACAGTTTGTTCCCGTCCTTGTAGGCCTTCATGGCGCGGACCATGCCGAGCTGCTGGCACCCGGCGAGCGCTACGCTCAGCCCGACGACCAGGGCCACGTAAGCCCCCGCTGACCGAATCCTCATCGTCTCCCCCTGTCGTGCCGTAAGTTCACAAGTCGTGCGATTACAAGCGTTTACAAACATTCACCCCGGGCCGGGCCGGAGAACACGGAGTATAGTCCCGTTTCTTGACCCCCTGCAACCCCGACCCTATGATGGGCGTGGGACGGCGCGCCGTTGTCCCACGTCTTCGTTAGACACCGGTCATCATGATTCGCTTCGAGGATTTGCTAGACCGGGTGCGTGCCTACTCCCCGGACGCCGACCTGGAACTGCTCCGCCGGGCCTACGTCTTCTCAGCCCTCGAGCACAAGGGCCAGGTGCGTCATTCTGGAGAGCCCTACCTCGTCCATCCGCTCGAAGTCGCCGACATCCTGGCCGGCATGAAGCTCGATGCCGTGTGCGTGGCGGCCGGCCTGCTCCACGACGTCGTCGAGGACACCCTGACCACTCCCGAGACGCTTCGCGAGCGGTTCGGCGAGGACGTGGCGCATATCGTCGAAGGCGTGACCAAGCTGGGAGCCATTCCCTTCTCGTCGAGCGAGGAGCGTCAGGTCGAGAACTTCCGCAAGATGCTCCTGGCCATGGTGGACGACATCCGCGTGATTCTGGTCAAGCTCGCCGACCGGCTCCACAACATGCGGACCCTCCAGCACATGTCCGACGAGCGGCGCGTGCGCATCGCCCAGGAGACGCTCGATATCTACGCGCCCATCGCCAACCGACTCGGCATGTCCAAGATCAAGAACGAACTCGAGGAACTGTCGTTCAGGTATCTCGAGCCGGTCGCCTACGCCACGCTGCGGACGCGCGTCGATGCCAAGCGCCGGACCGCCGAGGGCAGCATCGGGGAGCTCAAGGCCCGTATCAGCGCCAAGTTGGCCGAGGCCCATATTCCGGTGGTGGCCATCGACGGTCGCATCAAACGCCTCTACAGCATCTGGCTGAAGCTCAAGAAGCAGAAGATCGATCTGGACCAGGTCTACGATCTCATCGCCCTCCGAATCGTCACCCCCTCGGTACGCGATTGCTATGCGGCGCTGGGCATCATCCACCAGACGTGGTCGCCCGTGCCCGGCCGGATCAAGGACTTCATCGCCATGCCGCGGCCCAACGGCTACCAGTCCCTGCACACCTCGGTCATCAGCGAGCGCGGCCTGCCGTTCGAGGTTCAGATCCGCACCGAGGAGATGCACCGCCGGGCCGAAGAGGGCATTGCCGCCCACTGGAAGTACAAGGAAGGGCGTGTCGGCGCGGGACGGGACGAGCAGCACTTCCAGTGGCTGCGCCAACTGCTCGAATGGCAGCAGGAGGTCCGCGATCCCCAGGAGTTCCTGACCAACCTCAAGATCGATCTCTACCCGGAGGAGGTCTACACCTTTACGCCGCGCGGCCAGGTGAAGGTGCTGCCGCGCGGTGCCACGGCCGTTGACTTCGCCTACGCCATCCACACCGACGTCGGCCACCAGTGCGTCGGGGCCCGCGTCAATGGTCGCATGGTGCCGCTCCGCACTCGCCTCAAGAACGGCGACATCGTCGAGGTGATGACCAATGCCACGCACAAGCCCAGCCGCGACTGGCTGAGTTTCACCGTCACGTCCCGCGCCCGCAACAAGATCAAGCACCTCATCCAGGCCGAGGAGAAGGAACGCGCCGTGGAGTTCGGGCGTAAGGCGTTCGACAAGGAGGCGCGGCGATTCGACTTGAACCCCGCCCGCCTGCTCGAGGGCGGACGCGTTGCCGACGCCGCCACGGAATTCGGCGCGCAGAAGCCAGACGACCTCCTGGCTCAGATCGGCTACGGAAAGGTGTCAGCGCGGCAATTGCTCGAAGCCCTGGTGCCCCAGGAAGAGCTCAAGGAGAAGGCGCCCGAACACCCGGTCTTGACCGCGGTTCGGCGAGTGCTGAAACCCGGCGGCGAAGCGGACCGCATCAAGGTCCGCGGCGCCGACGACCTGATGGTGTTCCGCGCGCGGTGCTGCAATCCCATTCGCGGCGAAAAAATCGTCGGCTACATCACCCGCGGCAGGGGAGTGTCTGTCCACTCGGCCAGTTGCCCGAACGTGCTGAACCTGCAGTACGACCCTGAACGGCGAATCGACGTCGAGTGGGACAAGGCCAGCGACACCGCTCCCTATACCGTCCGGCTCACGATGGAGGTCGAAGATCGGAAGGGTATGTTGGCCGCACTCAGCGCGCGCGTCGCTGAGATCAACACCAACATCACCAACCTCGAGGCGACGACCGGCGATTCGGTGCACGCCACGATCGGGATGACCGTGGAGATTCGGGACATGAAGCACCTGGAGAAGGTGATCAAATCCCTGCGCGGAGTCGAGGGGGTGCTCGACGTCAGTCGAGGACCGCGATGACCTCGACTTCGATGCGGCAATCCCTGGGCAGGCGCGACACCTGCACCGTCGCACGGGCGGGATACGGCGCCGCGAAGTACTTCGCGTACACCTGGTTCATGGCCGCGAATTCGTTCATGTCGGTGAGGAACACCGTCGTCTTCACCACGTGTCGGTAGCTGCCGCCGCCCGCCTCGAGCAGGGCGCCGATGTTCTCCATTACGCGCGTGGCCTGCTCGGTGATGTCACCGGTGAGCAGCTGGCCCGTCGCCGGATCGATCGGGATCGAGCCCGATAGAAACAGCAGGTTGCCCACGCGGAGCGCGGGCGAGTAGGGACCGATGGCCTGAGCGGCGCCCGCCGGGTTGAGGGCCTCGCGTACCACTAGGCCGCCTTGACGATCTTCCGGGACCGGATGCACCGCGTGCACACCCGCATCCGCTTCGTGGCGCCGTTGACGAGCGCCCGCACGGTCTGCAGATTGGGCTCGAAGCGGCGGGGACGGACATTGTGGGCATGGGACACGCGGCGGCCGACCACCGGACCCTTGCCACAGACTTCACAGCGCATAGCCATCAGATCGACTCCTGAGACAAACACCCATCTTAGTGCAGGTCGAAAGCGGAAGGCAAAGGCTGCCCGCCGTCGGCAGTGGCTCAGGGCAGGATGATTGGGGACGGTGGGGGCGCGGGCAGCTCGTCGGCCGGCGGTGGCAGCACCCGCGTCAGCAGAGCCAGATACGACGCCGCACCGTCGCCCACGCCGCGAGGTTCGTGCCGGGCCCCGCGCTCGATGCCGCGCAGCACCTCGGCGGCGTCCCCGGCGTACCGCGCGCCGCCGCCCTGGCCCAGTTCGACGAGCAGCGAATCGAACTGCCGTCGGAGCCCCTCCCCCACCGGCGTCGTCGCGGCGACCTCGGCGATGATGCCACGGCTGGCGGCCTCGAGCGAGGTGGCCATCGCCCCCGCGCCGTCCACGACGTCCGCGTCGGTCACCCGCAGCAGGCCCTCGGGCCGGAACCGGACGATGACACTGGCCAGGAGGAAGAAGACCTGGAGTTGCAGCTCGGACAGGCGTCGCCCCATCGTTTCCATGAGCGTGCCGAGGTCGTGTTCCTGCTGCCGACGGACGACGGCCGCCGGGTGCTTCTGGGCGGCTCCGAGGTGGACGCAGTCGGCGGGACAGCGAATCTCGACGACGCGCTTGGTGGCGCAGCAGGTCGGGCAGATGGTTTGACGGAGGGCCGGACACGCTCTCTTGGCGGGCCGTCGTGAACATTGTGGGCAGGTCATCGGGAGAGCTTACAGCCGCCGGCGGGCGGCGTGCATCGTGCCGGGTGTTCGCCAGTGCGGGTTTGGGGCTGCCGACCGGTGGATACCGGGATGGAACACTCTGCCAGCCCGGTGCATCCGATTCGTGGCACCTTGCCCATCCGGGGCTTTCATGCTACCGTTCCCCGGTTTCATTGTGTCACCTTCAAGGGACAAAACGGAGGTGACAGTGTCCAAGAACCCGATGGAAGACTCGGGCGTCTAATAGCTGTGAACGATGCTCGGAACGAGTGTTCGGTCGAAATTGCATATTTGTTAATCGCTCTGGAATGAGTTAGTTACGCCTCACGACCGGGTTGCGGAGACCATACAGGGTTCCACGGTCGGGAAGGCCCTCGCATCACGTCCGGTTCGGATCCGGGCGGAAGTGGGCAACCGTTCACGGCCTCCACGCAGGGCCGGCATTCATAGGCACCGTCTTTGCATTTAGGCGGAGCATCATAGGCCTCCTGGGGAACGGCCCGGGAGGGGGATCAAGAAGGAGTGGCTGTCATGGCCAAGGTCAGCAAGCGCCGCACGGCTGTTGCGGCAGAGTCGAAGGCGACGCGGTATGAAGAGCTCCGGCAGATGCTCGAAGAGCGCCGGCGCGACATTTTCACCGAGGTGCAGGGGCGGATTCGCGGCGTGCGCGCCGAAGGGTCCGACAAGCCGCACGAGGTGATGGACCCGGGTGAGACCAGCGAGGTCGACATCCAGGAAGACATCGAGTTCGCCCTCATCCAGATGAAGGCGGAGACCCTGAACAAGATCAACGAGGCCCTTTCGCGGCTCGAAGAGGGGACCTACGGCCGCTGCTTCGAGTGCGGCGAGGAGATCTTGGAGCAGCGTCTGCGGGCGCTGCCCTTCGCGGTCCGTTGCAAGAACTGTGAGGAAGCCCGCGAGATGGCCCAGAAGCGCGAGCGCATGGCGCAGCGCCGAGGCGGCTCCAGCCTCTTCTACGAGTACCAGGGTTAACACCCGGCGTCCTTCCTGACAGCAGGCTCCGCCGGTGGCGGGGCCTGCCCCTACCCACCGGCCCACCCCGGCTGACACGACGACCGAGTCAATGCGAGCACATCAAGTAGCCCCCGGGGGTCGCACATGAGCGATCAGAACGAAACCATCGTCTCCGAAGAGCAGAGCCGAACGATCACGCCGGTGCCGCCCGAAATTGCGGTGTTGCCGCTGCGGGACACGGTGCTGTTCCCGCATGCGTTCATGCCTCTGGCCGTCGCGCGCGAGAGTTCGGTGCGTCTCATCGACGAGGCCGTGGCGTCAGGGAAGATGATTGCGGTCTTCGCGCAACGCGACGCCGCGGAAGACAACCCTCAGCAGGACGATCTCTATCCGGTTGGGACCGCCAGCCACATCCATAAGATGTTCAAGCTGCCCGATGGCAGCCTGCGCATCATCGTGCAGGGTGTCGCGCGCGTCCACCTCGAAGACCTGACGACGGTCCGCCCGTATCTGCAGGCGCGTGTCACGGAGTTGATCGAACAGTCCGGCGAGAAGGATCGGCTCGAGATCGACGCGCTGCAGCGCAACATCAAGACGAATTTCCAGCAGATCGTGTCGCTCTCGCCGCTGATGTCCGACGACCTGCAGGCGCTGGCCGTCAACATCACCGATCCCGGCCGGGTGGCCGACTTCATCGCGTCGAGCCTCAGCACCCTCAGCACCGAGACCAAGCAGCAAGTGCTGGCCACCCTCGATGTCCGTGCCCGCCTCGACCTGCTCAACCGCCTTCTCATCAAGGAACTCGAGGTGCTCGAACTCGGGTCGAAGATCCAGTCGCAGGTCCAGTCGGAGGTCGGCAAGAACCAGCGCGACTACTTCCTCCGCGAGCAGCTCAAGGCCATTCAGAAGGAGCTGGGCGAAGGCGACGACCAGACCCGCGAAATAGACGAGCTCCGCGAGAAAATCGAAGCCGCCGGACTGCCAGAAGGCGTCAAGAAGGAGGCCCTGCGCGAGCTGGACCGTCTGTCGAAGATGCCGCCTGCCGCGGCCGAGTTCACGGTTGCCCGCACGTATCTCGACTGGATCGTGGCCCTGCCCTGGTCCGCGCGCACCGAAGAGGTGATCGACCTGGTCCGCACCAAGGAGGTGCTCGACCGCGAGCATTCCGGCCTCGACAAGCTGAAGGATCGCATTCTCGAGTACCTGGCCGTCCGGAAGCTCAATCCGGCTCTGAAGGGCCCCATCCTGTGCTTTGTCGGGCCCCCGGGAGTCGGCAAGACCTCACTGGCCCGTTCCATCGCCCATTCCATGGGGCGCAAGTTCGTGCGCATCTCGCTCGGCGGCGTGCGCGACGAGGCCGAGATCCGTGGTCACCGACGCACCTACATCGGGGCGCTGCCCGGTCAGATCGTTCAGGGCCTGCGCCGGGTGGAATCGAAGAATCCCGTCTTCATCCTCGACGAGGTCGACAAGCTCGGCGCCGATTTCCGGGGCGATCCCTCGTCGGCGCTGCTCGAGGTCCTCGACCCCGAGCAGAACAACACGTTCCGCGATCACTACCTGGACGTACCCTTCGATCTCTCAGAGGTGCTGTTCATCACGACGGCCAACGTCCTCGACACCATTCCAGGTCCCTTGCGCGACCGCATGGAGGTCCTCGAGCTGGCGGGCTACACCGAAGAGGAGAAGCTGGTCATCGCCCGCGAACACCTCGTGGCCAAACAGATCGAGAACCACGGGTTGACGACCAAACAGATCGCGTTCGGCGACCCTGCGCTCCGGGCCATCATCCGCGGCTATACGCGCGAGGCCGGCGTCCGCAACCTGGAGCGCGAGGTCGGCGCCATCTGCCGCAAGATCGCCCGTCGCCGGGCGGAGGGCGACGAGTCGCGCGTGCGTGTGACGCCCGAACTCGTGCAGGAGCTGCTGGGCGCTCCTCGATTCATGGAAGAAGAGATCGAACAGCGGACCAAGCAGCCTGGTGTCGCTATCGGCATGGCCTGGACTCCCGTCGGCGGCGAGGTCCTCTTCGTGGAGGCGTCCCGGATGGCCGGTACCGGCTCGCTCACCCTGACCGGCCAGCTCGGCGACGTGATGAAGGAGTCGGCACGCGCCGCGCTCTCCTGGGTGCGGGCTCACGCGACCGAGTGGAACATCGACCCCGACTTCTTCAAGGGGTCCGAGATCCACCTGCACGTCCCGTCTGGGGCCATCCCGAAGGATGGACCCTCCGCCGGCGTCACCATGGTGACCGCGCTGGTCTCCGCCCTGGCGCAGCGGCCGGTCCGCGGCGATGTGGCCATGACCGG
>JADZBZ010000249.1 GCA_020851835.1 Acidobacteriota bacterium
CGCCGGCGGGGGCGACAGCGTGGGCAGGACCGGGCGCGATCGAGGTCGGCAGCACCATCGACGGCAAGTACCGCGTGGACGCGCTCATCGGCCGCGGCGGGATGGGAGCGGTATATCGCGCGCGCGACCTGCGGCTCGACCGCGACGTCGCCGTCAAGGTCGTCCGCGGCGAGCTGGTGGCCTCGGCCGAAGCGCGCGAGCGCTTCAGGCGCGAAGCGCAGCTGGCCGCGCGCCTGCAGCACCCGGCCATCGTGACGGTGTTCGATTACGGCGCCCTGCCGGGTGGTGCGGCGTACCTGGTGATGGAATACGTGCGCGGAGCAGACTTGCGGTCACGGCTGTCGACGGGTCCCCTCGACCCGGGCGAGGCCGTGCGCCTGCTGGCCGCGCTGGCTGACGCCGTCGCGGCGGCGCACCGGGAACAGGTCCTGCACCGCGACTTGAAGCCAGAGAACGTACTGCTGCTCGACGACGGCCGGCCGAAGGTGCTGGACTTCGGAATCGCCAAACAGATGCCCGCGCCGGGAGGAGACGGCACTCTGACCGCGACGGGCACCATCGTCGGCACACCCGCCTATATGGCGCCGGAACAGATCCGGGGAGCGCACGTGGATGCGCGGGCGGACGTGTACAGCCTGGGCGTGATGGGGTACGAGATGCTGACCGGACGCCTGCCGTTCGGCACCGGGTCGTTCGTGGATGTCGCGGTACGGCAGGCCGAGGTGGCCACGGCACTGGACACTACGGCCCTGGCGCCGGCAGTCGCAGCGGTACTGCGACGAGCCATGGCCTACACACCGGACGAGCGTCCGGAGACGGCCTCGGAGATGGCGGCCGAACTCAGACGGACTCTGGACGTGGGCGGCCCCGGTTAGCGGGCCGGCACCCGGTCAGGCCATCGCGGCGAGCCGGCGATCGATCTCGGCCACCGCCAACTCGATTTGCTCGCGGCGCGCCGGATGCGCGGTAGCCTCGAACTGGCGCTCGAGCTCGGTCTTGGCGAGCTTGAGCGACTCGGAAGCGCGCAGGCGCTCCGGGTCGACCCTGGGCCCGCGATCGCGCGCGGCCTTCCGACTCTCTTCCAGTTCTTCCATGCGCTCCTGCAAGCGCGCATCAGCGTCGATCAATCCTTCAGCAGCATCACCCATCAATCAATCATTATAGCGGTCTATGGCGGCCTCGCGAAAGGGGTTCGTGTTCCACCCTGCCGTGCAACAGTGGTTCGACGGCGCCTTCGAAGGGCCAACCCGCCCGCAGCGCGACGGGTGGCCCGCCATTGCCCGCGGCGACTCCGCCCTGATTCTCGCGCCCACGGGCACGGGCAAGACGCTGGCGGCGTTTCTGTGGTGCCTCGACCGGCTCATGTTCGAGGGGCCTCCCGAAGACGGCCGGCGGTGCCGCGTCCTGTACATCTCGCCTCTCAAGGCGCTGGCTGTCGACGTGGAGCGCAATCTCCGCGCACCGCTCGCGGGCATTGCCCACGTGGCAGCGGTCCGCGGCGACGAGGTGTACGTGCCGTCAGTCGCCATTCGCACGGGCGACACTCCGGCCGCCGAGCGCGCCCGGTTTCTGCGTGCGCCCGCCGACATCCTGATCACCACCCCCGAGTCGTTGTTCCTGCTGCTCACGTCGAATGCCCGCGAACGCCTGCGGTCCGTCGGAACCGTCATCGTGGACGAGATTCACGCGCTCGTCTCCACCAAGCGCGGGGTGCACCTCGCCTTGTCGCTCGAGCGGCTCGAGCAGGTGGCGGACCATCGTCTGCAGCGCATCGGGCTGTCGGCCACCCAGCGCAACCTGGACGAAATCGGCCATTTCCTTGGCGGGGCCGAGCCGCGGCGCGCGCAAGGGCGGGGGCGGGCCAGGCCGGGCCCCGACCCGGCGCGGGCGTTGCACGAAGAGTTTTCCGGCGCCGGCGCCGGGGCCGACGCCGCCATCACCTATCGCCCCGTGACCCTGGTCGACGCGCGCGAGCCCAAGCAGTTGTCGGTGACCGTCGAAGTGCCCATGGCCGACATGGCCAGGGTGGGCATGCCGATGGAACAACCGGGCGGCCCGGCCGCCCAGGGCTCGCCGGTCCAGACGATCTGGAGTTCCATCTATCCGCGACTGCTGGAACTGGTCCGCGCGCATCGCTCCACCTTGCTGTTCGTGAACAGCCGGCGCCTGGCCGAACGGCTGGCCGCCTCGCTCAACGACCTGGCGGGCGACGCGCTGGTGCGCGCGCACCACGGGTCGCTCGCGCGGGCGCAACGGACCGAAATCGAGGACCTTCTCAAGTCCGGCCGGCTGCGCGGGCTGGTGGCCACCTCGTCGCTCGAGCTGGGCATCGACATGGGCGCCATCGACCTGGTCCTGCAGATCGAGGCGCCGCCCTCGGTGGCGAGCGGCCTGCAGCGAATCGGACGGTCAGGACACCGGATCGACGAGCTCAGCGCTGGCATCATCTTTCCGAAGTTCCGCGGCGACCTGCTGGCCGCGGCCGCCGTGACCGGCGCCATGCGGCGCGGACAGGTCGAGCTTTCGCGCTACCCGCGCAACCCGCTCGACGTGCTGGCCCAGCAGGTCGTGGCCATCGCGTCGATGGAACGCTGGACGGTGGACGCGCTCTTCGCGTTGGTGCGCGGGGCGGCGCCGTATGCCGGTCTCAGCCGGCGCGTCTTCGAAGGCGTGCTCGACATGCTGTCGGGACGCTACCCGTCGGACGAATTCGCCGAGCTGAAGCCCCGCGTGACGTGGGACCGGGTCAACGGCACGGTCCTGGCGCGCCAGGGCGCCAAGCGGGTGGCCATCGCCAATGCGGGCACCATTCCCGACCGCGGTCTCTACGGCGTGTTCCTCGCCGGCGCCGCGCGCGACCGGGCGCGCGTGGGCGAACTGGACGAGGAGATGGTGTTCGAGGCGCGGGCGGGCGAAAGGTTCCTGCTGGGCGCTTCCACCTGGCGCATCGAGCAGATTACGCACGACCGCGTGCTGGTCACTCCGGCGCCGGGCGAGCCGGGCAAGATGCCGTTCTGGAAGGGCGAGGGACCGGGGCGGCCCATCGAGTTGGGGATGGCCATCGGCAAGCTGACGCGCGAACTGCGCGCGAGCCCGCCGGCCGAGGCCATGGCGCGGCTGCACCAGCAGCACGGCCTGGATCCGCTGGCCGCCGCCAACCTCCTGCAATACCTCGACGATCAGCAGCAGGCGGCCGAGACCGTTCCGGACGACCGCACCATCCTCATCGAGCGTACCGCCGACGAGTTGGGCGACTGGCGCATCTCCGTGCTGTCGCCCTTCGGCAGCCGTGTCCACGCGCCCTGGGCCATGGCCGTCACCGCGCGCCTGCGCGACGAGCGCGGCCTCGACGCCGAGGCGATGTGGAGCGACGACGGGTTCGTGGTGCGCGTGCCAGAGGGTGATCAGCCGCCCGAAAGCGCGTGGTTCGTGCCCGACCCCGACGAGGTGGAAGGGCTGCTGGTCCGCCAGCTTGGTTCGACGGCGCTCTTCGCCGCCCGCTTCCGCGAAGCCGCCGGTCGCGCGCTGCTCCTGCCCCGCCGGCGCCCCGGCGCCCGCGCACCGCTCTGGCAGCAGCGCAAGCGAGCCGCCGATCTGCTGGCGGTCGCCGCGCGCTTCGGCTCGTTCCCCATCATCCTCGAGACCTATCGCGAGTGCCTGCGCGATATCTTCGACCTGCCGGCCCTGGTGGACCTGCTGACGCGCGTGCGGA
>JADZBZ010000250.1 GCA_020851835.1 Acidobacteriota bacterium
ATGAGATCCGAGAACTCGATGGCGGTGAACGCCTGGCGGAAGTAGGTCTCGACCGGCATGCCGGTAATCACCGTCTCGGCGGCGTACCCGCCCAGTATCCCCGTGAAGTTCATCAGCGTGGTCAGCAGTGGCAGGGCAATGACACAGGCGACCACGCGCGTGACCACCAGGTAGCGGAAGGAATCGACGGCCACGGCCTCGAGCGCGTCGATCTGTTCGGTGACCTTCATCGCGCCGAGCTCGGCACCGATGCCCGCGCCAATGCGGCCCGAGAGCAGCAGGCCCGCCGTCAAGGGACCGGTTTCGCGCACCAGGGCGATGGCCAGTCCGGCCGGAATGAGTGCTTCAGCACCAAAGCGGGCCAGCGAGGCGCGGGTGTGCATCGAGAGCACCACGCCAATCGCGAACCCCGCGGCGGCAATCAGCGGAACCGACCGCACGCCCAGCTCGTAGAGCTGACGGACCATCTCCCGGAACTCGAACGGCGGCCGAACGGCCTCGACGAGCACCCGCCCGGCGAACCTCGACCCGTCTGCCACGCCTTCGAGCCACGACACGATCACCCGGTTCACCTCATGCCTCTCGGTCAGAACACCTTGTACGCCAGCCCGATCTGAAGGATGGTCGCGTCGGCGCTCAGGCTCCGCTCTCGCAAGCGGCCACCTTCGACGACCGTGAAGCGCGGGCTCGTCATCACGCGGCCCACCGACAGGTGGATGGCCGTGCGCCGGCCGCTCTCCACCCAGATCGACACACCCGGCCGCCACGCGAAGCTGTTGGCGACGCCGACCGAGAGTCGCTCGACGGCGCCGGTCTCGGCCACGCGCAGGCTGTTGAAGGCATAGCCGCCGACCAGTGAAGGGCTGAGGGACAGTCGACCGAGCGGGAGCGTATAGCGGACACCAGCCATAACCGGGCGCACCCGCACGCGGCCAACGTCGCCCACCGCGTCAGGCGGCGCGATGGGGGCGGCGTCGAACCAATCGAATGCCACCGCCGGCCCCAGGCCGCCGCCCGACCCGAGCCGCACCAGCGGGCTGATGCTGACCCGCGCGCCGGCCGCGCGTCCCCGAGGGTTGTTCAGGCCGATCGAGCCGCCGATCGCGAACCCGCCGGGCTCGTCTTCCAGTTCGGCGAACTCGTAGGCCGGACCGCGCGCCGCATCCGCGCGCGAATCGTCCTCCGGGAAGGCCTCCGGCGATGCGCCCCCGACCTGCAGCCGCGAGTCCACCTGTGACACGCCCGGCACGCCGCGGGCAATCTCGACGGCGCGCCGGGCCTCGTCCGGGCTAGCCACGCGGCCGGACAACCGCACGGCGCCGGCCCGCACGCGCACGTCGATGACGCGGACGCCGACGATCGGGTCGTTGACCAGGGCCGTCTTCACGCGCGCGGCCGTCTGGGCGGCGTCGATCTCCAGCGGGCTGATCGCGGCAGCGCATCCCGGCGTGCCCAGCAGCGCAGCGAACAGGACGAAGGTGAGGAGGTGAACCGACCCCCGGCTGTACATGCGACCTCCGCGGACAGCCTATCACCGCCGAGGGCGGCCCCGTTCGTCGGCCCGACACAGGAACGGCTCGGGAGCCTGCCGCGCCGCCCTACGGCTCGGCACGCAGTGGGCTGCGCGCCGCGGGCAGGGCGGTGAGCAGGCCGTCGAGCTCGTCGCGGTGAACCGACCGGGCGCGGGCGTCCTCGCTGTTGAGCACGCCGCGCCGAACGAGCTGCGCCAGGCACTCCTCGAAGGTGAAGGACCCGTTGCCGCGCGTGATCGTGATCTCCTGATGGAGGTGCTGCAAGGCGTTCTTCCGGATGTGCTGCCGCGCGCCGTAGCCCACCATTAGCAGCTCCGCGGCCGGGATACGCCCTCCACCGGCCTTCGGCAGGAGGGCCTGGGTCATGACCGCGGCCAGCGCCATCGACAGCTCCTGGCGGATACTGGTCTGGCGTTCTGGCGGGAACGCGTCCGAGACCCGCGAGATGGTGGAGGCCACGTCGCTCGTGTGGAGCGTCGAGAAGACCAGGTGCCCGGTCTCGCCCGCCGCCAGGGCCATGCGCATCGTTTCGGGATCGCGCATCTCGCCCACCACGATCACGTCGGGCGACTGGCGCACCGCCGAGCGGAGCGCCGTGACGAAGTCGGGCGCGTCGATGCCAATCTCCACCTGCTCGACGATGCTGCGGTGGTGAGGGTGCTCGTACTCGATGGGGTCTTCGATGGTGACGATGTGCTTGGCATCGCGCCGGTTGATGGCGTCCACGAGGGCGGCCACGGTCGTGGACTTTCCCGACCCGGTCGGCCCGCCGACCAGCACCAGCCCGTACGGCAGCCGGGTGAGCGCCTCGACGCTCGGCGGCAACGCCAGCTCGCCGAGCTGAGGCGGGTGCAGCGGCAGCGCCCGGATGCTCGCGGCCGCGCGTCCCCGCTCGCGGTGGAGGTTGATACGAAAGCGCCCGCCGGCGTCTCGTCGGAACGACGCGTCGGCCGCGCCCGAGCGCCGGTAGCGCTCCACCGCGTGGGGCGGCAGCGCGGGCAGGATGCTCTCCTCGATCTCGTCTCCGTCGAGCAGGGCGCCGGTGAGGGAGCGCACCACGCCGTTCACGCGGATCGATGGTGGCACTCCGGCCACCAGGTAGAGATCGCTGCCGCCGGCCGCCCGCAGCGCCGCCAGCCAGGCCTGCAGCTTCGCCACATCGCGCGGTGCGTGCAGATCGGAGGCGTTCAGCTCGCTGACGAGCCGATCGAGATCGCGCTCGTCGTCGTCGGGGGAGATCATGGCGCCGTCCGGGAATTCTGACACAGCTCGTCTCAGGGGCCATGGCCTGGGACGCCTGCCGTCGTATGCTTACAGACCGTGGCACCGCTCCCGACGCCGCAGCCCGCCTCACCGGATGAGGCGCTCCTCACGGCCCTCCGCACCCGTGCGCCCGGCGCGTTCGAGCAATTGGTCCGTGCGCACGGCGGCCGGCTGCTGGCGGTGGCCCGCCGCCTGCTCGGCAACGAGGAGGACGCGCGCGACGCCGTCCAGGATGCCTTTCTGAACGCGTTTCGCAGCATCGACCGCTTCGAGGGCGGGTCGCTGCTGTCGACATGGCTCCACCGCATCGTTGTCAACGTGTCGCTGATGAAGATCCGGCGGCGTAAGCGGAAGCCCGAGGAGTCGCTCGATCACCTGTTGCCCACGTTTCGCGACGACGGTCACTTCGTGGACCGGTTCGACGGCGGGTCTGAACCTGCCGATCAGCGTCTGGCCCGCGAAGAGGAGCAGGCGGCCGTGCGGGCGGCCATCGACGACCTGCCGGAGCACTACCGAACCGTCCTGCTGCTGCGCGACATCGAAGGATTGGGCACCAGCGAAGTGGCCGAGCAGCTCGCGATCACACCCAATGCCGTGAAGCTCCGGCTCCACCGGGCCCGGCAGGCGCTGCGCACGCTGGTGGCGCCGCGCCTGGGGAGGCCGTGACGACATGGACAGGATGACCTGCCGGGCCTGCGCCGACTTTCTCGCCGATTATCTGAATGGCGAGCTCGCGGACGACCTGCGCATCTCGTTCGAGACCCATCTCGACCGGTGCCGCAACTGCCGCGCCTACCTGGATCAGTACGCCGCCGTCATCAAGGCGGGTAAGCAGGCCTGCAAACGGGAGAACCAGCTGGCGTCCGAGGCGATGCCCGAGGAACTGGTACAGGCCATCCTCGAGGCCAACAAGGACCGCTGAGCCTGGCCGTGCCGCCCCGCGGCGTTCACGCGGCCTGATCAGTGGCCGGCGACGGATGTGTCGGCCGGGTTATCGTCGTCCACGGGCCCGTGCCGCCGGGCCAGGATGTAGGAGACGGCGAAGATGACGACGATCAGCCCCAGTGAGAGCCACTTCGGAATTTCGAAGTGGATCCAGCCCAGGCCATGGAAGTACTCCAGCAGGAGCTTCACGCCGACCCACGCGATGATGACAAACGCTCCGTCCACCAGTGCCGGGTAGCGGCGGACCAGCGCGAGGAGCTGGCCAATCACCAGCCGCATGGCGATGATGCCGAGGATGCCACCGGTGATGATCACCCACAGCTTGTTCGACATGGCCACGGCGACGAGGATGGAGTCGATCGCAAAGACGAGGTCGGTGAGCTCGACGCGCACGACGGTGGCCCAGAACGCGGTGAGTCCGAGCCACGGCTGCGCGGGCTTGGGCGCACGGCGCCCGTCGGCGTCTGTGTGGCTGAAGAAGTGGTGGTACGGCAGGTACAGCAAGTACAGCGCTCCGAGCAGTCGCACCCACAGGAGCTCAATCATGTGGACCGCGCCGACCGTAGCCGCGGCGCGGAACGCAAAGGCGCCGAGAATGCCGTAGCGCAGGGCCTTCTGCTGCTGGGCACGCGGCAGGGCGAGCACCAGCACCGCGAGAACCATGGCGTTGTCGGCGCTCAGCAGGCCTTCGAGGGCGACCAGCAGCCCGATGGTGAATAGATCGGAAGCGTGAACGTCGAACACGAGCCAAATCAGTATAGCCGGCGAACGGCTCAGAACTGGAAGTAGATGAAGTCCGACGTGCCCGTATAGAGCGTGGCAATGCCGTATACCATGAATGCGGCCAGCACTGCGCGGGCCACCGGCCCCGCGTCCGGCACGTGTTGGCGCTCGACAAGCCAGGTGAACCCGTGGTGCGCCACGAGCGGGGCCAGGAACAGGGCGCCAACCCATTCGGTGGCGCCGAGCCTCCATCCTTCCAGGGCGCCGATGTTGCCGAGAAACAGCGACGCCTCCTCGACGCTGCGGCTGCGAAAGAACACCCAGGCGACCAGCACGAGAGCCTGGACGACGAGGAACCAGGCGGTCCGCACCGGCCATCGCGCTGCCCAGCCGTCCGGACGCTGCAGGCCCAGGAGCCGCTCGATCGCCAGTGCGGCGCCGTGCAGCCCGCCCCAGATGATGAACGTGTACGCCGCGCCGTGCCAGAGGCCGCCAAGCAGCATGACGAGCAGCAGGTTCACGTACGTGCGGACGGCACCTCGACGATTCCCGCCCAGCGGCACGTACAAGTAGTCGCGCAGCCAGCGCGACAGCGTCATGTGCCAGCGTTCCCAGAAGTTCTTGAACGATGCCGCCAGATAGGGCGCATTGAAATTGATCGGCAGGCGGTAGCCCAGCAGGTAGGCCGTTCCGCGCGCGATGTTCGAGTAGCCCGCGAAGTCGGCGAAGATCTGGCCCGAGAACATCAGGGCGAGCCACAGCGTGAAGCCGCTGCCGGCCTGCGGCCATGTGCCGCGGTCCCAGTACTCGTCCACGTACATGCCCAGGTTGTCGGCGCAGACCATCTTGAGGAAGAACCCGGAGATAATCAGCCACGCGCCTTCGTAGAAGACGGCGGCCCGCACCGGCCGGGGGCGAGGCATCTGCGGCAGGAACTCGGCGGCCCGGACGATGGGACCGGCCACCAGCTGAGGAAAGAAGCTGACGAACAGGAAGAAGGGCCAGAACCGATGAATCGGGGCGAGCACGCCGCGATACACGTCGATGGTGTAGGACATCGACTGGAACGTGTAGAAGCTGATACCCATCGGCAGCGCCAGGGCCAGTTCGGGCGGAAGGGGCGAGGTCAGCGCCGGCCCCAGCACGTCGCGCAGCACCTGCAGAAAGAAGCTCGCGTACTTGAAGAACGCGAGCAGGCCGAGATTCGTGCAGAGCGACAGCCCGAGCACCGCCCGGCGACGGCCCCTTGCGGCCGGCGGCAGTTGTGCCAGCCACAGCGCCGCCCAGTAGTCGATGCCTGAACTGAGCAGCAGGATGCCGATGTAGACAGGAATGTGCCAGGCGTAGAAGCCGATGCTGGCCACGATCAGCACCAGGACGAACGCCGGCTCGGTGCTCCGGCGGCCAATTGTGAGGCGGGCGGTCAGCACGATCAGGAACAAGGCGACAAACGCCCACGACACGAAGTTCACGGGATGACCCGGCTCAGACCCGCTACGAACGTCTCGGTCCAGCTCACAGCCGACGCTTCATCCAGGTGATCGCCATCGTGGGTGCGGAGCCAGCCCGGATCCGCCTCGACGAACGGCACGTGCAGGAGGTCCGCAAACAGGGCGGGCCCTCCGCCGAGCGGCATGGGCGTGGGCA
>JADZBZ010000251.1 GCA_020851835.1 Acidobacteriota bacterium
ACTTCCTCGATGAAGTCCGCGATGACCTGCTTGCCGGATGTGCCGTTTTGAAGGTCGGTGGTTTCGATGCCGTCGACAATGAACCGGTTCTCGCCGGCGCTGGCGCCATCGATCGACAGGCCACCCATGGTCCGGGCAGGGACAGCCGGGCGCCGGATTGAACACTCGTTTGATACACTCGTTCAGGTCATGGCTACCCCTTCGGTCGTCATCCTCGGCGCGGCGAGAACGCCCATCGGCAAGTACGGCGGCGCGTTTCGGGATCTGCACCCGGCCGAACTTGGCGCCGTCGCGGCGGGGGCGGCCCTGGCCCGCGCTGGAGTGGCCGCTGAGGACGTGCAGGACGTCTGGGTGGGACACGGGCGACAAGCCGGCTCGGGTCCGAACCCCGCGCGCCAGGTCGCGCACCGGGCCGGCGTGCCTCATGGAACTCCTGCCCAGACGATCAACAAAGCCTGCGCGTCCAGCCTGCAGGCGCTTGCCAGCGGCGCCCAGAGTATCCAGCTGGGCGAATCCGAGGTCGTGCTGGCCGGCGGGATCGAGTCGATGAGCCGGATGCCGTACCTGGTGGACAGCATCGACGCGCGCTGGGGCCACAAGATGGGCCACTTCCAATTCGTGGACGCGATGTACCGCGACGGCTTCCAGTGCCCGCTGTCGAATCTCATCATGGGAGAAACGGCCGAACTGCTGGCTCGCCAGTACGGCATCACGCGCGAGGAGTCGGACCGGTTTTCGTTGAGCAGTCAACAGAAGACCGAAGCGGCCCAGAGGGAAGGGCGCTTCACCGACGAAATCGCACCGGTCACCGTGACCGTGACGGGTGCTCCCGTCGAGGTGGCCAGCGACGAGCATCCGAGACCTGGAACCACGATTGAAGCCCTGCGACGGCTGCCGCCCACGTTTCCGAAGGTGGAGGGTCACGCCGGCATCATCACCGCCGGCTCGGCGTCTGGCATCACCGACGGCGGGGCCGCGCTCGTGCTAGCCTCCCGTGATTACGCCGCCGCGCACGGGCTGACGCCGCTTGCCACCATCACGGGATGGGCCAGCGCGGGTGTGGATCCGCGTTTCATGGGCATCGGACCCGTCCCGGCGATGAAGAAGCTCGAGGCGCGGACCGCGCTCGGCCCAGACGCATTCGACCTGGTGGAAGTCAACGAAGCATTTGCCGCGCAGGTGCTCGCGGTGCTGCGCGACGTGCCGATTCGAGCCGACAGACTGAACGTCAACGGCGGCGCCATTGCTCTCGGCCATCCCATCGGCGCCACTGGTGCGCGCATCGTCGTCACTCTGCTGCACGCGCTGCGGCGGCGCGGGGGCGGACGCGGCCTGGCGACGCTCTGCGTGAGCGGAGGCATGGGGATGGCGATGGCGATCGACGTGCGTTGAACATCGTGTGACGGTTCGAAGTTCGTGGGGCCCAGGATGCAGATTGCAGTCATTGCCGGAGACGGCATCGGAAAGGACGTGACCGTCGAAGCGGTCAAGGTGCTCCAGCAGGTGTCGTCCGTGTTCGACGCGCCGATCGTTCTCGAGCACCTGCCGTGGGGAGCCGACCACTTTTTGCGGACGGGCGAGACGCTGCCCGCGGGCGGCTACGACCTGCTGCGGTCGTTCGACGCGGTCTTCGTGGGGGCGCTGGGGGATCCGCGGGTACCCGACAACCGCCACGCACGCGATATCCTGCTGGGCACCCGCTTCGAGCTCGACCTCTACGTCAACTACCGGCCCGTGCGCCTGCTGGCCGACCGCCTGTGCCCGCTGAAGCACCGCGGGCGCGCCGACGTCAACTTCGTCGTCTTCCGCGAGAACACCGAGGGCGTCTATGTCGGCATCGGCGGGCGGTTCAAGGCGGGCACGCCGGACGAAGTGGCCATTCAGGAGGAGATCAACACCTACAAGGGTGTCCATCGCATCATCCGTTACGCGTTCGCGTACGCGGCGACGCACAACCTCACCAAGGTGTGCATGGCCGACAAGAGCAACGCCATGCAGCAGGGCCACGCGCTCTGGCAGCGCGTATTCCATGAGGTGGCCGCCGAATTTCCGGGCATCGCCGCCACGCACCAGTACATCGATGCGCTGGCGATGTTCCTCGTTCGTGATCCCGGGCAGTATGAGGTGATCGTCACCAACAACCTCTTCGGCGACATCGTCACCGACATCGGCGGGGCCCTCCAGGGCGGATTGGGCATGGCGGCGTCCGGCAACCTCCACCCGGGGCGCACATCGCTCTTCGAGCCCGTGCACGGCTCGGCGCCGCCGTTGGCTGGAAGGAACGTGGCCAACCCGATGGGGGCCATCCTCTCGGTGGCGCTGATGCTGGAGACGCTCGGGCGGACCGCCGAGGCGAAGGCCATCGAGGCCGCCGTCGAAGCGACGGTCCGCGCCGGTGAGACGACCGCGGACATCGGCGGCTCGCTTGGCACACGGGAAGTTGGCGACCGAATCGCGGCCGCCTTGATGTGAGAGGGCGTCATTTCCATGCCTGAAACCGTGTACATTCTCGGCGGCGCGCGCACGCCGATGACGCAGTACGTGGGCGCGCTCAAGGACGTGTCCGCCATCGACCTTGGCGCCGTCGCCGCGCGCGGGGCACTGGCCCGGACGGGTGTGCAGCCCGACTGGGTGGAGCACGTCGTCTTCGGCAACGTGCAGCAAAGCAGCGTCGACGCGCACTACGGTGCCCGGCACGTCGGGCTCAAGGCCGGCCTGCCCATCGAGGTGCCGGCGCTCACCGTCAACCGCCTCTGCGGGTCTGGCGTGCAGGCCGTGTTGAGTGGCGCGCAGCATATCCAGCTCGGCGAGGCCGCCGTGGTACTGGCCGGCGGCATGGAGAACATGAGCCAGGTGCCGCACGTCATCCGCGGCCTGCGGTCGGGTCTCAAGCTCGGGCAGGGCAAGCTCGAAGACTGGCTCTGGGAAGGGCTGACCGATCCCTACGCCGGCTGTTCGATGGCCATCACGGCCGAGAACTGCGCCGAGAAGTACGGAATCACCCGCGAGCAGTCAGACGAGTACGCGCTTCGCAGCCAGCAGTTGGCCCACCAGGCCTGGAACTCCGGGAGCCTCGAGGATGAAGTCGTACCCGTCGAGATCGAGGGCCGCAAGGGCACGACCCTGGTCGAGCGGGACGACCACCTGCGGCCCGACACGACGATGGACGTGCTGGCCAGGCTTCCGGCGGCGTTCAAGAAGGACGGCGTCGTCACGGCCGGCAACGCCAGCGGCATCGTGGATGGTGCGGCGGCGCTGCTGATTGCCGGTGAGTCGGCCGTCAAGGCCCGCGGCCTCAGGCCGCTCGGACGTATCGTCTCCTGGGCCACGGTGGGGGTGCAGCCGTCGATGATGGGCATGGGGCCGGTCCCGGCCATTCGGTTGGCGCTCGAGCGGGCGGGACTCTCGCTGGCCGATCTCGACCTGATAGAGATCAACGAGGCGTTCGCTCCCCAGTATCTGGCGTGCGAGAAGGAGCTCGGCCTCGACCGCGACAAGGTCAACGTCAATGGGGGTGCCATCGCGTTGGGCCATCCGCTCGGCGCCACCGGCGCCCGTCTGGTGTTGACGCTGCTGCTCGAGCTGCGCCGACGAGGCAGGCGATACGGTGTGGCGTCGGCATGTATCGGCGGCGGGCAGGGCATCGCGATGATTATCGAGTCCGTCTAGGACGGCAGGCGGAGAAGCTAATGGCGATCACGAACGTCGGTGTGTTGGGGTGCGGGCTGATGGGAGCGGGCGTGGCGCAGGTATCGGCCGCCGCGGGGTTCAAGACCGTCGTGCTCGAAGTGAATGCGGACGTCCTCGAGAAGGGCCTGGGACGCATCGAGAAGTTCCTGACCGATGGTGTGGCGAAGGGCAAGGTCACCGAGGAGACCAAGACCGCTGTGCTCGGCCATCTGTCGGGCACCACCAGCTACGCGGACCTGAAGGGCTGCGACCTGGTGATCGAGGCCATCGTCGAGAACGTGGAGGCGAAGAAGCACGCCTACGCGCAGATCGAGGCCGTCGTGGGCGCCCACTGCCTGATTGCGTCGAACACCTCGTCGCTGTGCATCACAGAGCTGGCGGCGGGCACGACACGGCCCGACAAGGTCGGCGGCCTGCACTTCTTCAACCCGGTTCCGTTGATGAAGCTGGTGGAAGTGATTAGGGCCCTCTCGACGAGCCAGGAGACGCACGAGGCGCTGGTCGGATTCGCGCGGGCCATCGGCAAGGAGCCCATTGCCGCCCCCGATCGCGGCGGCTTCATCGTCAACCGGCTGCTGGTGCCGTATCTGCTCGATGCGGTACGGTGCCTCGAAGAGGGGCTGGGTACCGTCGAGGATATCGACAAGGGGATGAGGCTCGGGTGCGGCTACCCGATGGGGCCGTTCACCTTGCTCGACTTTGTCGGCCTCGACACGACCTACTACATTGCCAACATCATGTTCGAGGAGTTCCGCGAAACCCGGTTCGCGCCGCCGCCGCTGCTGAAGCGGATGGTCCTGGCGGGGCACCTGGGGAAGAAATCCGGTCGCGGGTTCTACTCCTACTGACACGGCCCGGCCCGCCGCGCCTCGTCTTTCCGATCGAGCGCCTGGTCCGCCGATCCGTACTGGTCAGCCGGGTCGAGAGCGAGCACCGTTTCGAGCTCGTCCCTGATGGCGCCTCGGTACCGAATGCCCTGGCGCAGCCCGAACGATTCGGCGAGTGCGCCCATGTTCGCAGCCATCCAGAAGTGCCCTTCGGGCCGCTTCGGTTCGAGCGTGGCCGCCTGGCGACCAGCCGCCACGCCGCGCTCCAGCGCCGTTTTCCGCTCACCTGCCGGCAGGACGTTGGTGCCCAGCCAGTACTCGCCGCGAGCGAGCTTCCAGGCCGACTCGAAGTCCGGAGGGTTTTCCGCGAGGTGAGCCGACCAGATCTCGGCCGCCCGCGTCGCGCTCGAGAGAGCCTCGCGGTCGTGGTACAGCGCGTCGGGATCGCCATCGGGAACCTGGACGCGCGAACGTGCATCCAAAGACCAGATGCCACCACTCGAACCTCGCGACGATTCCGCGGGCGTGCCCGCACCAGGCCTCGCCGGAGCTCCGCACACGAGCATGTACAATACGCTGATGCAGCACCTCATCCACCAGCTGCTCGAGCAGCTCGGTGAAGATCCGGCGCGGGAGGGTCTGGTGAACACCCCGGTGCGTGTCGAGAAGGCCTTGCAGTTCCTGACGAGCGGGTACGACGCGGATATCGATACGGTGCTCAACGGCGCCCTGTTCAGCGTGGATTATAGCGAGATGGTGATCGTATGCGACATCGACTTCTACAGTCTGTGCGAACATCACCTTCTGCCGTTCTTCGGCAAGTGTCACGTGGCCTACATTCCGAACGGCCGCGTGATTGGACTGAGCAAGATTCCGCGTCTGGTCGACATCTTCGCGCGACGGCTCCAGTTGCAGGAGCGGATGACGAACGAAATCGCCGAGACGATTCGGGAAAAGATTGCTCCACTGGGTGTGGCCGTCGTGTGCGAGGGCACCCACCTCTGCATGGCGATGCGCGGAGTGGAGAAGCAGAATTCCTACACCGTGACCAGCGCCATGCTCGGCGCGTTCCGCGATCACGCGC
>JADZBZ010000252.1 GCA_020851835.1 Acidobacteriota bacterium
GTGATTCTGGGATGTGCGATGCCCGAAGGCGAGCAGGGCCTCAACGTCGCCCGTATCGCGAGCCTCCGCGCCGGCGTGCCGGTCGAGGCATCGGCGGTCACCGTCAACCGCTTCTGCTCGTCTGGCCTGCAGGCCATCGCCTACGGCGCCGAGCGCATCATGCTCGGTCACGCGCATGCCGTGGTGGCAGGCGGCACCGAATCGATGAGCCTCATCCCGATGGGTGGCAACAAGATTTCGCCGAACCCCGTGCTGGTAGACAGCTATCCGGACGTCTACCTGTCCACGGGCCTGGTGGCCGAGAACCATGCGCGCCAATCGGACATCTCGCGCGAGGCGCAGGACGTCTTTGCGTACCGGAGCCATCAGCGCGCCATCGCCGCGCTCGACGCCGGGCGCTTCGTCGAGGAGATCGTGCCGCTGACCGTCCGCGTCGTCGAGGCGGAGGGCGGTGCCGGCTCGGAGAGCCGGGGCGCCGCTCCCGGCGTGCGCGAATTCCTCTTCACCACCGACGAGGGCCCTCGCCGCGAGACCTCACCCGAGGCGCTCGGTAAACTCAAGGCGGCGTTCCACGTCAGCGGCACGGTCACGGCCGGCAACTCGTCGCAGACGAGCGACGGCGCGGCGGCGGTGGTGGTCACCTCGGCGGAGCTGGCGCGGGCCCGCGGTCTGAAGCCCCTGGCGCGGTTCGTGGCCTATGCCACCGCCGGCGTGCCGCCCGAGCTCTTCGGCATCGGGCCGGTTCCGGCGATTCGGAAAGTGCTGAAGCTGGCGGGCCTCACGCTGGAGCAGATCGATCTGGTCGAGCTCAACGAGGCGTTCGCGGCGCAGGTGCTGGCCTGCCTCAAGGAACTGCCGATCGACATGGAGAAGCTGAACGTGAACGGCGGCGCCATCGCGCTGGGCCATCCCCTGGGGTGCACGGGCGCCAAGCTCACGGCCACGCTCCTGCACGAGATGCGGCGCCGCGGGTCGCGCTACGGCATGGTGACAATGTGCGTGGGCGGCGGGATGGGCGCCGCGGGAATCTTCGAACGGCTCTGACTGGAGACAAGACCATGGCTGCAACCGACGCGGTGAAGATGACCAGGGGTGGGGCGTGGCTAATCGAGGAGACCGATCCGGCCACGGTGGTCACGCCCGAGAAGCAGACTGACGAGCACACGCTCATCGGCCAGACCGCCGCGGAGTTCATCGACGGCGAGGTTCTGCCCGTCGTGGATCGGCTGGAGCAGAAGGACTGGGCACTCAACCGCGAACTGCTGCGTAAGTGCGGGGCCCTGGGTCTACTGGGCACGAACGTCCCCGAGGCCTACGGCGGGGTGGACCTCGACAAGGTCTCCACCCTCATCGCCTCGGAGCAGGTGGCGCGCTACGCCTCGTTTGGCGCCACCTTCGGCGCCCAGGCCAACCTCACCATCCTCCCCATCTACATGTTCGGGACGGAGGCACAACGGCAGAAGTACCTGCCCGGGCTCATCGCGGGCGACATCGTGGGGGCCTACTGCCTGAGCGAGTCGGGGTCGGGCTCCGATGCGCTCGGCGCCAAGGCGCGGGCCAGCCGGCAGGCTGACGGCAGCTTCGTGCTGGCCGGCGAGAAGATGTGGATTACCAACGGCGGGTTCGCCGACGTCTTCATCGTGTTCGCCAAGGTCGACGGCGAGCACTTCACGGCGTTCATCGTCGAAAAGGCGTGGCCGGGCGTGACCAGCGGCAAGGAAGAACACAAGATGGGCCTCCACGGGTCCTCCACGACGCCCGTCATCCTGCAGGATGTACCCGTGCCGGCGGACGCGGTGCTGGGCGAGGTCGGCAAGGGCCACAAGGTGGCGTTCAACGTGCTGAACTTCGGCCGCTTCAAGCTGGGCGCCATGGCATCGGGCGGCGTCAAGGCCGCGATCGGCGAGGCCGCCCGGTACTCCGCTACCCGCAAGCAGTTCGGCGTGGCCATCGGCACGTTCGGCGCGATCAAGCACAAGCTGGGCGAGATGACCTCGCGCGAGTACGCGCTCGAGAGCATGATGTACCGCACGGCGGGCCTGATCGACGCGCACATCGCCCTGGCGCCAGGCAAGCAGGCCACCGACGCGGCGCCCATGCTGCTGGCGCTGGAAGAGTTCGCCGTCGAAGCCTCGATCGCCAAGGTACTGGGCAGCGAGGTCCTCGACTACGTCATCGACGAGAACGTGCAGATTCACGGCGGCAACGGCTTCGTGCGGGACTACCCTGCCGAGGGCCACTACCGCGACGCGCGGGTGAATCGCATCTTCGAGGGCACCAACGAAATCAACCGGCTGCTCATCCCGGGCATGCTGATGAAGAAGGCCGTGAAGGGCGAGCTGGCTCTCATCCCGGCGGCCAAGAAGCTGCAGGACGAAATCATGAGCCCGTCGCTCGCGGCGGTCGACGAAACGGAGGGAGTGTTGACGGTGGAGCTACGCGCCTGCCGTGCGTTCAAGAAGGTGGTGCTGCTGATTGCGGGCATCGCGATGCAGGTGTACGGCCAGAAGATCGACCAGGAGCAGGAAGTGCTCACCTACCTGGCCGACCTGGCGATCGACACCTATGCGGCGGAGAGCGCCGTACTTCGGGCCATCGACGTCACCAGCGCCGGGGCCACGCATGCCGGCCTGCACGCGGACGCCGCGGCGGTGTTCACCCACGAGGCGGCCGGGCGCGTCGAACTGAACGCGCGCGCCGCGCTGTCGGCGATGGCCGAGGGCGACGTGCTTCGGACCCAGCTCGCGGCGCTGCGCCGCCTGCTCAAGGTGACGCCGGCCAACACGGTGGCCATGCGGCGGAGGCTGGCCGACGCGACAACGGCGAAGAGCGCGTACCTGTTCGCGTGAATACGGCCGCCGGGGTGGCGGCCGCCATCGTCGCCACCTTCGCGTTCACGGCTCGCAACGAGGGCGGACACTCGTCGGTCCCCAGGGCCGGCTGGCCGCATTCAGGTTCCCCGTCCAGCACAACCAAGTCTGGCAGGCCTGCTTCGCCCGTGCCGCCGAGCGCGAGTCGGGCCAACTCGCGCAGGACCTGATGGCGGCGGCCGGGGGCGCCACGTCGGGCCTGGCCATCGATCGACACCCTCTGCGCCATCGACCGGGGCCGTTGCCGCCCGCCTCGGCATGCGCGTAGCATAGTCGTCCATGATCACCCACGCCGACATCCCGACCGACCAGGCCCACCTGATGCACCCGCTGCACCACCCCTCCGCCTATGCCGCCACGCGCATCTGGGTGTCCGGGCAGGGGTCGATCATCAAGGACTCGACCGGCCGCGAGTACATCGACGGCCTCGCCGGGTTGTGGAACGTCAACGTCGGTCACGGCCGGGCCGAGCTCGGCGAGGCCGCCAGCCGGCAGATGGCGCGGCTGGCGTTTCACTCCGCGTACGCGGGCGGCACCAACGAGCCGGCCATCGCGCTGGCCCAACGCCTGAGCGCGCTGGCGTACCCCTCGATTAACACGTTCTTCTTCACGAGCGGCGGCGCCGAGTCGAGCGAAAGCTCGTTCAAGACGGCGCGGTTCTACTGGAAGGCACTCGACAGGCCCGGCAAGATCAAGGTCATCTCGCGCCACCGCGCCTACCATGGCCTCACGCTCGCCGCCATGAGCGCGACGGGCCTGCCGGCATTCTGGCCCATGTTCGAGCCGCGGACACCGGGGTTCCTGCACATCGAGGCGCCGGACCCGTACCGCTTCGTGAACGACACGGCCGGGGTCAGCCTGGGCGTCGCCGCCGCGAACAAGCTGGAGGAGGCGATCCTCCGCGAGGGGCCCGACACCGTGGCGGCCTTCATCGCCGAGCCGGTGCAGGGCGCCGGCGGCGTCATCGTCCCCCCGCCCGACTACTTCGCCCGCATCCGGGAGATTTGCAACCAGTACGACGTGCTGCTCATCGCCGACGATGTCATCACCGGATTCGGCCGCACGGGCCGCTGGTTCGGGCTGGATCACTACGGCGTCGAACCCGACATCATGCAGTTCGCCAAGGGCATCACGAGCGGCTACGTCCCGCTCGGCGGCATCGGCGTCTCGGACGGGATCCGGGACGTGATCAATGGTGTGCCGGCGCCGAAGCGCTGGATGCACGCCTACACGTACTCGGGGCACCCGACGTGCTGTGCGGTGGCCCTGGCCAACATCGACATCATCGAGCGCGAGCACTTGGTGGAGCGCGCCGCGGCTGGCGGCGCCCGGCTACTCGACAAGCTGCGCGGCCTGCTCGACGTGGACGGCGTGGGCCACGTGCGCGGACTGGGCCTGATGGCGGCCGTGGAGGTGGTGGCCGACAAGGCGACCAAGCAGCTCTTTCCGCCGCAGGCGGGCATCACGACGAAGCTCACCGACGCGATGCTCGAGCGCGGGCTCTATTCGCGGGTCGTGATGGACTGCATCTGCATCGCCCCGCCGCTGGTCACTACCGATGCCCAGATCGACCGCATCGCGGACATCGTCGGCGACGCGGTGACGGCCGTGGTGCGGGGCGCGCGGCAGGCCGTGGCGGCACCCGCGGACTGAGGCCGGCGGGCCAGGACTGACCCGGCGGCTGGATCCAGGAGTCGCGCGAGGCGGCGGTCTAGGCGTCATGCTGGAGCGTGCGCTCAATGCGGCGATCCGGCACTATCCAAAGCACCGCCACGGCGAGGTAGATCACTTGCGCCATCCACGGCGCGAAGAACGTCAGCAAGATGGCGAGAAGGTAAAGCCCTGGTGAGAGCTTGCCCTTCCAATCGCTGCCAATAGCGCGTCGGAGAACGGAATCTGCGCCTTGTACCGAAATGATCGTTTGCTGCAAGATCCAGTACGCGATGGCCGCTGCGGAAAGCACAAAGCCGTAGAGGACCGAAGGAAGCGCCGCGAAGTGGTTTTCGCCCATCCAGCCCGTAACGAACGGGAACAGAGACAGCCAGAACAGCAGATGCAGGTTGGCCCAAAGGACTGGCCCCGTCACCTGCTTGCAGGCGTGAAGCATATGGTGATGGTTGTTCCAGTAGATCCCGACGTACACGAAGCTCAGCACGTAGCTCAGGAACACGGGAATGAGCGGCACCAACGCACCGGGCGACGCGTCGTGCGGAACCTTGATCTCCAGGACCATGATGGTGATGACGATGGCGAGCACGCCATCGCTGAACGCTTCGAGCCGGGTCTTTCCCACCGGAGGATCTCCTGGTTTGTCGGTCTACAAGGCCCAGACCTGCAGCACTGAGTCCTTTAGGGTACTTCTAGGGTGGTGTTCAACTCTACCCGTGAGCCGGCCGGTATCTACGTCCAGTCTCTCGATGCACCCGGCTCGGCGAAACTCCTGCTCAAGCGCGGACCAGGACCACAGACCCCCGGAACCTGGTCTCCGGACGGGCGAACGTTGGTCTTCTTCGAAGCCAATCCGCGCACGGGCCTTGATCTGGGGACCCTCACGCTCGATGGAAAGGCCACGCTACTGCTCGCCACGTCGGCTCAGGAACGGAACCCGCGCCTGTCCCCCGTTCGAGGACGATGTGAGTAATCAGTACGACGTGTCGCCCGGCGGCACGACGTTCCTGATGCTGCTGCGCGACGCGGCCAGAGCGGGAATGGCCCCAGGGCAGGTGAACCTGGTGCTCAACCCGTTCGAACAGTTGAAGCGCCTCGTGGCGACGCCGTAACCGACGCGTAGCCAACGCCGAGCGGCCCGTTTGTCAAGATGACTACTTCTAGTCATAATTGGTGTATGAAGCAAGTGCGGATCGCCGACCTCAAGGCGCGGCTGAGCGAACACCTGCGGGCCGTGCGTGCAGGTGAGTCGATTGCCGTGTTGGACCGCGACACCCCTGTCGCCCAGCTCATTCCGGTCCGCGAGTCGCGGGCGTTGCGGGTTCAGAAGCCGGCTCCGGGAGCACGGCCGCTCCATCGAATCAAGGTCCCGAAGCGCCCCCGACTGAACGTGGATGTCGTGCAGCTGCTCCTCGAGGAACGACAGGGCCATCGATGATTGCCTACGTGGATGCCTCGGTGCTGCTTCGGGTCGCGCTGGCTCAGCCGGACGTCCTGCCCGAATGGTCAAGGATTCAGCAGGGTGTGGCCAGCGCGCTCGTCATGACCGAGAGCCTGCGCACGTTGGATCGCCTTCGGCTGCGGGCGAATCTGAGCGACGCCGAGGTCGCGGAGCGCAGGGGCATCATTCTCACGCTCATCGGGTCGCTGGAGTTGGTCGATGTCGATTCGATGGTCCTCGAGCGCGCGGCGCAGCCGATGCCGACGGAGTTGGGGACGCTCGATGCGATTCATCTGGCGACCGCGCTTCTGTGGAAAGACATGATGAGGGGAGACCTTGTCATGGCCACGCACGACCGAGCGCTTGCACTGGGAGCCCAGGCGCATGGCCTGCGGGTCGTGGGCAGCATCGCCTCTCGTTCATAAGCTTCTCCCGCCCATATGCGGCAACGGCATGGCGCTCACTCCTGCCTCCCGTCTCGGTCCCTACGGTCGATTGTTCGTCAACTCCGGTTACGCGCCGTTCTTCAATCGTCCTGGCAACGCGCTGCTGGTCTTTTCGGTAGACGTAACATAAGGACGCAGCTCGGTCCGTCTCCATGTTTCCACGCGAGATGTATTCGAGGACAGATCTGATATTATCGGCCGACTCAGATGCAGCCCGGATGCTGATGCGTTTGATCCGGCGCCGGCTTTTCGTTATTGCGCAGGGCAATACCCGGCCCGCACGTACCCCTATCAACGCTTCGCCCACGCCCTCACGGATGTGTACGCATGACTCGGGGCCGCCGTAGCTGGCTAAGCTTTCAACGTATGGAATTTTCTCTCACAACACCTTGCCGGTTTTGACCGGCGCACGGAGACCACCATGAAGATCGTACTCGCCGCCCTGGTCCTGGCCGCA
>JADZBZ010000253.1 GCA_020851835.1 Acidobacteriota bacterium
CCACTCCGGCCACCGCGTCCACCACCACGAGCGCCCCGTCGGCCACACCTAGCGCCGCGCGGGCGTCGGAGAAGAAGTTGCCGAACCCCGGCGTGTCGATGAGGTTGATCTTGGTCTTGTTCCACTCAACGTAGGCCAGCGTGGCGGTCAGCGTGTGCTTGCGGGCGATTTCTTCGTCGTCGTAATCGGTGACCGTGGTGCCGTCGTCGACCAGGCCGAGCCGGTTCACCATGCCGGACGAGAAGAGCAGCGCGGACACCAGCTGTGTCTTGCCGCTTCCGCCGTGGCCGACCACGGCCACGTTGCGGATGCTGGGAGCGTCGTAGACCTTCATAGGCGGTATGCCTCCCCGAACGCGTCACACGTCCGTTACTGGAGGCATCATATGACAGGTCGCGGACGCACCCTTATTCGTATCTCAGCGCTTCGATTGGGTCCATCCTGGCCGCGCGCCAGGCCGGGAGCATGCCGAAGAAGACGCCCACCGAGGCCGAGAACCCGAGGCCGAGGGCGAAGGACCACCACGGCAGCGACACGGGGAAGCCCGAGACGAGGTTGACCGTCAGTCCGATCGCACTGCCCATGACGACGCCCAGAATACCGCCGACGCTGGTCAGGACGACGGCTTCGATTAGGAACTGCGTCAGAATTTCCTGCCGGCGCGCCCCGAGTGCCTTTCGCACGCCGATCTCACGCGTCCGCTCGGTGACGGAAATGGTCATGATCGCCATCACACCGATGCCGCCGACCATCAGCGCAATCGACGAGATGACCACGAGCGACAGCAGGACCGCCTGCGAAATCTGCTCCCACACCTTGAGCACCGCGTCCTGGGTGACCAGATCGAAGTCGTTCGGCTTGTCGAGTGTGAGGCCATGTCGAATCCGCATCACCGCCTCCACCTCGCGCAGCGAGTCCTCCCGCGACGCGCTCTCGTCCGGCACCACCGCGATCATCGCCGCGAGGCCGCCAAAGGGTCCTCGGCGTAGGCGCTCGCTGCCGAACTGCTTGCGGAAGGCGGTATAGGGGATGATGGCGAAATCGTCCTGTCCGAGACTGAAGCCGCCTGCCGCGGGGCGCTTGCCGACAACGCCCACGACCGTGTAGTCCAGGGGGCCAATCCGGATGTTCTTGCCAATGGGATCCATCCCGCGACCCTCGAACAGCGCCTGGTACGGCCCGAATCCGATGACCGCCACTCGGCGTCGTCGCGAAACCTCCTGGGCCGTGAACATTCGTCCCGCAAACAACTGGGCGAAATTGACGTCCACGAACGATTCGCCCGTGCCCATGATGGCCGCCGGTCGAGTCCGCTCGCCCCGGTAGAACATGCGCTCCATGGTCGGTTGTGGCGGGCCGGCCCCGAGCCACGTATCCACGATGGCAGCCGACGGCACCAGACGGCGGATGGCATCCCCGTCCTCCACGGTGAGACTGGGCCGGCGGAAGAGTTCGAGAAATGACGCACCCGACGTGAAGCTCACAGCGCCGAACCGCTGCACGAAGATGGTCTTCGGTCCGAGGGCGGCGATCGAGTCCTTGAGCGAGGTGTCGAAGCCGCGGATGAGCGAGGTCATACCGACAATGGAAGTCACGCCGATGACGACACCGAGCACGGTGAGGGCCGATCGCATCTTGTTGCCGCGCAGGGTCTCGAACGCCATGCGGGCGGTTTCGCGGAACAGCCCGGCCTGTCGGGTGAAGGAAATCACAGCTACTCCCGCCTGAGCGCCTCAATCGGGTCCAGCATCGCCGCCCGGCGCGCCGGGTACCAGCCGAAGAACAGACCCACCAGGGCGGTAATGGCGACGCCGAGGACCACCGACCAGGTTTCGACCGAGGCCGGCACCGGCGTCAGCGTGCCGATGCCGGTTGCGAACAGCGTCCCGAGCGACACGCCGGCCACCCCGCCGGTCAGCGACAGCGTGATTGATTCGGTGAGGACCTGCGACATGATGTCCCGGCGCTTGGCCCCGAGCGCCTTGCGCAAACCAATCTCCCGGGTGCGCTCGCTGACCACCATCAGCATGATGTTCATGATGACGATGCCGCCGACGAGCAGTGACAGGCCAACGATACCGACGAGCACGACGGCGATGCCGGCGGTGGCCTGCTGGAAGATGCCGAGTACCGAGTCCGAGGCCATGAGCCCGAAGTTGTCGGGTTCCGACGGCCTCAGTCGTCGCTCCACGCGGAGCGCGACGCGGGACTCGTCCTTGGCCTCCTGCACCAGCGTCGGGTCGCGCGGGCGCACCATCACTTCGAGGGACTGCCGCGAGCCGAACAGCTTTTGATACGCACCGAGGGGAACGACGACGAACCCGTCGAGCGAGTTGCCGAAGGCGGCGCCCTTCTTGGCCGACACCCCCACGACGCGGTAGCTGACGCCGGCGACACGAATCTGTTTCTCGACCGGATCCACCGTGCCAAACAGCTTGTCGGCCACCTCCCACCCGATCAGGGCCACATGGCGCTTCCGGCGTATCTCAACCGGGCTGATCATGCGTCCTCGCTCGGCGTCGAACGAGGTGAAGTCCAGATACCCCTCGGTGACGCCCTGCACCTGGATGGAGTCCAACTCGAGGTTGCGATAGGCCACCGTCGTCCGGCGCTGTGCCTGCGCCATTACGGAGCCGATCGAGGTCCCAAAGCGCCTGATCGCGTCCGCATCGTCGAGCGTCACGATCGGATTGTTCCGCTGCCGCTCGAAGTCGTCCTCGTTCTGCGTCATGCCCGTGCGCTGGATGACGAAGGAATCCGCGCCGAGATCCGAGACGATCGCATCGCTGACAGCACTGTTCACTCCGGTGATGAGGGCCACCACCGTGATGATCGATGACACCGCGACGATGTTGCCCAGCAGGGTGAGCAGGGATCGAAGCTTGTTCGCCCAGATGGACGACAGCGCCAGGCGGATCGACTCGATCACCTGGGACATCTGACGTTACCCGCTCACCCGTACGCGGACGCCGCCCGTCTGGGATTCGGCCGCTGAGCCGGTGGCCGGCGTGGCGGTGTTCACGGCGTCGTCTTCGTAGAGGCCGCGTACCGACTCGAAGGGGCCGGTAATGACTCGGTCGCCTTCCTTCAGCCCCGATGTCACCTCGAGGTAGCGCTCGCCGGCGATGCCGAGCGTGACGGGCACGAAGGTGGCCTTCCCGTCGCGGATGACGAAAACCCCTTCGGTCTCTTGGCGCTTCTGACCGGGAAGCAATTCGGTCCTGACCGGCGCGGCGGCTGTGGCGGACTGCTGGCCGAACGAGAACTGAAACCTCTTCTTCGGAGGCCGCGTCTCGTGGATGATGTTGCCCTGTGCGTCGTAGAGCAGTTCGCGGACGGTGAGCGCCTGAATCGGTGCCGACACGACGTTGGCACGCGTCGCCGTCGTGATTTCCGCCGTGCAGGTGAACCCGGGGCGGACATCCGGAATCTGCCCGTCGATCGTCACGGTGACCTTGAAGTTCGTCGCCGTGGTTGCCGACGCGGTGCTGGTAGCCTGAATCGGACTGTTGCCGATCTCCGTCACGGTGCCGGCAAACGTCTTGTCCGGAATGGCGTCAACGGTCACCTTGGCTTTCTGGCCCAACTGGACGAACGGAATGTCGGTCTCGTCCACCTCGATCTCGGCTTCGATGACCGACAGGTCGGCCACCGTCAGGAGCACCGTGCCCGCGTTGTTCATGGTGCCCACGACCACGTTCTCACCCTCTTCGATGTTGCGCCTGGTGACGATGCCGTCAAACGGCGCCTCGAAGCGGACCTGCGACAGCGAATGCTGGCTGCTCTGCAATCCCGCCTGCTGCTGCCGCAACTGCGTCTCGCGGTTCTTGATCTCCTCGTCCCGCGCATGCAGATCGCTCTCCCGAATCTGCACGTCGGCTTCCGCACGTTCGAGGGTCTCGCGGGTCGTCAGGCCGCCTTCCCACAGTTCTTGCTGGCGCTTGAGCGCCTGGCGGGCCAGGTCGAGGCTCGCGCGCGCGCTCTGCAGCGACACCCGAGACTGCTCGAGAGCCGTACGGGCGCCGGCCACGGCCGCCTCGTCTCGACGTACGGCGGCCTGCGCCGTCACGGCGTCGATCTGCAGGAGGAATTGCCCGGCCTTGACCCGGTCGCCTTCCTTGACCCCCAGCCGCGTGACCCGGCCCATCGACTGGGCACTGATGTTGACGGTCTTCTCCGGCTCGATTTTGCCCGACGCCGAGACGATGGCCTCGAGATCGCGCTGATGGATGGACTCGGCCGACACCGTGATGCCCCGATCCAGGCGCCGGCTGTACACGCCTGCCGCGATAGCACCCACGACGAGCAGCACAACGATCGCCCACAGCCACTTCTTGCGAAGCACGTCAAGACCCTCCCACGACAGCGATGACGGTCGCCGCCAATATTGCCCCACTCACGTAGACGGCCACGAGCCGTCCAAGATACCGCGCCGCCGACCGGCTGGTGACCGCCGACAGTCCCAGCGCGAGCAGCCAGATCCACCAGATGCCGAACACGTCCATCGCCCCCAGGACCCGCGCCGCGGCCGAGCCGTCCTCGACCATCGGCACCAACGCCGCCAGGTTGGTGGGGCTCGTGATGGACTCGCGCAGATACTGCAGTGGTATCGCGACCAACTGCTGTAGCGCCAGCACCGCCGACGCATGCACCGTGACCGCCATACCTGCCCCCAGGCCCATCGCGTGGCCGTCGAGCCTGGCCAGGCCAACCAGCATCAGCGCCACCATCGCCGTCACGGGCGGCGCCATCAGGAGCCGGCCGCCGGTGGCGAAGTAGACGATCCAGGGCGGCGACGCCTGCAGCACCGCGTACTGCGGGTCGTCGATGGGTGTCCCCGAGGCCTCTGCCAGCCGAACACGCTCGTCGACCAGACCCTGCCGTCCCACGTCGGTGGACAGGAGCCACGCCGCCGGAATGAGCCAGAGAAGCAGGACGACCGTCCAGGCCGCCAGAAAGGTCGGAGCCGCCACCACGGCCGCCATGGTCGAGCGTGGGCGCCACACCACGCCCGCAATGCGCCGCATTACACCTGGGTCCTTGGAAGCCTATACGACGGGACGGGTCGCGAGGTTTCTTGACTTCGTTCCAAACCGCTGAATACGATGCACTTCTCGGCTCACCTCGCCGTTCGCCTGGCCATCCGGTTCGTGCACTCAAAATTGTAATCATGGTTTCAATTCGCTGCAACGGCCCCATCGCCTGTGGGCTGCTGGCTGGTCTGTTTCTGGTGACCAATCTGGCCGCCGCCCAGACTCCGGGCACCCGGGCCGCCGGGATGGCAGAGGCGTTTGTCGGCGTTGCCGACGATGCGACGGCCGTGTACTGGAACCCGGCGGGCATGGCCACGGGCGCCTATTTCAGTTTTGTCGTCGATTTCGCCGACGGGGAGGGGCTCTCAGAGGGACCTGACGAAGATCCCGGCGCCTCCTCGCACGACGCGCGATTCATTGGCTTGACCGTGCCGTCGCTGGGCCTGGCGTACTACCGCCTGTCCAGAGTGGCGGCCGGCCCCGCGGCCCCTGCAGAAGGGGGTGCAGTCGGCCGACAAGATGGTCGGCGTAGTGTGCGGGGACTGACGACGTCGCACGTCGGCCTCACGCTGGGCCAGTCGCTTACCGATTACCTGGTGGTGGCCGGTACCTTCAAGATCGTGCGCGGGCGGGTCACCCGCGGGGTCGCCGAGGGTCCGGACGTCTCCGCCGCGTTGGCGTCGGCGGAGGGCCTTGCCGGGCGGCAGACCTCGCGTTTCGACATCGATGCCGGGGTGATGATGACGGTGGATCGATGGCGGGTCGGGCTGGTGGCCCGGAATTTGACTATGCCGTCCTTCGCCAGCCCGGATCCGGAGGCGGTACCGGTCGACTTGGACCGGGAGGTCCGGGCGGGCGCGGCGTGGGGCAGTGGGTGGCCCGGCCTGTCGCGCGTCGTCGTGTCGGCCGATGCCGACCTGACACACCGGGCGGCGCCGTCCGGCGACCGGCGGGACGTCGCGGCCGGGGTCGAGACCTGGTGGGCCGGCCAGCGCGTCGGTCTGAGAGGCGGGGTCAGGGCCAGTGCCACGGGCGACTTGCGGCCGGTGGTGGCTGCCGGAGTGTCCGCGGCGCTCCGGCCGGGCGCATTCGTCGAGGCGCACGTCGCGCGAGGCACGCGGGACGAGCGTTCGTGGAGTATCGGGGCGAGGGTGACGTTCTAGGACGGACATGGCGGTCAGGATTGGCGAGCTGCTTCTCAAAGAGAAGCGCATCACGGCGGAACAGCTCCAGGACGCCCTGACGTATCAGCGGCAGCACGGGGGAAAGCTCGGCGCGAACCTCGTGAAGCTCGGATACATCCAGGACGAGGAGATCACGGCCCTGCTGTCCAAGCAGTACGGCGTGCCGTCGATCGCGCTCGCCCAGTTCGAGATCGACCCGGCCGTGATCAAGCTGGTGCCGGCCGAGACCGCGCGAAAGTACCAGATTGTCCCCCTCAGCCGTTCCGGGGCGACGCTGACGATCGCGATGACGGATCCCACCAACGTCTTCGCGATGGACGACGTGAAGTTCATGACGGGCTACAACGTCGAGCCCGTGGTGGCATCGGAGAACGGCGTTGCCGAGGCCATCGAGAAGTACTACGGCGGTGCGCCGCCTCCGACGGTCTCGACCCGGGGCGGCGGCTCGACGATCCAGATGATGCCGGCCGAGAGCGCGCTCGAGATGGCGACCAAGGCCCTCGAGGAGATGCCCACCGATGTCGCTGACGTCGAGGTCATGGACGACCTCGAAGAAATCAGCGCCGAGGCGCTGACACGCCAGGGCGAAGAGGCGCCGGTCATCAAGCTGGTGAACGTGATCCTCATGTCGGCCATTTCCAAGGGCGCCAGCGACATCCACATCGAGCCCTACGAGAAGGAATATCGCGTCCGGTACCGCATCGACGGCATTCTCTACAACATCATGCAGCCCTCGCTGAAGATGCGCGACGCCATCACGTCGCGCATCAAGATCATGGCGAAGCTCGACATCGCCGAAAAGCGGCTGCCGCAGGACGGCCGCATCAAGATTCGCTTCAACGACAAGGGCATTAGCAAGGACATCGACTTCCGTGTCTCGTGCCTGCCGACGCTGTTCGGCGAGAAGATCGTCATGCGGCTGCTCGACAAGGGCAAGCTCATGCTCGACATGACGAAGCTCGGGTTCGAGAGCGAGTCGCTGCGGAAGCTCGAAACGCAGATCCAGAAGCCGTGGGGCATGGTGCTCGTGACGGGCCCGACGGGCAGCGGCAAGACCAACACGCTGTATTCGTCGATTTCCCGCATCAACACGCCCGAAACCAACATCATGACGGCCGAGGATCCGGTCGAGTTCAACCTGCCCGGCGTCAACCAGGTGCAGGTGCGGGAGAATATCGGGCTCAACTTCGCGGCGGCCCTGCGCAGCTTCCTCCGGCAGGACCCGAACATCATCCTCGTCGGCGAGATTCGCGACTTCGAAACCGCCGAAATCGCCGTGAAGGCGGCGCTCACGGGCCACCTGGTGCTGTCCACGCTCCACACCAACGACGCGCCCAGCACGGTGAACCGCCTCATGAACATGGGCATCGAGCCCTTCCTGGTGGCCAGCTCGCTCAACCTCGTGTGCGCGCAGCGCCTCGTCCGGCGCGTCTGCGCGAACTGCAAGCAGCCCGAGGACGTGCCGACGGCCGCCCTCGAGCAGATCGGCTTCAGTCCCGAGGAGGCCCTGGGCGTGAAGGCCTTCCACGGCAAGGGCTGCGACAAGTGCAACGGCACCGGCTACAAGGGTCGTGTCGGCCTCTACGAAGTGATGGACATCACCGACGAACTGCGTGAACTGGTGCTGGTGGGCGCCTCGGCGCTCGAACTGCGACGCAAGGCCGTCGAGGAAGGGATGATCACCCTGCGCGGGAGCGGACTGCGCAAGATCAGGGACGGCGTGACCTCGGTCGAGGAAGTGCTGCGCGAAACCGTGAGATAGGGGCCCTGCCCCGGAGTTGCGAACCATGGCCACATTGCCGTCATTGCCCGACCTGCTCAGGACCACCGTCGACATGGGCGCATCGGATCTGCACCTGTCGATCGACTCGCCTCCCCAGGTGCGCGTGGACGGTGACCTGGTCCGGCTCGACTACCCGGCGCTCTCCCCGACCGACAGCAAGGCACTGGCCTACAGCGTCCTCACCGACGCACAGAAGAAGCGCTTCGAGGAGACGTGGGAACTGGACTGCTCGTTCGGCATCAAGGGCGTGGCCCGCTTCCGCTGCAACCTGTACAGCCAGCGTGGCGCGGTGGCCGCCGCCTACCGGCAGATTCCGGAGCGGATCCGTGGCTTCGAGGAGCTGCACCTGCCGCCGGTCATCGCCAGGCTCTCCGACCTGCCTCGCGGGCTGGTCCTGGTCACGGGTCCCACCGGCAGCGGCAAGTCGACGACGCTGGCGGCGATGATCGACAAGATCAACACCGAGGACGCCGGGCACATCCTCACCATTGAGGACCCGATCGAGTACCTCCACCAGCACAAGCGATGCCTCGTGAACCAGCGCGAGGTCCACAGCGACACCCAGACGTTCTCGAACGCCCTCCGCGCGGCGCTTCGTGAAGATCCCGACGTGGTGTTGATCGGAGAAATGCGGGACCTGGAGACCGTCGAATCGGCCCTGCGGATCGCGGAGACCGGCCACCTGACGCTGGCCACGCTCCACACCAACTCGGCGGCATCCACGATCAACCGCATCATCGACCAATTCCCCGCCCACCAGCAGGCGCAGATCCGCACCCAGCTGTCGATGGTGCTCGAAGGCATCGTCTGCCAGACCCTGCTGCCCAAGTCCAACGGCGATGGGCGCGTGGTGGCGATGGAGATCCTGATTCCCACGCCGGGCATCCGCAACCTCATTCGCGAGGACAAGATCCACCAGATCTATTCCGCCATGCAGACCGGGCAGGAGAAGCTCGGCATGCAGACGATGAACCAGTCGCTGGCCACGTTGTTCTTCCGCCGGATCATCACGATGCAGACGGCGATGAACGCATCCTCGAATCGCGAGGAATTGCAGGAGATGATCAATCGCGGCGTGGGCGTCGTGCCGGGCGCTGGGCTCAGCCGGCCCGGCGCGCCGGCCGCCGTGCGCCGCCCGGGACAGTAAGGTAGCTGGTCGCGCGGACCTCCCCCCGACCGACCGACCGAGAAACGGAGACAGAAGAGATGGCGACGTTTGCGTTCAGCGGGAGAACCCGCGGCGGCGAAACCGTGGCAGGCGAGCGGGTTGGCGACTCGATGGAAGCCGTGGCGGCGCTGCTCAGGCGTGAGCAGATTCAGGTCACGCGCATCACGCCGGTGGCCAAGCCCGCCGTCGCCCAGAAACTGCGCGCCCGGAGCGTACCGGCCAAGAACCTGGCTGTCTTCACGCGGCAGTTCTCGGTGATGATCGACGCGGGCCTCCCGCTGGTGCAGTGTCTCGATATTCTCGGGAACCAGGAGGATCACAAGTACTTCCAGCAGGTCATCCTGCAGACCCGCACGGACGTCGAGGGCGGCCAATCGCTGGCCGACGCCATGAAGCGGCACCCGAAGGTCTTCGACGCTCTCTACACGAACATGATTGCGGCCGGCGAGGCCGGCGGCATTCTCGACACGATTCTCAAGCGCCTCGCCGTCTACATCGAGAAGGCCGTCAAGCTGCGCGGCCAGGTGCAGTCCGCGATGATCTATCCGGCGGCGGTCATCGTCATCGCCGGTACGGTGGTGGGCGTTATCCTCTGGAAGGTCATCCCGACCTTCGCCAGCCTCTTCGCTGGTTTGGGCGCCGAACTCCCGCTGCCGACGCGGATCGTCATCGCGCTCAGCAACAACGTCGTGCGCGCGGTACCCTTCCTGGTGCCGCTGGTCATCGGCGGCGGCTACGCCTTCCGGCAGTATTACGCTACCGAGAAGGGCCGGCGGGTGGTGGACGGCACGCTGCTCAAGGTGCCCATCCTGGGGAGCATCCTTCGCAAGATCGCCGTGGCCCGCTTCTGCCGCACGCTGTCGACCCTGATGGCGTCGGGCGTCCCCATTCTGGACGGCCTCGACATCACGGCCCGAACGGCCGGTAACGCCGTGATCGAAGACGCGATTCAGGTGACGCGCAAGAGCATCGAGCGTGGCGAGACCATCTCGGGCCCACTGAAGGAGACCGGCGTGTTTCCCGGGATGGTGGTCCAGATGATTGGCGTCGGTGAGGCGACCGGCGCCCTCGACACGATGCTCGCGAAGATCGCGGACTTCTACGAGGAAGAGGTCGACACGGCCGTCGCCGGCATGCTCACGCTGCTCGAACCCGTTATGATCGCCTTCCTGGGCGGTGTGGTCGGCGGTATCGTGATCGCCATGTACCTGCCGATCTTCGGGTTGATCAGCAAACTGGCAGGATGAGCGGAAGCTGGCTGCGGCAGCGTCTGGCGGTGCACACCGCGCTGCGGCTGGTGGTCGCCACGGCGCTCCTGGGGCTGGCGGTCGTGGTGCAGGTTCGCGCCCCGGACGCTCTGCCCTTCGACCCGTTCTTCGTACTGATTGGCGTCACGTTCGCCGTCAGCGTGGCGCTGCTCGGCGGGCTGCGCTTCGTCGATCGCCTGCCGTGGATGGCAGACGTGCACTTCGGGCTGGACGCCATCCTCGTATCGGCCGGCGTCTACCTCACCGGCGGTATCAACAGCCTGTTCACCACGCTCTACGCGCTGCCGATTCTGTCGGCCAGCACCGTGCAGCGCCGCCGCGGCGGCGTCAGGATGGCCGCGCTCAACGCCGTACTGTTCATGAGCCTCGTGCTGGCCCAGTACGCGGCGGCCGCCAGTGGCGTCGAGTTGCCGTTCATCACCGAGCGGAGCGCCCTGCCGGCACCCACGGTGGCCGTGTACATCCTCGGCCTCAACTTCTTCGGCTTCTTCGCGGTCGCGATGCTCAGCGGGTCGCTCGCCGAGCGCGCGCGCCGCGCCGACGTCCGCCTGGAGCGCGCGACCGAGGAAATCGCCGATCTGCAGGCGTTCAACCAGTACGTCATCGACAACCTGCTGAGCGGCCTGGCCACGGCGGATGCCGAGAACCGGCTGCTCACCTTCAACCGGTCGGCCATGGTGATCACCGGTCGCGACGGCGACCCGCCCGTGGGCCGCGACGCCGCCCAGGTGCTACAGCTGAATACGGTCACGACCGCGGCCATCCACGACGAACTCGCGCGTGCGCGCAGTAAACGCATGGACTTCCAGTTTCGCCGGCCCGACGGCCGCACGATTGACATCGGCCTGAGTATTGCGCGGCTGCCGCTGCCCGATGGCGGGCACGGCTACCTCTACACGTTCCAGGACGTCACGGAGATGAAGCGCTTCGAGCGCAACGCGCGGCTCCAGCAGCGCCTGGCGGCCGTGGGCGAGATGGCGGCCGGCATCGCGCACGAGATCCGCAATCCCCTGGCCTCGATGTCGGGCTCAATGCAGTTATTGCGGCAGGAGCTGTCGCTTTCGGGCGACCAGGCGCAACTGATGGACATCGTGTTGCGGGAGTCGGAGCGCCTGAACCAGACGATCAAGTCATTCCTGGCCTATGCGCGGCCTCAGAAAGCCCAGCTGCACTGGCTGGATCTTCGGACCCTCGCCGGTGAAACGGCCCGGCTCCTTCGCAACAGTCCCGATGTCGCCGAGCGACACACGGTCGTGGTCTCGGCGCCCGAGCAGGCGGTAGAGGTCGAGGGCGACGAGGCGCAGTTGCGGCAGATTCTGTGGAACCTCGCGACCAACGGCCTCAAGGCGATGCCCGACGGCGGCGAGTTGTGCCTATCGGTCCGTGCCGAGCCCGGCGGCGCGGGCGGTCCCGCGTGCGCCATCCTCGAAGTGACCGACCACGGCGTCGGAATGTCCGCCGACGAACTCGAGGGCGTGTTCCAGCCCTTCCGTGGCTCGTTCGGCAAGGGCACGGGACTGGGACTGGCCATCGTGCATCGAATCGTGTCCGACTCCGGAGGCCGGATTGAAGTGCAGTCGGAACCGGAACGTGGCACGACGTTCATCATCCGGCTCCCGGCGCTGGCCGGCGGGGCCGACGGTGGCGATACCCCTCGCGCCCGACCCGCTCCTGTACACGTGCGTTCCGCGTAGGGTGTCACGATGCCACGGATCCTGATTGCCGACGATGAGCAGTCGATGCGCGAGTGGCTGCGCATTCTGTTCCAGCGCGACGGCTTCGACGTGGTGACCGCCGAAGACGGCCTGTCGGCTCGCGAGATCATCGCGCGCGAGTATGTGGACGTCGTGCTGACCGACATTCGGATGCCGCGTCTCGACGGCATCGGCCTGCTCCAGGCGGTCCGCGAGCTGGCGCCCGATGCCATCGTGCTGATGATGACCGCCCATTGGACCCGGGACTCGGACGAGTGGAAGCACGCCCGGGACATGGGGGCCGAGGCCCTGTTCGAAAAACCGTTCCGCGACGTGCAGCTCGTCACCATGCAGGTGCGGCAGCTCCTCGAGTCGCGCCGGCTACGGCACGAGAACGCGGTGCTGCGCAGCACCACCGTCGAGCACGGATTTGCCGGCATCATCGGGCGCAGCGCAGCCATGCTCGACGTCTTCCGCCTGGTCGAGACGGTGTGCCGGACCAACAGCACCATTCTCATCACCGGCGAGTCTGGCACCGGCAAGGAGCTGGTGGCCCAGGCCATCCACAAGCAGTCGCTGCGGCGCGACCGGCCGTTCGTGGCCGTCAACTGCGGTGCGATGCCGGAGACGCTCCTCGAGTCGGAGCTCTTCGGGCACGTGCGCGGCGCGTTCACGGGTGCCGACGCCAACAAGAAGGGGCTGGTTGAGGCAGCCGAGGGCGGCACGGTGTTTCTCGACGAGATTGGCGAGATGACCCCGGCGATGCAGGTGAAGCTGCTTCGCGTTCTGCAGGAACGAAAATTTCGGCGCGTGGGCGGCACTGAAGAGACGGCCGCCAACATCCGCGTCATTGCCGCGACCAACCGCGACCTGCCCAGAGCCGTGGCCGACGGCCGGTTCCGCGAGGATCTCTTCTACCGACTCAACGTGATCCCCATCCGTCTGCCAGCGTTGCGCGAGCGCCCCGGGGACGTCCAGCTAATCGCCGAGCACTTTCTCGCCAAGCTCTCGAAGGAGATGGGCAGGTCCCTCGAAGGCTTTGCGCCCGAGGCGCTGGCCGCGCTCGAGAGTTACCAGTGGCCCGGCAACGTCCGGGAACTGGAAAACGTGGTCGAGCGTGCCGTGGCGCTCGAGCCGGGATGGCGCATCGAGCTGGAGAGATTGCCCGACGAGATACAGGCCGGCCGTCCGGTGACGCCCCTCAATCACCAGGCGGGCCCAGACGGAGCGACGGTCCCGGGAACCCTTCCTGATTCCGGCTTCAACCTCGAGCGTCACCTGCAGGAGATCGAGCGCCAGCACCTGGATCGCGCGCTGAAGCAGGCCGGCGGCATCCAGACGCGCGCGGCGGACCTGCTGGGGTTGAGCTTCCGGCAGTTCCGATATCTGGCCAAGAAGTACAGCCTCAGGGCACCGGAGGGGCGATGATCCGGTTGCCCCCCACGATGTCGTACTCGGCGGAGCTACGGTTTCGTCTGCCGTGACAGAAGCTGGCACGTGGGCTTGACAGGAAATGTCAGGCTGACGGAATCCGCCAGCCGCCGCCACCGGGTCCGCGACGGCGGCATGCCAGCGCAAGTAATTGATCTTATTGGCACTTAGCGTCTCGATGAGAGGCGGTCAAGGACCGAGGCCGCTGGTGGCACATCGGTTGCTATCAAGACGACCGTGCGGACGCCGCCGCATAGGACCGGCGGCGTCGGCAAGTCGAAGGTGGCGGGCGGTTCGGTTCACTGACCTCAAACGATTCTGGGAGATAACGACAATGCGTATTCGGGACAACAAGGGTTTCACCCTCATCGAGCTTCTGATCGTGGTGGCGATCATCGGGATTATCGCGG
>JADZBZ010000254.1 GCA_020851835.1 Acidobacteriota bacterium
GGGAGCGGGGCGCGGTGGACGTAATGGTCTTCACCGGCCAGCAGCCCGCCCGCGAGATCCCCAGCTTCGTTCAGGCGAGCGACGTGCTGGTGTCGCCGCGCATCCGCGGCACGAACACGCCGCTCAAGATCTACTCGTACCTGCGATCGGGCCGGCCCATTCTGGCCACCAACCTGCTCACTCACACGCAGGTGCTGACGTCCGATATCGCCGTGCTGGTGCCGCCCGAGCCACACGCCGTTGCCGAGGCCCTGGCCGCGCTCATCGACGACCCGTCGGCGCGTCAGGCCCTGGCCGCACGCGCCCGCGCGGTGGCCGAGCGGCGGTATAGCCGCGAGGCGTACGTGCGCCGGACCGCTCAGGCCTACGCCCGACTGTCGGCCGGTGCCTCGGGACAGGTACCGACGCCTCAGACGGTGACCGAGCGGTGAGGGTGCTGGTCACCGGCGCCACCGGATTCACCGGTGGGCACCTGGCGTCTACGCTGGCCAGGCGCGGCGAAGATGTGCGGGCGCTGGTGCGTCCGAAGAGCCGCGCCCGATTCGACCGCTCGCTGTTGCCTGCCGCGGGCGTGAAGGCGGCGGAAGGAGACCTGGGGGACCCCGGCTCGCTGGCGCGGGCGGTCGAGGGCGTCCAGATCGTGTACCACATTGCGGCGACCTACCGCGAAGCAGGCCAGCCCGACACCGCGTACCGGGCCATCAACGTGGACGGCACGCGTCACCTGCTCGAGGCCGCGCGAGCCGCGGGCGCGGCCCGGCTGGTCCACTGCAGCACGGGCGGGGTGCACGGACATGTCGCCAACCCGCCGGCCAACGAAGACGCAGCGTTCAATCCCGGCGACGTCTACCAGGACACCAAGCTCGAGGCCGAGCAGCTCGCGCGCCGCTTTGGTGCCGAAACCGGCTTCGACGTCGTCGTCGCGCGGCCCATCGGCATCTACGGCCCTGGCGACACCCGCTTCCTGAAGATGTTCCGCGGCCTGGCGCGCGGGCGGTTCCCGATGCTCGGCTCGGGGCGGGTGTTCTACCACCTCACCTACATCGACGACCTGGTGGAGGGCTTCCGGCTGTGCGGCACGGTGCCCGCGGCGCGCGGCCGTACCTACCTGCTGGCCGGGCCGCGCTACACGACGCTGGCCGAGCTGGTGGCGCTGGTGGCCAGGGAAGTGGGCACCTCGCCGCCTCGCATCCACTGGCCGGTGTGGCCCTTCTGGACCGCGGGCCTGCTCTGCGAGCTCGTGTGCGTGCCGCTTCGCATCGAGCCCCCGCTCTATCGCCGGCGCGTGGACTTCTACACCAAGAGTCGCGCCTTCGATACGACCCGGGCCCAAACCGAGTTGGGCTTTGCACCGGCCGTGGATCTGGAGGAAGGCATCCACCGGACCGCCGTGTGGTACCGGCAGGAGAGTCTGCTGTGAGCGCCGGGCGCCCGCTCAACATCGTCCACGTCTGCGACCACCTGGGCTGGGAGGGGTCGCGCATGCACGGCGTGAAGCGGCTGTTCGCGTGGATGATTCCGCGCTTCGATCGCACGCGCTTCAACGTCTCGCTCATCAGCCTGCGCCGCCAGGACCTTTCCGAGGACACGCTGGAGCAGTTCGGCATCGACGTCACCTACCTGGGCCGGCACAAGTTCGACCCGGCCACCTATCCGGCGCTGCTGAAGGTGTTGCGGAACAAGCAGGCCGACCTCGTGCACATGCACGGCTACGGCGCCACCACGTTCGGACGCCTGTGCGCGTGGCGGATGGGCATCCCGTCCATTCTGCACGAGCACGCCAACCACGGCGATACGCCCTGGTTCCAGAAGGCGGCCGACCGCTTGCTCGCGCCCCACACCGACCTGGCCATCGCCGTGTCGGAGTCCACGGCGGAGTTCACCATCCGCGCACGGCTCATGCCGCCCGAGCGGACGAAGGTGGTGTACCTGGGCGCGCCCCTGGACGAGTTCGCCCGGCCGCGGAGCACCGAGGAAGTGGCCGCGGCGCGAGCGGCCCTGGGCATGGCGCCCGACACCCTGGCCGTGGGCACCGTCACGCGCCTGATGCCGGCCAAGGGCAACGAGTTTCTCGTGGCCGCCGTACCCGACATCGTCCGGCGCCAGAGGCGGGTCCGGGTCTACATAGTCGGGGAAGGGGAGATGCAGGGCGCGCTCGAGGCGCAGGCTCGGGCGCTCGGCCTGGGTGACCGGCTGGTCTTCTGTGGCTTTCAGCGCGACGTGGCCGCCGCGCTCTCGGCGCTCGACATAGTGGTGTTTCCTTCGCTCTGGGAAGGCACGCCGCTGACGGTGTTCGAAACGCTGGCCATGGGCAAGCCCATCGTGGCCACCGACGCCGACGGGCTGATGGACGTGCTGGTGGACGGCCGAGACGCCCTGGTCGTGCCCAGGCGCGACGCGGGGCGCATCGCCGACGCCGTCTGCCAACTCGTCGAGCAGCCGGAGCTGGCCGCGCGCCTGTCGGCCGGAGCCCGGGTGACGGGCGCCCACTATGACATTCAGGCGTTCGTCACTAAGATGGAGCGGCTCTACGAGCTGCTGCACGAGACCTCGCGCGCGACCGGGCGCGCCGGCGTGCTCCGGGCCGACCTGAGCTTTCTCGCCACCACGCGATGACCATCGACCAGCCCGTAGCGACGCGACTGGAAGGCCGCAGCCTGGCATGGCGGCTTGGCGCCTCGTCTACGCTGGCCATCGGCATCGTGCTGCTGACCTGGGCGCTCACGGTGGACTTCACCAAGGTCAGCTACGGCTTCTTCAGCGACGGGGCCACCTACTACAGCCTGGCGCACAGCCTGGCCGACGACTTCGACTTCGAGTACCGGCGTGAAGACCTGGTGCGCGTGTGGCGCGAGTTCCCAAGCGGGCCCGAGGGCATCTTCCTCAAGCGCGGACGCGACGTGGACGTGTCGCTCGGCGCCGGGTTCCCCTTCGTGCACGTCACCTCGCGGCAGGACCCCGACGAGCAGCGGCTCTACTACGGCAAGTCGTACATCTACCCGCTGGCCGCGGCGCCCTTCGTCTTCCTGTTCGGGACCAACGGCTTTCTCGTGCTGCACGCGGTGCTCATCACGCTGGCGTTCCTGTGCGCGTACGCCTTCCTGGTGGCCCGGAGCCATCCCCTCGCGGCGCTGGTCTTCGCCTTCGCCTTCATGTTCCTGTCGGTGGCCCCGGTCTACATGGTCTGGATGACGCCGGACTTCTTCAACCTGGCCATGGTCACCTTCGGCTACTTTTTCTGGTGCTACAAGGACGTGGTCGGGCCCAACGCCGTGCCGCTGTCGGCCGCCACGCGCGTGCGCTGGTTCCTGGGAAACCGATCCGACGTGATTGCCGCCATCTTTCTGGGCATCGCCACGTTTTCGAAGCCCACGCACGTCCTGCTCATCGCGCCGCTCCTGGTCTCGGCCCTGCTCCGGGGCCAGTGGCAGCGGACGCTGCGTATCGGCGTGTTCTTCGGACTGATGGTGGTGCTCCTCTTCGGGGCCAACATCGCCATCACCGGCGAGTGGAACTATCAGGGCGGGGACCGCCGCACCTTTTACAGCGGCATGGGCGGCTTCCCGTTCCAGACCGAGCAGAACCGCTTCGACGCGGTGGGTGACGACCGCACCACGAACAGCATTCCGGTGGAGGTGCTCACGGGCCGGGACGCCTTCGTGGACGTGTTCCGGCGCAACCTCGGCTACTTCTTCTTCGGCCGCCACACGGGGTTTGTCCCTTACTACTTTCCGGGCGTGATGGCGATGCTGCTCTTCGTGGCGGCGACGCGCGATCGGGCCGTGTGGCAGTGGCTCACGCTGGCCGCCGGGCTGGGATCGGCGGTGGCGTTAATCCTCTACATGCCGTTCACTTACTCGGGTGGTGGCGGGCCGATTGGCAATCGCTACTTCCTGGGCGTGTACCCGGTGTTCCTGTTCCTGACGCCGCCGCTGCAGACCGCGGTGCCGGGCCTGGTGGCCATGGCCGTGAGCGGCCTGTTCACGACGCAGATTCTGTCGAATCCCTTCTACGCGTCCTTTCATCCGGGCGAGCACACCAAGACGGGCCTCTTCCGGCTGCTGCCGCCGGAGCTGACGCTGGTGAACGACCTGCCGGTGAACGTCAGCCCGTCGCGGTCGCGCCAGCCGTTGGGCGGGACACCGCCCGTGTCGGCGTACTTCCTGGACGACAATGCCTACAACCGCGAGGGCGACGCCTTCTGGGTGCGCGGCGAGTCGCGCGCCGACCTGCTGCTTCGCGCCCCTATCGTCACCGAGGCGGGAGCAGCGGGAGATGAGGAGACCCGCCCCCTGCGGATTGCGAAGCTGGAGGTCTACCTGGAGACGGGCCCCAAGGCCAACCGCGTGGTGGTGTCGAGCGATGCCGAGACGCGCGTGATCGACCTGCCGGCCAGCAACCAGCGGTCGTTCACGCTCGCCATGCCCCGCGGCCTGCCCTATCGGCCCGACCCGCGCTTTCCGACGAACTTCGTCTACAACCTGTCGATCGACAGCGAGACGGGCTTCATCCCGCTCTTCGAGTCGGGCGTCCGCGACAACCGGTTCCTCGGAGTCCACGTGCGGCTGGTGCCCGTGTATGAATGACGCAGCAGGCAGCGCCACCCTCGCCTGAATCCGCCTAATCGTGGCCATTGTCGCTGTCGTCACATCGAGTCCCGCGTTTGCCGAAGGCGGCCATCTGGTGATGGCCCGCGAACTGGTGAGCGCGCTGCGAGAGTCGGGACACCAGGCCGGGCTCATCGTGACGCCGCAGAATCGGTTCGGGCGGCAGGGCAGCGCCTATATGGCGGCCTGGTGTACCGACGTGGGCCTCGCGCACGAAGAGCGGCGCATCGATAAAGTCATCAGCTTGCGCTTTCCGGCCTACGCCGTGCAGCACCCGCATCACGTGCTGTGGCTGAACCACCGCATGCGCGAGTACTACGACCTCTGGGACCGCTTCCAGGCGACGCTGTCGTGGAAGGGCCGTCTCAAGGAGCGCGTGCGCCGGACGTTCATCCATCGGGCCGATCGCTACTTACTGAACCGGATGGAGCGTCGCTTCGCCATCTCGGTCACCGTGCAGGCGCGGCTGCAGCGCTGGGGCGGCGTCCAGTCGGAGGTGCTCTATCCTCCGGCGCCGGTTCGGCCCTACCGGTGCGACGACTACGGCGACTACATCTTCGCCGTCTCGCGCCTGGCGCCTCTCAAGCGTTTCGACCTGCTGCTGCGCGCGCTCGCCGAGCCCGTCGCCCGCGGCATCAGGTGTGTGATTGGCGGCGAGGGCGCGGAACTGACGGCGCTGATCCGCCGGCGCAACCTGCTGGGCCTCGACGACCGCGTCGAGTTCGCCGGCCGGCTCACCGACGAGCAGATGCTGACGCACCTGGCGCGCTGCCGCGCGGTGGCCTTCGTGCCGTGGAACGAGGACTACGGCTTCGTGACGGTCGAAGCTTTCTCCTCGGCCAAACCCTGCATTACCGTGACCGATAGCGGCGGCCCGGCGGAGTTGGTGCGGCACGGGGTGGATGGCTACGTGACGGCCCCGACGCCCGCAGCGTTGGCCGAGGCCCTCCGCGCCGTGATGACCGACCGCACGTGCGCGACACGGATGGGCGAGGCCGGCGCGGCGATGGCGGCCGGGATGACCTGGCCTGGCGCCGTGGAACGGCTCCTTGCCGACCCTGCCACGCCGCGATCCTGACGGGCGAGCATCCAGGGTTCGGGCTTCTCCAGCCGCGCCGCGCGCCCCGGGCCACCCTCGGAATTCGCACGCAAATCTTCGCCTGGCTCGATCGCCGGGCGGCCGTTCGCCTTATTCTTGGCAGTACTTCCGATGCCGGCTACGCTGAGCGCCCTTCTCATCGACATCACGTCGCTCGACGTCGACGTCATCGTCAACGCAGCTAACGAGCAGCTCTCGGCGGGCGGCGGCGTCAGTGGCGCCATTCACGAAGCCGCCGGCGTGGAGCTGGCCGTGGCGTGCCGGCGCGTGGCGCCGTGCCCCACGGGCGAGGCGCGGCTCACGCCGGGCTTCAACCTGCCGTCGCGCTACGTGATTCATGCCGTCGGCCCCGTGTGGCACGGCGGCGGCGAGGGAGAGGCGAAGCTGCTGGCCTCGGCCTACCGGGCGTCGGTCAACCTCGCGCGCGAGCACGGGCTCAAGACGATGGCGTTTCCGGCGATCAGTACGGGTATCTACGGCTACCCCCTGCGCGAGGCGGCGCGGATTGCGGTGAAGACGGTGCGTGAGGCGCTCAAGAAGGCGGTGGCCGTGGAGCAGGTGATCTTCACGTGCTTCGATCGGGAGGCCCTGGAAGCGTATCGGGCAGCCATTCGCATAGGATGAGCGGCATGGTACCTTCCCGGACGTCTCGACGATTTCTGCTGTCCACCCTACTGGCCGCCGGTGCGGCGGCCATCCTGACGGCCCAGGCGCCGGCAACGCAGCCGGACTGGAAGGCCGTCGAAGCCGAGGCACTCGGCCACTACCAGGCGCTGTTGCGCTTCGACACCGTGACCAGTGAGCGCCCGGCGGCGGAGTACATCAAGCAGGTGCTCGAGAAGGAAGGAATCCCGGCGAAGATTCTCTTCACCGATCCCGCGCGTCCCAACGTTGTCGCCCGGCTCCAGGGCAACGGCCGCCGGCGGCCCGTGCTGCTGATGGGGCACACCGACACGGTGCCGGTGGACGAGTCGAAGTGGCGTTTCCCGCCGTTCAGCGCTACGCAAGACGAAGGTTTCGTTTACGGCCGCGGCGCCATCGACGACAAGGACAACCTCGCCTCGGCGCTGATGACGATGGTGCTGCTGAAGCGGCTGAACGTGCCGCTGGATCGCGACGTGATCCTGCTGGCCGAGTCGGGGGAAGAGAGCGCCTCGCAGCTCGGTATCGGCTTCATGATCCGCGAGCACTATCCGGAGATCGACGCCGAGTACTGCCTGGCCGAGGGCGGCGACACGATCCGCGAGCGCGGAGAGGTGCGGTACGCCTCGGTGCAGGTGGCCGAGAAGGCCGTCCGGGGAGTGGAGCTGGTGGCCACCGGGATCTCGGGCCACGGGTCGGTGCCGCTCAAGTCCAACGCCGTCGCGCGGCTGGGCAATGCCGTCGGCCGCTTCAGCACCTGGCAACCCGCGGTGCGCATCGACGAAACGACCGGCACCTTCTTCCGGCGCCTGGCCATGCTGGCCCCGCCCGAGCAGGCGAAGCACTACCGCGATGTCCTGTCGCCCGACACGACGGTGGCCGGCGCCGCTGCGGACTGGCTCTTCGAGCACGAGCCCAGGTATTCGTCGATGGCGCGCAGTTCGGTGTCTCCCACGATCTTCAACGGCGGCTACCGATCGAACGTGATTCCCTCCGAGGCGCGGGCCCGCCTCGACGTCCGCCTGGTCCCCGGTGAAGATGTGGACGGGCTGCTCGAGCAGATTCGCGCGGCCATCGGCGACCCGCAGGTGGACGTGCGGTTCACGGGCGGCAGCGGAGGTCCGCCGATCCC
>JADZBZ010000255.1 GCA_020851835.1 Acidobacteriota bacterium
ATCGATCAGGCCTATCGCGCGGTACAGGAACTCGCCGACGACGACGCGATCTGACAGGCGGCGGCAGCGACGTCGGGGGGCGGTCAGCGAGGAGTCGCCTTGTGCAGCGTCCCCCTCAACGAGAGCCTGGTCGGAAAGCTCTGCGCCAGCGCGCTGCTGACGATGACGATGAGGTTCGCTCCGCGGGCGACCGCTGCTTCGCGCAACTGCCGATGGGCGGCGCGCGTGCAATCCTCCGCCGCACTGTCGGCGCACGGCGCGCTGGCCGTAACCTCGCCGAGCGGCTCGGAGATCTCGTAGTCATCCCTGATGTCGTTCAGGCGTGACTGATCGACAATCATCACGTCCTCGGCTGTGGCAACCGCGGTGGTCGGGCTTGGCGCCGCCACCGCCGACTGGTGCGCCGCGCCCTGCTGGGAGCAGCCCAGGGTCATCACGGCGGCCAGGCTCACCGCGGCCGTGGTTCTCATCATCTGCATCATGATCGTGCCTCGCAGTCATCGGTCGATACGTCAAAGCCCAAGTCTCTCACGTACTCGACATCGGACCTATCGAACACCCCCAGGTCGTGCGCCCTGAAACGTCCGATGGAATCGGGCACGCGCACCGACGCCAGGGCGGCCGTCTCGGTGTTCGAGTCGGCTGTTGCGCCAATGAAGTCCATCAGCACCCCAAGCTGATCCGCAGGGGCGCGGCAGAACGCGTCGTAGGACAGCATCAGGAACCGGCCCGGCATCTGCTCACCGATCCGGGCAATCCGGCGCTGAACTTCGCACCAGTACTTGAGCGCGGTGCGCGGGGTGGGCTCCGTGTCGGCACCGAGGAGCAGCGGCCCCCACAGGCGCAGCTGGTTCTGGTTGGCACTGTACGCCATGTCGAGCCCATTGCGGACGACGTGAATGTACTTCATGCCGGCATACGCAGCGGCGAGGCGGTCGAGGAACACGTGCGTATTGGGTTCCTTCCATCCCCATGGGCCCGATCGCGGTTCACTGGTTCTCGTCGAGGCCAGGAGCGACTCGATGCGTTGCTGCAGCCACGCCCGGTCGTGCTGCGGCCGGTCCGGTGCAAGCCCCCGGACCCACGCCTCCCGATCGGCGGTCAGCGAGCCGACACCCGTCATGACCGCGCGGAAGGTGTCGACCGCCAGGGCGAACTCGTTGTCCAAGCCCACACCCGGCCAGAACTCGGCTCGTTTGAAGAGCAGGGTGAACCAGAGGTTGTCGGCCGACCCATTCAGGTCGCCGCCCATGTACCAGCCGAACTGCTCCACAATCTGAGCGATGAGGCGTGTGCCGCTCCCCCCCACACCTCCGATCGCGACCGGTGGCGTGGGCGATGCCGCGCGCCTGCTCATTCGCCACGCCCCTTGCACCGCCGCCCGCCGCTCGATTCAGGTGGTGAGCCCCTCTGGATGCGGAGCCGGGCGCTGGATGAGGAAGACGTGTTCCTGTCCATAGATGACCTGCTCGGAGCGAAGCTCACGCAACTCCCAGTCGAGACCCTGGAGCATCTCGACGATGTCGCCCTGTCGGAAGGAGATGTCCGGCACACCCACGCGCTCCACGAACCGGATTTCCCTGGTGTCACCCTCGGACCACGGCGTGAAGATCGCCAGCACCATCTTCTTGCGAAACGACGCCACCGCGTTGGCGAGAATCGTCCGCCACTGGTAATTGTGCTCGAGAACGTGCCGCATGAAGATCCCGTCGACATCGCTCGTGTAGGTCTCGAGATCGACGATCAGGTCAGCGAACGGAGAGTGCGAGCCATCGATCCCCACGCAGTTCCGCGAGCGGAAGTTGGCGAACCACCCCCGTCCGCAGCCCCAGTCCTCCACCGTCTCGCAGTCCTCGAGAAAATCGGCGCCGATTCGGTACGACTCGGTGTCGCCGTAGGGCGCCTTCTCGCCGGTACCACGGTACCACTCGTCCCACTTGCCCAGGTTACTCACGGCTGGTTCGGTCAGGAGTGAAGCGCGAATCGACCGGCCGAGTATACCAGCGCCACGCGGTCACCGAGGGCGATGGCCACCCCGCAGGTCACGGCTCGGCGCTCGCTTGGCGCTTCAGGAAGAGCGGGTGGGCCGTCAGCGGGTTCGAGGGGTCCAGTCGATCGTCCCCCTCGTAGGTCCGGAGAGAATCCTCGTCCTGGAGCACGATGTCGTCTGCGCGAAGGCGAGCGCGGGCCCGGTGCCAACCCCGGGCCACCTCCTCGGGATCGAAGGGCCGCTGCACGTATTTCCGAATCGCGTGGGCGGCGCTGAGGAACAGGTAGTGACGCATCCGGAAGTCGACCGGAGACATCTTCAGCCCGGGGAAGCTCACTTGGTGCCCCCCGGACGAGACGAGATCCACCGGCCCGGCCTGCTTCTTCCATGCCTTCAGCTGGTGAGGATACGACTGCTGGCACGGGTAGTACCAGCGCATGGTCTGGAGGAAGTTCGCGTGGTCGTGATCGGGCGACTGCCGCGTCGGCACGAACGTATATTCCATGAAGTTCACGGCGTTGAACCCCTGGCGATCGACGTCTTCGAGCGCCTCGACGAGCGTCTGTTCCGATCGTGGCGGCAGCCTGATTTCGTCAGGATCCGCCTGCAGGAACCAGTCCGCATCGAGAGTCGCGGCGAGCTGCTCCTTGCGCTCGAGTATCTTCGCCCAGGTGAACACGCCCGATCGCGGGAGCGTGTCTATCCCGACAACGCCCCGCCCGAGGACCGGCCGGGCCCGCGCGACCGTCTCGTCGCGCGACTCGTTGTCGATCAGATAGACGTCGACGCCGTGCCGCACGTAGTGCTCGATACACGGAACGATGAACCGCTGCTCGTCGTGGGCGGCCAGCAGGGCGATGACGCGCATTGTGAATCCGCTGGTGAGCGGCGCTCGGCGCGGGTCCCGCCATCCGGTGTCGTCGACCGGATGGCGGGTGCCCGACGTTCGCTAAACCAACCGCTCCTGCCTGACGGAGCCTACGGGTTGTTGTTCGAGTGAGCCAGGCAGCCGGCGAACACGTCCTCTGAGTCGTTGATGTCGCCGGCATCCACCCTGAACCGGGGGGAGCTCATCTCCTGCCAGAAGACCCCCGTGGTGGCGGTCGGCGGAGACGCGCACGTGCCGCCGGCGCACCGCTTGTGGCTGTTGACGCCGTTGATATACGGCCCGTTGTTCGCGCCGGCCGGATCGGTGCCGGGGTTGTCGTCCGTGTCGGTCACCTCCGCGCCTGGTGCCCGCCAGCTCAGGAACCAGCCGCCGCCGCTCGCCCCGCCCGTGAGATCGCTGCCAATCACCTTGGAGGCCGGGCCACCCGCCGTGAAGTCCACGTCGTACCAGTCGACGCTGGCGGTCTGCTGAATGATGTTGCCGGCAAAGGGCGCTGCCGCGGGATAGCCGAACGTCATTTCCGGCGCGTCGTTCCAGTTCCAGGCCCGTCCCACCCAGCCGGTGACGTTGCCAATCTTGTTGGCCACCTGCGTCCCGGTGGTGGCGGTGACGATGCAGGCGTAGTCGTAGTCCGGGTCGGCCGCGTTGAACCATTGAAACGACGTGGTAGCAGTGACGCCGCTCCAGCAGCCACGACCGGGGAATTGCCCCCCCTGGTAGTACGACGGACAGAACAGGAAGTTGGTGGCCCAGGTCGCGCTCCCGTCGGAGACGCAGTGACCCGCGGTCACGATGGTGCTTCGGCTGACGACCGTGGCGGAGCACACCCAGTTGCCGCCGTTCAGCGAGAAGAACAGCTTGCCGTGGACGCTCCTCGGGTAGGGCGTATAGCTGCCCTGCATCGTCCACCGCTGGAAGGGCCCGTACGGCCCGGAGAGCGGATTACTGGGCGCCGTGCCGATCGATTGCGGCGATGCGAACCCGGGCTCCTCCCCGCGAGCAAAGGTCTGGCGCTGCTCGACGTACGGACCGCTGCCGGGCGCCCAGCCATTGACCAGCCCCGGGTCGCCGGAGGCCATCGGTTTGGCCGTCAGCGCGATGCCTTCGGTCGGCACGCCGGGCGTGGGGACGGGCAGGGCCGACGCCATCCGTTCCGGCGTCCAGTACTCGAGAACGGCGTCCCCGGTCGAGCCCGGCGGGCTCTGAGCAGGGCCTTGCTCTTGCTGGGCAGCCACGGTGCCGCCCGCGAGCGCCAGTCCCAGACTGGCGACGACGCCCAAAACGATTCTTCGACCACGCATAAGAGGCCTCCTGGAGTGTCCCGGCGTGCTGCCGAGACGCCGAGTGTAACGCGGATTCCCGTTTATTCGATGAGCTTGGGAGCAAACCAGGTGCCCGGGGCCTGGAGGCCGACGGGCGCTGAAACCCCGGGTGGAACCGTGCAGAACGGGGGATCCGAGCCGCTGCGGTGCGTCTGGGAAACGCACTATCCGCCGACAAGAGTCATCTGGGAGGGAGAATGGGGAGCGATGCCTGCATCGAGGCCCGCCATCCGGGGTCGTCGACCGGACGGCGGAGCCCGACGCTCGCTTTGCTCAATCTGACTGAGACTACGGGTTGTTGTTCGCGTGAGCCAGGCAGATGGCGAAGATGTCCTCGGAGTCGTTGTTGTCGTTGGCATCGAGCCTGAACCGCGGCGAGGTCATCTCCTGCCAGAAGACCCCCGCGACATTGTTCGGCGGCGACGCGCAGCTGCCACCGGCGCACCGCTTGTGGCTGTTGACGCCGTTGATGAACGGACCGTTGTTCGCGCCGGCCGGATCGGTGGCGTTGCTGCCGTCGGTGTCGGCCACTTCGGCGCCCGGTGCGCGCCAGCTCAGGAACCAGCCGCCGCCGCTCGCCCCCGGGGTCAGGTCACTGCCAATCACCTTGGAGGCCGGGCCACCCGGCGTGAAGTCCACGTTGTACCAGTCGACGCTGGCGGTCTGCTGGATAATGTTCCCGGCAAAGGGCGCCGCCTGCGGGTATCCAAACGTCATTTCCGGCACATCGTTCCAGTTCCAGGCCCGTCCGGCCCAGCCGGTGACGTTGCCAATCTTGTTGGCGACGACCGTTCCGGTGTTTCTCGTCACGATGCACGCATAGTCGTAGTCGGGGTCGCCGGCGTTGTGCCAGGGATTCGACGTGACAACGGAGCTCCAGCCCCAGCAGCCCCGGGTCGGGCTCGCCCCGACCTGGGAGTACGAGGGACAGAACATGAAGTTGGAGGCGAAGGTCGCGCTCCCATCGGAGACGCAGTGACCCGCGGTGGCGACGGTGCTTCGGCCGATGACCGTGCCGGAGCACACGTAGTTGAGGCCGTTCAAGGTGAAGAACAGCTTGCCGTGGATGCTCCTCGGGTAAGGCGTGTAGCTGCCCTGCATCGTCCACCGCTGGAAGGGCCCGTACGG
>JADZBZ010000256.1 GCA_020851835.1 Acidobacteriota bacterium
CTGTTCGTGGGCGTCGAACTCGTGCGCGATCGCGCCTCCCTCGAGCCCGCCACCGAGGAGGCCGGGCGCATCGTGAATCGGATGCGGGAACTGGGCGTGCTGGTCGGCACCGACGGACCGCATCACAACGTGATCAAGATCCGCGGGCCGATGCCGCTGGGGCTGAGCGATATCGACTGCCTCGTGGCGGCGTTCGATCGGGCCCTGCGGGAGTCATAGAGCGATGACGGTCATCGGGCTCAGCCGCGCACGAGCATGTAGAGGGCGATGACGACCAGAAGCGCGGCGAATCCCTGCTGCAGCCGCCCGGCGGGCACGCGGCCGGCCAGGCGGCCGCCGACGATGACGCCAGCCGAGGCCACGGCGGCGAAGATGCCGACCACCTGCCAGTCGAACGTGACCTGGCCCAGGTAGCCCACCAGACCGGCACTGGCGCTCATCGCGATTACCAGCAGCGAGGTGCTGGTCGCCTGACGCATGGGCAGACCGCCGACGATGACAAGGGCCGGGACGAGGAGAAAGCCCCCGCCGACGCCAACCAGGCCCGTGATGACGCCCGCGGCCAGGCCGATGGCGACGACCAGCAGCGGGTGCGGATGCGAGGTTGCCTGCCAGGCGACCGTAGCCCGTGACCGGAGCCACATCGCCGCCGCCGCCGAGAGCATGATCGCGCCCAGCAGCACCAGTTGCGTGCGCGGATCGAACCAGACGGCCAGCCGTGCCCCCGCGTACGACCCGGCCATCGTCGCCGGCCCCATGACTACCGCGGCGCGGAGCGGCAGCGTCCGGCTGCCGAGCGCCGCGATTGCGCCGGTGGCCGCCGCCAGGCCGACAACCGGCAGGCTCATCGCGATCGCCTGCCGGGGCTCGTACCCCATCAGGTAGGTGAAGACCGGCACGGTGAGGATCGACCCGCCGCCGCCGAGCAGGCCCAGGGCGAGCCCGATGATGGCCGCCAGCAGCCACGTGACCGCGGTCACCGACGCCCCCGGCGACACGAAAGGTGAACCACCGGCACGCCGCGCCCGCCACGGCTGAGAGGCCCGGGCGACACGTGCGTGCGCATGGGGGCGAGTCTACCCCGTCGAAGTGCGCTATCCTTGTGTTGCCTGCCTGGCCGCAGGAGTCGAATCATGATTCTCGCCAGGACGTTCACCGTGCTTGCCGTGGGCACCATGCTGGGAGTTGCGGCGTTGCCGGCGGGCGCCGATCAACAACGGCGTGCGCGCGGCGACCAGGGCAGCCGCGGCGGTCAACGCGCGGCGCGCCCGGCCAACCCCGATTCCGGCCGCGGCGAGGCTCGACGCGGCGACGGCCAAGCTCGGCGAGCCGTGCCGCGCGCCGCCGTGCCACCCGGCTCTCGTGCCACGCGGCCGCCTTCCCGAGGGCCGGGACCCGTCGGCGTCCCCGGCCGCGTCTGGCGGCAGCGAGGCCCGTACCCTGGCCCGGTCTTCCATGGCTCGCGAGGCTGGTACCCCTACCGCTCGTATGGCCCGCGCATCCGCTACGCCGTCCCCTACTACTCGTTCCGACCACGTCTCAGCATCGGACTTGGGCTGTGGGCCGGGTTCCCGGTTCCCTACCCGGCGTTGGGCTACGCGGCTCCCTACGGCTATCCGCCCGCCTACAGGTACCCGGCGCCGTATCCGTACCCCGTGCCGTATCCCGTGCCGTACGGCTCGTCGTATCCGGCCCAGGGCTACCCGAGCCAGGGCTATCCCGCTCAGGCGCCCGCCGGATCGGTGGCCGTGGACCCCGGAACCTACGGCGGAGTCAGTTTTCAGATCACTCCGGACGATGCCGAAGTCTGGGTGGACGGTGGATACGCCGGCCGCGCGAACGAGTTCGGCCCCAACGTCCAGCCGCTCACCCTTACCCCTGGCGTGCACCGCGTCGAGTTGCGGGCGCCAGGGTTTCTCCTGCTGAGCTTCGACGTGACGATTACGCCCGGTCAGGTGCTTCCCTACCAGGGCGCTCTGCAGCCCGGTCCCTGATCCGCGGCGCGCCAGCCCCATGCCGCCCGAGCCGCCATTGGGCGTCCGGGCGGCTTGCGGGCCGCGGCGGCGACGCGCCCCAAAGCACGTATAATTCCCATCCGCGAATCACATGGCCTCGGGGGTGGACCCCGGCGCCGGCTGGAGGCCCCACGATGACCAACGACGCGAAGGGACGCCGGGAGTTGCTCGCCGGGCTCGGTATCACGGCCGCTGCCGTGACGCTCGGGGCGGGTACGGCCGCCGCGCATTCTCCCGCGGGCCGGTTCGAGCCCGAGCGCCACGAGCAGGACGCCTGGATGGACAAGCTGCCCGGCAGGCATCGCGTGCTTCTGGACGTGACGACCTCCGAGGGCGTGCCCGAGGGTATTCGCTTTGCGGGCAATCTCTTCGCGGGCCAGAAGACGGGCTACGGCCTCGAAGAGGCGGACCTGGCCATCATCATGGTGCTGCGGCATGCGGCCACCGCCTACGGCTACGGCGAAGGCATCTGGTCCAAGTACGGCAAGCTGCTCTCCAAGGCCAGCGAGCCACCCAGGACGAATCCCTACGACGCTCCGCCCAGACACGCGCTGAGCGGGCTGGCCAGTCGAGGCGTGCACTTCGTGGTGTGCGGATCGGCCAGCCTGGGCATCGCGCGCAGTCTCGCCGGCAAGGGCGGCGATGCGGACGCGATGATGAAGGAGATGACGGCTCACATGCTGCCAAGCAGCCACATGATCGTCGGTGTGGCGGGCGTCGTGCCCGCCACGCACGCACAGGAACTGGGCTACAGCTACCTCTTCGTCGGCTAGGAGCGTGCGGCCGCGGTCGGGGGCCGCGCGGGTGGATGGACGCGGAGGGAGCCTGTCGATCGTCGTGAAATCGTCCGACTCGGCGCGCACTCAACCGGAGGTCCCCATGTATCAAGATGCAGTGACACCCCGTCGAGGTTTTCTGGCACGTTTCTCTGTCGCCGCGGCGGTGTTCGCGGCGGGCGCAACCCGCACGAGCGCAGCCGGCACGGCCACGCAGACGCCAGCCGACGCCTGGTTGAACGAGGTGAAGGGCACCCACCGGTGCCTGTTCGACTTCGCCCGGCACAACAACGGTTGGGGCCTGGTGCACGTGCTCAATTACGTCAACACGTATGCGTCGGCCTACAAGGCCGGACCGGGAACGGTGGGCGCCGTCGGGACCTTCTACGGCATCGGCGCCGGGTCGAGCATCGCGCTGGGCTTCAACGATGCGATGTGGGCCAAGTACGGACTGGGCGAGTATCACGGTCTCAAGGACGAGGCCGGCAAGCCCTACACCCGCAACGTGTTCCACCGGCCGACCAGGGCCGACGCCCATCTGCTGGCGCAGGCGATTCAGATTCCCAACCTCGGCGCGTTGGGGGACCTGATGACCGGCGCTGGAATCGAGAGCCTGCAGAAGATGGGCACGAAGTTCCTGATGTGCGCTAACGCCCTGGGCGCCTGGACGCTCGAGCTCGAAGCCCGCGGCAAGGGCGCGGCGGCGACGATCGGCACGGACCTGCGCGCCAATCTGCTGCCGGGCGTCACGATCGTCCCGGCCATGGTCATCGCCATCGAGCAGGCGCAGGCGGCCGGCATCCGCTACAACAGGCAATGAGACACGACCCTTGTTCGATCGATTGTTCACACGGCAGGAGGAAACGATGAAGAAGTACATTGGTGTCGTCGCAGCTCTGGCGCTGGCCAGTCCGCTGGTGGCGGCCGCCCAGACACCCAGCGTCGACACCCAGATCGCCCAGGCCGTGCAGATCCTCCCCGAGGACCTGCGCGCCGGCGCCACCGTGGTCACCTACGATCCCGCCACGGGTGCGCGCAAGGTGCTCCGCGAGGGGACGAACTTCCTCGAGTGTCAGCCCCGCGGCGACGACGGGTTCGCGCGCTGCTACAACAAGGTGTTCGCACCGCGGCGGGACCTCGAGGCGAAGCTCCGGGCCGAGAAGAAGTCGGACCAGGAGATTGCCGCCGCCATGGCGGCGGCCGTCAAGGCTGGCACCATCCCCGGCCCGCCCAAGGCGATGATGTCGTATCGCGATTACGACAAGCCGGACCGCATCCAGAAGCTGTGGGTGATGTCCTTGCCCAACGCCACTCCCGAGAGTGTGGGTGTCTCCATCGCCCCGCAGCGCGACGCGGCGCTCAAGGGCGAAGGCCTGCCCTGGATGATGCAGCCCGGCAAGCCCGGCGCGCACATCATGATTCCCATCAACCCGAAGCCGGCGGTTTCGAAGATCAGCGACGAAGCGCCGGATCCCGTGACGCAGGCGACGCTGCCCCTGCCCGAGGATCTGCGGGCGGGCGCGACGGTGTACACCTACGACGAGGCCACCGGCGCGCGCAAGGTGCTCCGGCAGGGCACCAACCAGGTGGAGTGCACGCCGCGCGGTGCGGACGGTTTCACCTGGTGCTACAACACGGTGACGGGCCCGCGCCGCGACCTCTCGGCGAAGCTGCGCGCCCAGAAGAAGGACCCGAAGGAAATCCAGGCCGCCATGGCCGAGGCTACCAAGAACGGGACGATTCCCGCGGCGCCGTTCGGTGTGATGTCGTACCGGATGTACGGCAAGCGCGATCGGATTCAGCTGCTGTGGGTGCTGTCGGTGCCGGGCGCCACGCCGGAGTCGATCGGGGTGACGACCGCCAGCGCCCGTGAGGACGCGCTGGAGCTGCGCGGCACGCCGTGGCTGATGCTGCCGGGCACGCCGGGCGCGCACATCATGATCCCGATCAACAAGTAGGCGGCTTGGGACAGGCGAAACCACCCAGCGCCTCGCTCGTGGACACCGGGCTCGTGCATGCGCACGGGCTCGCGTCCATCGTCACGCTGCTCATCGCGGCGACGTTCGGGATCATCGTCTCGATTCAGTTGCTGCTGCCCGATTTCGGGAGCAACGTCGCCTGGCTCAGCTGGGGCCGCCTCCGCTACGCCCACACGCAGGGCATCATGTTCGGCTGGCTGGGGAACGCGTTCTTCGCGTTCCTCTACCATGCCGTGCCCATCCTCACGGGGCGACCGGTCACCAGCCGTCGCCTGGGCCTCTGGCTCTTCGGGCTGTGGAACTTCGCGGTCATGGCGCCAGGGTGGGTGCTGGTGCTCGCCGGCGTCAGCCAGCCCCTGGAGTGGGCGGAGTTCCCGCCCATCGTCGACGTCATGGTCGTGGTGGGCCTCGGGCTCGCCGCCATCCAGTTCCTGCCGGGCTTCTTCGCGCGCGGGCTCGAATCGCTCTACGTGTCGAGCTGGTACATCCTCGGCGCGCTCGTCTTCACGCTGCTGGCCTACCCGATGGGCAACATCGTGCCCGAGGTGGTCGCCGGCGCCAGCGGCGCGGCGTTCAGCGGACTGTGGATTCACGACGCGGTCGGACTCTTCGTGACGCCGCTGGCCCTGGCCATCATCTACTTCGTCATTCCGGCCGCCACCGGCCGCCCCATCTTCAGCCACTTTCTCTCGATGCTGGGGTTCTGGCTGCTCTTCTTCCTCTACCCGCTCAACGGCACGCATCACTACGTGTTCTCGGTGATCCCGATGGCGGCGCAGATGGGGGCGATCACCGCGTCGACGCTGCTCGGCCTCGACGTACTGATCGTGGTGACCAACCTGTTCCTCTCGCTGCGGGGCACCGGATTCGTCCCCCGAGACCCGGCGCTGCGTTTCGTCGCCGCCGGCACGCTCTTCTACCTGATCGTCAGCATGCAGGGCGCTGCCCAGGCCCAGATGGCCGTGAACCAGGCCGTGCACTTCACCGACTGGGTCATCGGCCACTCGCACCTGGCGATGATGGGCTTTGCCAGCTTCGCCGCCGCGGGAGGCCTGGTGCACGCCTGGCAGCGCATTCCGTGGGCGCCCTATAACGCGCGCGCCATCAACGCCGCCTACTGGCTGATGACGGCCGGGCTCGTCGTCATGGTGTCGGACCTCACCATCGCCGGCCTCCTGCAAGGCCAGTCGTGGCAGGCCGGCGCGCCGTGGGTGGAGTCGCTCGAGGTGACGCGGCCGTACTGGCTGGTGCGCACGCTCTCGGGCATTCCACTGGCCGCCGGGTTCCTGGCCTTGTTGTGGGGGCTCACCTCCGGGCCGCGGGGCGCCGGCCTGCGCGAGGTTGAGAACGGCGTCGGCGTGGAGCCGGTAGCCGAGGTCGCGCCGCGCCTGGCCATTGCCTCCAGCACCGTGGAGACGTCGTGAGCAGCGGTCACGGACGCGTGCTCGGGATGTCGTACCTGGTAGCGAGCGTCGCGGGCGTGGTGTTCTTCGTGCTGTCGGTCGCCCTTCTCGGCTACTGGCCCAAGCGCGTCCTGGATGAGCAGACGCGCGCGATGGGGCCGGAGTACGTGCTCGAGCTCACCCCGAGCGAGCGGCGCGGACGCGCGGTCTACAGCCGCGAAGGCTGCGCGTACTGCCACACGCAGCAGATCCGCTACCTCGCCTCCGACCGGGCGCGATTCGGCGCGCCGACCCTCGCCTGGGAAACCCGGCTCGACTACCCACACCTGTGGGGCACCCGCCGCATCGGCCCGGACCTGTCGCGCGAGGGCGGCACGCGGTCCGACGACTGGCACTACACGCACCTGTTCTCGCCGCGCGCCGTGGTCCCCCAGTCGGTGATGCCCGCGTACGAGCGCCTGTTCGACGACGCGCCCGACCGGCCGCGCCAGCAGGCCCGCGACCTCGTGGCCTATCTCAACACGCTGGGGCGCGCCCGCGAACTGGCCGGCCCCGAGGGAGAGGCACGCGCCGAAGCCGGGTGCCAATGTCCCGACGATGAGCTGGCGAACATGGCGTTTGGTGGTGAGCTCAATGCGCATCCGGCGCGCACGCGGCGCACGCACGACACGCCGCCGCTGCTGCCCGCCGGCGACCTGGCCCGGGGCCGGCAACTGTTCGCGGCGCACTGCGCCACCTGCCATGGCCCCACCGGCGGGGGCGACGGCCCTGGTGCGACCGGACTGCTGCCCGCCCCGATGAACCTGGCCGAACACCAGTACGCGCCCGCGCGCGTGGCCGACGTGTTGTGGAACGGCGTGGCCGGCACGGCCATGCCGGCCTGGCGCGACCACTCGCCGGACGATCGGGCCGCACTGGTCTCGGCGGTGCTGGCTCTCGAGTCGACGCGCCTGGAGCCATCGCTTCCCGACAACCTGATGGAACTCGGCCAGCGCGCGTTTCGGGCCAACTGCGTGCAGTGCCACGGTGAGCGCGGCGACGGCAGCGGGTCGGCGGCGGCCGAGCTCCCGATTGCGCCGACCAGCTTCGTCCGGCAGCGGCCCACCCTTTCGGCGGCCCTGCGCGCGCTGCGCGGCGGCATCCCGGGTACGCCGATGGCCCCCTGGACGACGCGCCTGAGCGATGCCGAGCTGGTGGCCGCGGCGCAGTACGTGCGAACCCTCTACGGAGCGCCTGGAGCGGAGAGCCGTTGATGATCACCGACCTGATCGTGCTGGCGGCGGTTGTGTTCGCCGTGGCCTTCTTCGCCGCGTGGCTGGTGTCGCCGGCCCTGCGGGCCTGGATCGAGCGTCCGAAGCACCGCTTCCAGGATGACGTGCGGGGGTACGATCGGGCTCGATATCGGGAGCGGCACGGCCATGAGGAGCACCGCGCGTGACCGAATACGATGACCGCCGCCCCACCACGGGCGGACTGACCGCCGCCATCGTGGCCTCGGCCGCCGTGGGTGTCCTGGCGGTGGGCGTGGCATTGTACGGACCGCCCGGGCTCGGCGCCCTGGGATTCGGCACGGCCGAGCCTGCACCGTCGGGCGCATCGGCCCCGGCGGTCAGCGCCCCCGCCTACGCCACCGAGGAGTACGGCCGGCGCCTGCTGGCGCACACGGCCGAACTGCTCGGGCAGGATCAGCCCAACCCCGGCCTGCGCTACATCAACAGCCGGCTCAACTGCGGGTCGTGCCACCTGGCCACGGGCACCGAACCCGGCACGCTGACCCTGCTGCAGACCGACGAGCACTACCCGCGCTTCTCGGGCCGCGCCGGCGGGATGACGGACATCGAGGACCGCATCAACGAGTGCATGCAGCGCAGCATGAACGGCAGGCTGCTGCCCATGGACAGCCCCGAGATGTTCGCCATGGCCTCGTACCTGCGCTCGCTGGGTACCCAGTACCAGGCGATGGGCGCCAGCAGCCTGAAGGCGAAAGAGCCCGCACCGTTCAAGACACCGGTGCGTGCCGCGGAGGTGGCCATGGGCCAACTCGTGTACAGCACGCGCTGCGGCATCTGCCACGGCTCGGATGGGCTCGGCCTGCTCGCCACCGAAGACCCCGGCCAGGGCTACCTCTTCCCGCCACTGTGGGGCTCCGACTCGTTCAACAACGGCGCCGGCATGCACCGGGTATTGACGGCCGCCCGGTTCATCAAGGCACGCATGCCGCTCGGCGAGCCGACGCTCACCGATGGCGAGGCCTTCGATGTGGCGGCGTTCATCAACTCGAAGCCCCGACCCGAGATGACCGACCTTGAGCGTGATTACCCGGACAAGAGCGCCAAGCCCATCGACAATCCGTACGGCCCGTACGCGGACGACTTCCCCCTCGAGCAGCACCGCTTCGGCTCGTTCCAGCCAATCGACGAGTACTACAAGGCGTTGAAGAAGAAGTAGCCGGATGTCGATTCAGCGAATGCCCGTTCGGCTCGACCAGTCGGACCGGGCCCAGCTCGGAGGCGAACGGGGCGCCACCGCCGCGACGGCCATGCAGGTGCTGGCGGCCTTTGCGGACGCGGTGGGTGCGCCGCGGCTGCTCGACATCACGCGGGCGCACATCGACGGGTGCCTGTATCACGGGCAGGCCAGCCTCGACTTCGCGGAACGTCTCGTCGCGGGCGGCGGCCGCGTCACCGTGCCGACAACGCTGA
>JADZBZ010000257.1 GCA_020851835.1 Acidobacteriota bacterium
CCAGCAGGTGCGCAATCTCGAGCGTGGCGGTGATGTGGTCCAGCTGGCGGCGGGGGCCCGACGCGCCGTCAGCCGGCTGCCGCCGGCCGTAGTCGACGTTGCCCCGCACGTCGAGGTGAGGAAAGAGCGCGACGTCCTGCGGCACGTAGCCGACACGGCGCCGGTGCACCGGCACGTCGAGGCCGGCATCGGTGTCGACGAGCCAGGCGTCGGCCACGCGCACGCGTCCATGGTCGGGCGCGCGCAGCCCGGCGATCACCTCCAGCAGCGAGGTCTTGCCGCTGCCCGAGGGACCGAAGAGGCCCAGCACCTCCACCGATGCCGCATCGGCCACGTCGAGCGTGAACGGCCCCTGGGTCAGCGTGATGTCGAACTCGAGGCGGATCACGCGGGCAGCCGCCTCCGCTGGACGAGGTTGGCGACCAGCATGGCCCCGAAGGCCAGGGCGATGGATACGAGCAGCAGGCGCGACGCGTCGGCGTCGCGTCCCGACTCGGTGAGGTTGAAGATCGCCACGGCGAGCGTCTGCGTCTGGCCGGGGATGCCTCCCGCCACGACGATGGTGGCGCCGAATTCGCCGAGTGCCCGGGCAAATCCGAGGATGGCGCCGGCGAGAATGCTGCGCGCGGCCAGCGGCACCGTGATGGTGGCGAACACGCGCCAGGGCCCGGCGCCCAGCGTAGCGGCCACGCGCTCGTAGCGCCGGTCCACTTGTTCGAGGCCCGCTCGCACCGTGAGGACGATGAGCGGAAAGCTCATCACCGCCATGGCGACCACCACGGCCTTCCAGGTGAAGACGACGTGAATGCCCAGCGCGTCCAGGGTCCGGCCCACGACACTGTTGAGTCCGAAGAACTGCAGCAGCAGGAAGCCGGTCGCCACCGGCGGCAGCACGAGCGGCAGGGCGAGCAGCGTCTCGACGATGGGCTTGCCCGGAAACGACCGGCGGGCCAGCACCCAGGCCGCCGCGACGCCCAGCGGCAGGGCCACGAGCGTGGAGAGCACACCCATCAGGGCCGTGAATGCCGCGATGTTCCAGGCGCTGGGCTCTATCATTCAGGACGCACCATGGCGAAGCCGGCGGCCTCGAACACGCCCCGGGCGGCGGGCGAGGACAGGAACCGGACGAAGCGCGCGGCCTCGGCCTCGCGCGCGCCGCGCACCACGGCGGCCGGATATCGGATGAGCGGTGAATCGGCGGCGGGGACCGCATAGGCCACGACGACGTCCGGGGCGGTCTTCGCATCGGTCGCAAAGACGACGCCCGCGTCCACCCGACCCGCCCGCACGGCGGCCAGCGCCGCCCGTGCGGTGACCGTGGGCACCACCTTCGGCGCGACCTCCGTCCAGAGCCCGATCCGCTCGAGCCACCGGCGCGCGTAGACACCGGCGGGCACGCTGTCGGGGTTGCCAAGGGCCACCCGGCGCACATCGGGCCGCGCCAGGTCGCGGGGTTGGAGCGGCTGGCTCGCACGCCGGCCCGGAACGATCACGACGAGCGTGTTCGACAGCAGGTCGTGGATCGAGTCGGGCACCAGGCGTCCCGATGCGGCGGCCACGTCCATCTGCGCGCGATCGGCGCTGAGGAACACGTGCACCGGGGCGCCCTGCGCAATCTGCCGGGCCAGGATGTTCGAGCCGGCGGCGTTGACGGTGATGCCGGGGCCGCCCTGGGCCTGCCAGGCGCGACCCACCTCGGCCATCACGTCCGACAGGCTCGAGGCCACGCTCACGGTGAGTGGCTGCGCAGGGGCGCCGGCCGGGAGGGCGGCGGAGGCGAGCGTGGCTACGGCCACGCAACTGAACCATCTCATTCAGTCCGATTTTAGTCATTTTCGTATACGATAGCAGCCGAATCATGCTGCGCGTGCCCGCACCACCACGCCGGAGGCGACGGCCATGAGCGACCTGCTCACCGTGAGGGCCGCGGCCGAGCGCCTGGGCGTCGCGTACTCGACGCTCAAGCAGTGGATCTACGACGGCACCGTGCGCACGGTGCGGACGCGGGGCGGGCACCACCGGCTGAGCGAGCTGGAGGTGCAGCGGCTGCTCCTGTCGGGGGACGCGGGCCCGGCGCCCCGGGCCACGCGGACGAAGGCCGGAGGCGCGAAGGCGCGCGTGGTGGCTGCGGGCACGAAAGGTTCGCTGGTGGTCATCAGCGCGCGCAACCAGCTTCGGGGGGTGGTCGAGGAAGTGCGGGGCGACGGGCTGCTCGTGCAGGTCCGCCTGCGCATCGGCGACCAGCGGCTGACGGCGGTCATCACGCGCGACGCGGTGGCCGAGCTGAAGCTCAAGCGTGGCGACGAGGCCGTGGCGGTGATCAAGTCCACCGAGGTAATGGTCGGGCGCAGCCGGTAGGGCCGAGCCTGGCGTCACCATCTGGTGGCATTTCAGCGGCCGATAACCTACAGTATGCAACCCAGAGGTTGCACATGTCCGCATCGACCACCGATCGCATCGAGAAGAGCGTCGTGCTGCGTTCGCCCCGCGCACGCGTCTGGCGCGCCTTGTCGGACTCCGCGGAGTTCGGCGCATGGTTCGGCGCCCGCTTCGAGGGGCCGTTCGTGGAGGGCCAGACCGCCCGCGGGCGCATCACGATTCCAGGCTACGACCACCTCACCATCGAGATCGCCATCGTCGGGATGGAGGTCGGGCGCCGCC
>JADZBZ010000258.1 GCA_020851835.1 Acidobacteriota bacterium
CAATGGGCAGGTCGAAGGCCGCGCCCGCCTTGCGGACGTCGGCCGGCGCCATGTTGATGACGATGCGATGCTGGGGGAACTCGAAGCCGGAGTTGCGGATGGCCGCGTGTACGCGGTCTCGGCTTTCTTTTACGCTCGTGTCCGGCAAGCCCACGAGTTGAAAGCGGGGCAGGCCGAAGCACAGGTCCACCTCGATGTGCACGGGCGTCGCCTCGATGCCAATGACGGCTGAGCTCTCCAAGCTTGCGAGCACGACGGCCGTGCGGTGCAAGGGAGGTGCCTCTCGGCCAGGCGACGACAATGCCGGGCAAGCCGCGGACCGGCGCGAGACGCGGCGTGGGAGATGGCAGGATTGGAGGTGCGGCGAGGCGAGACGGATTGCAGGTTCTGCCCGGTGAGCCGGAGAACCGCAGACTACTGCTGAGCGTTGGCCAGGCGCGACGGCTGCACGACGAGCTCAACGCCGATGCGGAGGGCCGACGAGGTGAGGTTATTCCAGGCCTTGAGCTGATCGACGGTCGTGCCGTGACGCCGGGCGATGGCGTAGAGCGTGTCGCCCGCGCGCACCTGGTAGGTGGCCGCCGCCGCGTCTTCGGCCTCGACCAGTGCCGCCCATGCGGCCGAGGTCGTGCCATCCACCGAGGCGGCACGCGCCAGCAGCGCAGCCGTCGGCATCCGGGGCACGACCAGCCGCTGGCCGACCCGCACGCGGGAGGTGGTCTTGAGGTAGTTGGCTTCGGCCAGGTCTACTCGATTGACGCGGAGCTTACGGGCGATGGTCGTCAGGGTTTCTCCCTTGCGGACGGTGTGCCACTGCAGCGCGTTCAACTGGCTCGGCGCCGACTGGCTCAGGCCATCTTCGACCAGCGCGGCGGTGCCCGCCGGCACCCGCAGCGTGTAGTCGCCCTGACGAATGGGCGTGGTCCATCGCCGCAGCTCGGGATTGAGGTGCTGAATCTCATCGACGTCCACGCCGGCCCACTCGGCCACGCGCCGCAGATCGACGGCTGCGGGCAGCGTGACGGCTTCGGTGGGAACGGGCGGGTCGGGCGTCACCTCGAAGCCATACTGCGCCGGGTTCTTCGCGATGATGATGGCCGCCAGGATCATCGGCACGTAGTCGCGCGTCTCCCGCGGCAGGTGCCGCGTCGTCGAGGTCAGCGTCCAGAAGTCGTCCTTCTGGCTCCGCGTCATCGCCCGCTGCACGCGCCCCGGCCCGCCGTTGTACGAGGCCATCGCCAGGTGCCAGTCGCCGAACATGCCGTACAGCGACTTGAGATACTTCGCCGCGGCCAGCGTGGCTTTCTCAGGGTCGGCACGTTCGTCGATGTACCAATCGGCGACCAGCCCGTTCTCGATGGCCGTGCCCCGCATGAATTGCCAGACGCCGCGGGCCTTGGCGCGCGAAAGCGCCGTCGGCTTGAAGGCGCTCTCGATGAGCGGCACGTAGGCCAGGTCCAGCGGCAGCCCCTCGGCGCGGAACACCCGCTGAATCATCGGCAGGTACTGCGCGCCTCGCGCCAGCCCCTCGCCCAGGAACTCGCGAAGCCGGCCCTGGAACACCTCTACCCATCGCAGAACGCGATCGTTGGTGGGGATGGGTATGTCGTGGGTGGTCGCCTGCAGGTCGGCGGCGACCGCCGCGGCCGTGGACAGCTGCGGCGGCGTCGTGTCGAAGCTTTCAATGGCCAGCAACTGGTCGATCGAGGCCGGCTCGGAGGCGGCCTCGGTGAAGCCGTCACCCCGGGCAAAGGCCTGCTGTTCGAGCACGCTGATTCGGTCGACGAGCTGCTCGAAGTGCGCGCGGACCCGATCGCTCGATCGCGCGCCGTCGGGCGACTCGAGCAGCAGATCGATGGCGCGGTCGAACTGGCGGCGGGCCTGCTCGAGGTGGCCGGCAGCCAGCTCCTGTTGCCCCTGCTCGAAGTGCTGGTTCGACCTGGCGATGAGCTCACTGGCCGTCCCGCCTGAGGTCGCGGGTACGATCGGCCGCTGCGCTGCTTCCGGCGTGGCGGGTGTGACTGCCGCGACCTTGGAAGCGGTCCCGGTCGCGCACCCGGTGACGAGCAGGGCGAGCAGAATGGCGAGCGTGCGAGGGGCAGGGGGTGCGGGCATGCGTTCCGGCGAACCGAAGGCGGCAGCGTAGCATGCCCCTCGCCGAGGGGTCAACCCGAGCGGATTCAACTCTTTACGACCGCAGCCCCTGCCAGACGAACACCTTCCAGGCCTCGCCTGCGTCGCGCGCGGCCGGCGTGATGATGGTGCGGTCGTTCACGAGAATCGCCCGGCCTTCGCGCCGCGCCGCCCTCACATCGTCTTCGCAGACGAACGGAACCGCAACCTCCCCTGGCACGGGTGCGGACGGTGCGGAGGACGGCACCGATGCGGCGGCGATCGGCGGCGCGAAGGTCGCCCCGCCGGGCCTGACGACTCCGCGAGACGCCAGGAATTGATCGATTCGGGCCGCCAGCGCCCCGGCCCCCACCGGTTCCGGGGTTGGTCTGGTCGGCGCCTGGGGCAGGGACGGGCCGTCTCCGGTTCCTGCGACGGGCCCTGCCGGCTTGCCCTCCGCGGGCGCCTGAATCGACGATGCGCTCCCGCTGCCGAACACCGAAGCGACGGAGGGCACGTCCCGGATGCCGTAGGCCAGGCGCTTGATGTTCAGGAGATGGCGTGGCGAGATATTGTCCGACGTGATATTGCCGCCGAATCCCCCACATCCCAGCGTCATGGCCGGATCGAGACCGGTGGTCAGGCCGATGGCCCCGTGTGTCGTCGGCGTGTTGACGACGATGCGAAAGGCGGGTTTGTGGAGGCCGAACTCGAGAATGACCGCGTCGTTCTGGGAATGGACGGACATGGTGTGTCCCATCCCCCCGTAGCGCAGAATCTGTTTGCAGCGATCGCAGCCTTCGCGCCAGTCGTCGACGACGTAGTACGAGAGCACGGGGCACAGCTTTTCGAACGAGAGCGGGAAGTCGCGGCCGACGCCCGCCAATTCGACGATGAGGGCGCGGGTTCCCGCCGGTACAGTGATGCCGAGCTGCTCCGCGATCGCCGGAGCGGACTTGCCCACCAGGGCCGGGTTGGGCAGCCGCTGTGGCGTGACCAGCAGCCGGGCGAGCGCGTCGCCCTGGGCGGGAGCCAGGAAGTGACCGCCCTGCTCGGCCAGCGCCCGCCGGAGGCCAGTGTCGACGGCGCGATCCACCACCACGGAGTTGGGTGACGAGCAGAGCACCCCGTTGTCGAAGCTCTTGCCGACCACGATGTCGCGGGCGGCGCGCGCGAGGTCGGCTGACGACTCGACGTAGCAGGGGGCGTTGCCCGGGCCGACACCGTACGCGGGCTTGCCCGCGCTGTAGGCGGCGCGGACGAGGCCCATGCCGCCGGTGGCCAGGATGACGGCGACTTCGCGGGCCTTCATCAGCTCCTGCGTGCCTTCGAGCGTGACGGCGGTCATCCAGCCGATGGCGCCCTCGGGCAGCCCGGCCGCCCGTGCCGCCTCGTGCATGATCTCGGCCGTGCGCGTGATGCAGCGGGCGGCGGCGGGGTGCGGGCTCAGGACGACCGCGCAGCGTGCCTTGATCGAGATGAGCAGCTTGTAGATGGCCGTGGACGTGGGGTTGGTGGACGGGACGATCGCCGCGACCACGCCGAACGGCTCGGCAATCTCGGTGACCTTACGCGTATCGTCACGGTGCACCACGCCGACGGTGCGCATCGGCTTGATGAAGGCGTGCACCCGCCGGGATGCGAACAGGTTCTTCTGCACCTTGTCGGCCACGACGCCGAAACCGGTTTCTTCCACGGCCAGCCGCGCCAGGGCCTCGGCGTGGGGGGTAACAGCCGCCGCCATCGCGTCGACGACGGCGTCGACTTGGGACTGGGTGAACTCGGCCAGCACCGCCTGGGCGGCCCGGGCGCGACGTGTCAGTGCCCGGGCCTCGGCCATGGAGGCCAGGTCCTTGTCCGTCGGGGTTGCAGGTGAGGTCGCCATCGACGCGTTCGCCCTCTCGTGAACGGTCACGCGCGGTCGCGATCCCGTCGGGGGAGCCTGGGAGCCACGCGGCTAGCCCTTCGGCAGGATGTGCTCGACCTCGGCGTGTGGCCGGGGAATGACATGCACCGAAATCAGCTCGCCCACGCGCCGCGCCGCGGCCGCGCCGGCGTCGGTGGCGGCCTTGACGGCACCCACGTCGCCCCGCACCAGCACGGTGACGAAGCCGGCCCCGATGTACTCGGAGCCGATGAGGATCACGTTGGCGGTCTTCACCATGGCGTCGGCGGCCTCGACCGAGCCGATGAAGCCGCGTGTTTCGACCATCCCGAGAGCGTCGCGGAGAGTGTTCATCGAGTGAATCGCATGATATTCTCGATGGCACTCACCATGCAACGAAGAGAGATGTCAGCGCTCCGCGCCGGCCTGCTGGCCGCCGCGCTCGCCCTCACCGTCGCCTGTGGCGGCGGCACGGATGCGGCGCCACCGGTCGGCTCGGTCAGCGTCAGCTTGTCGCGGTCCCGGGTGGCTCTCGGCAGTCCGGTCGAAATGACCTACCGTTTCGTCCTGGCCCCCGATGCGCCCGCGCTCGGCGACCGCAAGGTCTTCGTCCACTTCCTGGATGCCGACGACGAGCTGATGTGGACCGACGATCACGATCCGCCGATACCCACCAGCGAGTGGAAGCCCGGGCAGACGGTCGAGTACACGCGGACCATGTTCGTCGGTCGCTATCCCTATGTCGGCGCCGCGAAAATCGTGGCCGGTTTGTATTCACCTGGCAGCAACGAGCGGCTGAAGCTGTCGAACGAGGACCGCGGCGACCGCTCTTACCAGGTCGCCAGTTTCGAACTGCTGCCGCAAACCGAGAACGTCTTCGTGATCTTCAAGGACGGATGGCACCAGACCGAAGTGGTGGCCGAAGGCGCCACCCGCACCGAGTGGCAGTGGACGAAGAAGGAGGCGACCATCGCCTTCCGGAACCCGAAACGCGATGTCGTGCTGTTGGTTCAGGCCGACAATCCCGCCACCAGCGGCAACGGGGCGCGCGAGATGGACGTGTTGATCGGTGACGAGCGCCTCGGGGTTGTCCCGCTGTCGAGCACCGAGGCGACGGTCCAGAAGATCCCGATCAGCGCGGCGCAGCTCGGGTTGGCCGATATGGTCGAGGTGCGGTTCGTGGTCGACAAGACCTTTGTCCCGGCGCTCGAGGGCGGCACGGGCGGCGACACCCGGGAACTCGGCGCGCGCGTCTTCCACGCGTTCGTCCAATAGAACCATGGCGAGGCGGCCCATCGCCCGCGGCGTCACGCGCGGGGCCGTCGGCCTGCTCGCGCTCGGCCTGAGCCTCTCGCCGGCGGCCGCGTTTGCCGACGTGCTGATCTTCGCCACGGGCCGCACCATGTTGGTCGCCTCGAGTCGCATTGACGGCGACCGCCTCCTGGTCACGCTGCGGGAGGGCGGCAACGCCAGCTTCCCTCGCGCCGTCGTGGCCCGGGTCGAGGCCGACGAGGTGCCGTATCCCGCGCCCCCGACAGCCGAGTCGGTTGACGCGGCACCCATCGCCATGCCGGATTCCCGAGCCGAGGCCATGCTTGCCGGGCGCCCCTTTGCGGACCTGATTGCCACCACCGCCACGGCGTACGGCGTCGACGTCCGCCTCGTGCACGCGGTGATCGAAGCCGAGTCGAACTACCAACCCCGGGCCCGTTCGCGCAAGGGCGCCAAGGGGTTGATGCAGCTCATGCCGGGGACGGCGCGGCAATATGCCGTGCAGGATCCCTACGATCCACGTGCCAACATCGATGCCGGCGTGCGGCACCTCAAGGACTTGCTGAGCCGGTTCGACACGGGGTTGGCGCTGGCCGCCTACAACGCCGGCGAAGCGACCGTGCGCCGGTACGGCGGCGTGCCGCCGTTCGCCGAAACGCGCAGTTACGTTACCCGCATCCTCCAGCGGGTTGGTCGCTGAGCGCGGATCGACGCGACTTTCCGCGGGGGCGGACGTCTGAACTCTGTCGGACGTCCCCCGGTTGGTTCCCGTGGGTTTTCCGTGTAACATCTTGTAGGACAATCCCTTAGAGATGGAGTTCCGCTGCCGGCTCGGCACCCCGTCGGGCGAAATCATCGAGGGCGTGTATGTGGCCCAGAGCGAGGTCGCGTTGCGGCGCGAACTCGAGGACAAGGGGCTCCACGTCCTGGCCCTGCGCGCGCGGGGAAGTCTGGGGGGGGTGTCGTTCGGCCGCCGGCGTCATCGCATCGCGCGCCACGAGTTTCTGGTGTTCAACCAAGAGCTCGCGACGCTGCTCAAGGCCGGCATGCCGCTGGTGCAATCCCTCGACATTCTGCGTGTCCGGCTGTCGAACCCCGTGTTCAAGTCGGTGCTCGACGACGTCTACGAGAAGGTGCGTGCGGGCACGGCGCTCTCCGACGCCTTCACGTCGCACGGCGACCTCTTCCCGAGCGTATACACGGCGTCACTCATGGCGGGCGAGCGGTCGGGCAACCTCGACGCGGTGCTGCGCCGCTACGTGTCGTACTCGAAGGTGATCGACACGGTCCGCTCGAAGACGATTTCCGCCCTGATCTATCCGGTCATCCTGATTCTGCTGGCGCTGGTGCTGGTTGGCATCATCGTGATCAAGGTGGTACCCACCTTCTCCGATTTCTACGGCAGCTTCGGCGCCCAACTGCCGCTCTCCACGCGAATCATCGTGGCGGTCTCCGATTTCGTGCGGTCGCAGGTGTTGCTCATCGGGCTGGGGCTGGGCGGGGCGGCGGTGTTCTTCTATTCGTGGATCCGCCAGCCCGGGCAGAAGGCGCGTTTCGATCGATTCGTGTTGAGGATTCCCGGCATCGGCACCAGCATGCACAAGTTCGCCACCTCGCAGCTCGCGCGCACGCTGGCGACGCTGCTCGGCGGCGGCATCCCGCTGGTGAACGCTCTCGACATCGCGTCGCGGTCCACGGGCAACCGCTACCTGGGCCAGGAACTCGAAGTCGTGGCCCAGCGAGTGCGGGAGGGCCAGGGTTTCGCCTCGACGCTGCTCGAACGGCGCACGGTGCCCGACGTGGCCATCAAGATGATCGAGGTGGGCGAGTCGACTGGCGCGCTGCAGGAGATGCTCAACAGCCTCGCCGATTTCTTCGACGAGGAGATTGAAACCGAAGTGGGCCGGTTCGTCACCCTCATCGAACCGGCGCTGCTGGTGGTGATGGGTGTGGTGATCGCCAGTATCGTCCTGGCGCTCTACATGCCGCTCTTCCAGCTCACCTCGGTGCTCGGGGGGCGCTGATGGACGTGACGAACCACTCCGAAACCGACGCTCTGGACCCGGATGCACTCATCGAGGAGCCGGGCGAGTCGGCGGCCGTGGCCGCCGCGCGGTCGGCCGAGACCGAGCAGGCGCGTCACCTGGCGCAGCGGTACCGCCTCGAGTTCCTCGACATGAACGAGTTCCGGATCGATCAGGAGCTGTTCCGATCGATTCCGGCGGACCTGATGCTGCGGTACGGGTTCGTGCCCAGCCGTCGCGAAGGCAAGGCCATCGTGATCGTAGTGTCCGATCCGACGGATCTGCCGATGATCGACGAGCTGAGCGTCCTGCTCGGCACGCCCATCAGGGTGATGGTGGGGGCGCCCTCGGCCATCGAATCGATCCTCAAGAAGAGCGAGAGCTCGCAGCGGCTGCTCGACGAGGCCACCGAGGAGTTCCAGCTCCAGGTGCTGCGCGAGGACGACAACGGCGACGAGAACCTCAGCCTCGAACGCCTGACGAGCGACGACAGTCCCATCATCAAGCTGGTGCACCGGACGATCTTCACGGCCATCCAGCGGCGGGCGAGCGACATCCACATCGAGACCCAGGACGACGCGGTGTATGTGAAGTACCGCGTGGACGGGGTGCTGCAGCCGGCGATGCGGCCCATTGCGAAGCGGTTCCACAGCTCGATCATCTCGCGCATCAAGGTGATGGCCGAGCTCGACATCGCCGAGAAACGCGTGCCGCAGGACGGGCGCTTCAAGCTCAAGGTGCCGGGCAAGACCATCGACTTCCGCGTGTCGATCATGCCGAGCGCGCACGGCGAGGACGCCGTCATCCGCATCCTCGACAAGCAGTCCATCAGCGAGCAGTTCACCGAGCTCAGGCTCGACATCCTGGGCTTCCCCGAGCTCGAGCTGCGCCGCTTCCGGAAGTACATTCGCGAGCCGTACGGCATGGTACTGGTGACCGGCCCCACCGGCTCGGGCAAGACGACCACGCTGTACGCGGCCCTCGCCGAGATTCGGGCGATCGAGGACAAGATCATCACCATCGAGGATCCAGTCGAGTACCAACTGCGCGGCGTCACCCAGATCCCCATCAACGAGAAGAAGGGCCTGACCTTCGCCCGAGGGCTGCGCTCGATTCTGCGGCACGACCCCGACAAGATTATGGTCGGCGAGATCCGCGACCCCGAGACCGCGCAGATTGCGATCCAGTCGGCGCTGACGGGCCACCTGGTGTTCACGACCGTGCACGCCAACAACGTCTTCGACGTGCTGGGCCGCTTCCTGAACATGGGCGTGGAGCCTTACCAGTTCATCTCGGCGCTCAACTGCGTCATGGCGCAGCGGTTGGTCCGGCGCATCTGCGAGTCGTGCCGCCGCGAGGTGCACTACGAGGCCGAGGCGCTCATCGAGTCGGCTCTCAACCCGGCGCTCTCCGACACGCACGTCTTCTTCGAGGGCGCCGGCTGCATCGAGTGCGGCGGGACGGGGTTCAAGGGCCGCATGGCAATCTGCGAGCTGCTGGACTTGACCGACCACATCCGCGAGATCATCCTCGACAAGCGGCCCATCTCCGAGGTGAAGCGCGCGGCCAAGGAGCAGGGCATGCGCTTTCTGCGCGAGTCGGCGGTCGAGCGTGTCATGGACGGCCTCACGACGCTGCGTGAAATCAACAAGGTGACCTTCGTCGAATGAGCGGGTTCTCCTGGCTGAAGACGCCGCTTCCCGAGGTGGCGGTGGAAATCGACCGGACGCACGTCGGCGTGGCCCGCCTCGAATGGCGTGGCGGGCAGCCCACGGTGGCGGCGTACGCCCTCGAGCCGCTCGCTGCCGGGCTCGTCTCGCCGGCGATCGCGGCCCTGAACCTCGCGGATGTCGGCGCGGTGGGACAGGTCGTGTCGCGCGCGCTCAAACTGGTGGGCGGCCGCACGTCGCGCGTGGCGCTGGTGGTGCCCGACACGGTGGCCAAGGTCTCGCTGGTACGCCTGGAGACAGTCCCCGCCCGGCGCGACGACCTGCGCGAGATCGTCCGGTGGCAGATGCGCAAGTCGGCGCCGTTCCCGGTGGAGCAGGCGGTGCTCAGCGTGAGCCCCGGCGTGCCGGTGGCCGGCGGCGGCCGCGAGTTCGTCGTGGCCCTGGCGCGCGAGGACGTGGTGCGGCAGTACGAGCAGGCGTGCGCCATGGCCGGCGCACATGCGGGCCTGGTGGACCTGGCCACCTTCAGCGTGCTGAACGGCGTGATGGCCGGTGGCGGCGCCTCCTCAGGTGACTGGCTGCTCGTGCACGTGGCCGACACCTACATCACGCTCGCAGTGGTGCGAGGCGAGCACCTCATCTTCTTCCGCCACCGGTCGGACGAATCCGAGGGCACGCTGGCGGACCTGATTCACCAGACGGCGATGTACTACGAGGA
>JADZBZ010000259.1 GCA_020851835.1 Acidobacteriota bacterium
ATTCGCCGAGTGCCACCTGCAGCACCCTGCCTGGCAGATCGATCGCCACCGGAGCGGTGATGACTCGCGTGGGCGAGGGCGGCCGGGCCGCTTGTCCATCGGCGTCTCGTCCCCATCCGACGACGGACCCGTCGGTCTTGACCACCAGGGCGAACTGGCGCGCAGCCGCGTGGCGGATACCTCCCGTGGCCACACGTATCAGGTTCAACATCGCACACTCCACGGCACGGCAGTGTCCCAGTCTAGCCGAGACACTCCTCTCGGCAGCGCCTACTGCATCCCGAACATCAGCACCCGGAACGTACCGGGCACGGGTTGTGGCCGGCCGCTGCCGGATGGGTTCGGCCGAGTCTCGGCCGCGGGCACGAAGATGTGATGCGACACCGGATCGAGGATCATCGTCCGGCCCGATACCATGGTCGGCAGCGTCTGCACGACGGTCAACGTACCGGGGCCGTCCAGGTGCGCGATCGTCACCGTGCCGTCGCCGCCGTTGGAGGCGAACGCCAGGCCGGTGGCCGGGTCGAAGGCGGCGCCGTCGGCGCCGCTGCCAATCGGCACGCTCGTGACGTGCTTGCCCGTCCGGCTGTCGGTCACCGTCATGACCTTGTTTGCGCAGGCGCTGAACAGGCGGTGGTTGTTGCCGTCGTATCCCAGGCCCGTCGGTTCCTCGCACCCGGCCAGTGGCCACGTGGCGGCCAGGGTGTGGGACTTGATGTCGATCACGCCGATGGCGCCGGTGTCCTCGATATTGACGAAGAGCCGGCCCGTCGGGGTGTCCTCGACGACCGCCTCGGGCTTGCCGCCCATGTCGATGGTGGCCACCACCGTTCCTTTCCGCGCGTCGAAGACGGTCGCCGACTTGCCGGTGCCGTTCATCGTGTAGACCTCTTTTCGCGTCGGCTCGTAGAAGATGGCGTCGGGATTACCGCCCGTGCTCACCGTGGCCAGCGGCTTCAGCGTCTGGAGGTCGATGATGGTCGAGGTGTTGGCCCGGCCGTTGCTCGAGAAGCCGCGGCCCAGGTCGGGGGCGATGGCAAAGCCGTGGACGCCCGGTGTATCGGGAACCTCTCCAACGACCTTGCCCGAGTCGATGTCGGCGACGACGACCCTGGTGGCGTGCGAGACGTAGAGTCGGTGCGCGGCGGCATCCACCGTGATGTAGTCCCAGCCTCCCTCCCCGCCTATGGGGATCTCCTTGATCAGGTGATAGGGATTGGCGGCGTGCACGACGAACGACCCGGCGAGAAGGAGAACGAGGACGGCGATGGTCCGGCGCATGGCAACCCTGCTTTCCCAAAAATTCGACATGACTCGGATGAACTACGGTTCACGACGTTCGGCGGCCTAGCACCCGCATCACGGTCGGTGTCGCCACCAGCGACAGGAGGACCGAGATGGCCAGGGCGCCCATGACACCGATGGCGAGCGGCTTCAGCATGTCGGCGCCAGACCCGACGCCGTACGCCAGCGGCAGCATGCCGAGCGCCGCCGCAAGCGAGGTCATCAGCACCGGGCGCAGGCGCCGGCGTCCAGACCTGACCAGCGCCTCGTCTATCGAGGCGCCTTCAGCCAGGAAGTGATCGACGAAGTCGAGCATGAGGATGCCGTTCTTCGCCACGATCCCGATGCCGATGATGGCGCCAAGGAAGGAGACCACGTTCAACGACGTGCCCGTCAGCCACAAGGCGAGCATGGTGCCGAAGAGCGACAGGATGGCCCCCGACACGATCGCCACCGGCTCGGCAAAGGAGCGGAACTCGACCAGTAGCACGGTGAAGACCAGGACGATGGCCATGGCCAGCACCGCCGTCAGGTTGCGGAACGACGCCTGCTGCTGCTCGAAGAGCCCGCCATACTCGATCGCCCCGGCCGGGATGTCCGGATCGCCGCCCAGGCTGCGCTGAATGTCCGCCATGGTGCTGCCGAGGTCCCGTCCCTCGAGCCTCGCGGTGACGGCGATGTCCTGCCGGAGATCCTCGCGCCGCAACTCGAGCTGCCCCTCGTCTTCGGTGATATCCACGAGGTCGGCCAGGCGGACCACGGTGCCCGCGGCGGAGCGGAGCGGCAGTTCGCGCAGCGCCGCCACCTGGGCGATGCGCGTGGGATCGACCTTCACCCGAATCGTGACGACCCGATCGCCTTCGAGCACCGTGGAGGCGGGCGTCCCGAGCATGGCGGTGGTCACCGCCGTGGCGATGTCCTCCGAGGTGAAGCCGAGCCGCTGGGCATCCACGGACCGCACCGACAGGCGCAGCGACGTGCCCGCATAGGTGAGGCCGTCGAAGGTGTCGACGACACCGGGAATCGCCTTGAGCCGCGCTTCGATCCTGGGTCCCTCGGTCTTCAGGAAGGCAGTGTCGGTGGAGTACAGCTTGATCTCGATGGGCTGCGGCGCCCACATCAAGTCGCCGATCAGGTCGCCCAGGATGCCCGGGAACTCGAACTGCACGCCGGGCAGGGCGACGAGGAACCGGCTGCGCAGCTCCGAGATCACGTCCTCGGTGGAACGCTGGCGATTCGCGCGCAGCTTCACCAGGAAGTCGCCGGTATTGGGTTCCGCAATCGCCAGCGCGAGCCGGGCACCGGTTCGGCGCGAGTAGCTCTCCACTTCCGGCAGCGAGCGGAGAATCGTTTCGGCCTGCATCAACTGCGCGCTCGTCTCGGTGAGGCTGGTGCCCGGAGGGGTCCGGTAGTCGATGACGAAGCCGCCCTCGTCCATGGGCGGCAGGAAGTCGGACTCGATCCTGAAATAGAGACCGGCGGTGCCGGCCAGCACCACGGCACAGAGCGCAAGGGTCAGCCACCGGTGACGGAGCGCTGCTCGCAGGGCTGCCTCGTAGACACGGCCAACCGTCCGCAGGACGATGCCTTCGCCGGCGTAGCCGCGGCCGGCTTCCTCGCCGCCCGCTCTCTCCGGTCGCGAGCGCGGTGCGCGCGTCAACCACATCGCCAATGCGGGTGTCAGGGTGACGGCCAGCACGAGCGAGGTCAGGAGCGAGGTCACCATGGTCAGCGCCAGCGCCCTGAAGAAGACGCCGGTGATGCCGTCCAGGAACGCCAGGGGAATGAAGACGACGACCGGCGTGAGGGTCGAGCCGACCAGCGGCCGGACGATCTCGCTCACGCCCTGCTGGACGGCGTCGAGACGATTCAGGCCGGCCATCATCTTGGCGTGGATCGCCTCCACCACGACGATGGCATCGTCGATCACCAGCCCGACGGCGGCCGCGATGCCGCCCAGCGTCATCAGGTTGAAGGTCAGGCCCGCCAGGCGCATCACGACGAGCGTGATGAGAATCGTGACGGGAATGACGAGCGTGGCGACGAGTGTCGTTCCCCACGTTCGCAGGAACAGGTAGATGATCAGGACCGACAGGATGAGGCCGAAGCCGATGGCCTCCCAGACGGACCGCACCGAGTCCTGCACGATCAGCGATTGATCGTAGAAGGGCGCGAGCGTCATGTCGGGCGGCAACTCCCTGGCGAGTTGGCGCAGCTGGCCCGAGATCTGTCTGGCAATCTCGAGCGTACTGCCGTCGGGTTGGCTGCGCACGTTCAACAGCACCGCGTTCACGCCGTCGGCCGTCACCACGTTGAACACCGGCTCCTCGCCGCGCTCCACGCGGGCCACGTCCTGCACGCGGATGGGCACGCCCTGCTCCATCGCCACCACGATGGCGCCGATGTCCCGCGCCGTGCGCGCCCGGGCATCGACGACCGCCAGGTACAGCGTGTGGTTCTCTTCGTGCATCCCGGCCGGCGCCACGAGATTGTTGCGGGTCAGCGCGTCGGTCACCTGCGTCAGGCCCAGGCCCGCGGCCTGCAGGCGCGTGGGATCGATGACGACGTGGAACTCGGGCGCGCGGCCGCCCACGAGGTCCACGCGAGCCACGCCCGGAATCTGCAGGAAGCGCGGCTTGAGCGTGTAGCGTGCCGTTTCCCACAACGCGGTCAGTTCCCGCGTCGGACTGGTGAGGCTGATGCCGATGATGGGAAAGGCCGAGAACGTGAGTCTGAAGACCGAGGTGGAGGCCGTGGGAGGCAGCGTGCCTCGAATCTGCGAGAGGCGCCCGACCACGTACAGTTCGGACTGCACCATGTCCACGGACCAGTTGAAGAAGACGTTGATTTCCGCCGAGCCACGGCCGGTGGCGGACTTCACGCTTTGCGACCCGGGGATGTCCTTCATCGCCTCTTCGATCGGCCTCGTGATGGTTGCCATCATCTCGTCGGCCGGCATCACGCCGTTGTCCACCAGGATGACCACGCGGGGAAAATCCGTCCGGGGGAACACGGAGGAGGGAAGCTGATAGGCGCTGTAGGCACCGCCGGCGCACAACGCCAGGCACACGAACGCCACCGAGATCGCGTGGTGCGTCACCCATCGCGCCTCGGCCTTCGGCGTCAGGGCGGAATGCGGCGATGTCACGTCGTCTCCCGCGGGCATGTCAGCGCCCGATGACCTTGACGGTGCTGGTCGGAGGCAGTCCGTAGGCGCCCCGCACGACGACCGGCACTCCCTCGCGCACGCCTTCCCCCGCCACTTCAATCAGGCCGCCTTCGCGCAGCCCGGTCGTTACCCGTGTCCTGGTGGCGGTGTCGCCTTGCACGATCGCGACTTCGCTGCCGGCCTCACCTGGAACGATGCTCTCCACCGGCACCGCGAGCCGGTCCGGCCGTTCTTCGACACCGATACGGACGTTGACGAACTGCCCGGGCCGCACCGCCGCAGCAACAGGCACGCGCGCGCGGACCAGCACCGTGTCGGTGGCGCCGTCCACCTGCGCCGCGATGTACTCGACCGGACCCGTGAACGTGGCGCCCGAGGGCGCCGCCGAGTCACCCGGGCTGGCGCCCGGCGAGCACTCCATGCGCTGGCCTCGCTTGACCCGGGCCACGTCCACGCTGCGAATCGAGGCGCTGACGACGAGCCGACCCAGGTCCACGATTTCCGCCAGCACGGTGGACGGATCGATCGCATCGCCCAGGCGGGCGTTGATTCGCACGACGGTTCCCGCAATCGGCGCCTGGATCTCCAGCAGCCGCCGCTGCAGCTCGGAGGTGTTCAGCTCGTTCTTCGCCATCGTGAGCTGCGCCACGGCTTCTTGATACGCCTTCTGCGACGTGGCTCGACCCGGCCCGAGCTCTTCCTGGCGCTTGACCAGTTGCTCCGCCACGGCCACCGCCTGCCGCGCGCGTTCGATGGCGAGGTCGGCGACGCGGCTGTCCAGCCGGAACAGGGTGGCGCCTTGCGCCAG
>JADZBZ010000260.1 GCA_020851835.1 Acidobacteriota bacterium
AGGAAGCGCGCCAGCCGGGTCGCCTGACCCACCGCCAGCACGAGGACGCCCGTGGCCATGGGGTCCAGCGTGCCGCAATGCCCGATCCGCCGCTCGCCGAGGGCCCGGCGCGCCACGGCGACCATGTCGTGCGATGTCGGCCCCGGGGGCTTGTCCAGGACGAGAACGCCGGAGGTCATTGCCGGACGGCCTTCGCCAGCAGCTGCGCAAACTGCGCGCACCCCTCTTCCAGGGATCCCAGCCAGGCGCATCCAGAGGCATTCACGTGGCCGCCCCCACCGAAGGTGCGGGCGATGGCGGCCGTGTCCACCGCTCCCTTGGAGCGCAGGCTGACGCGCCAGTCGTCCGGTCCCATCTGCTTGAAGAAGGCCACGGCCTGAATGTCCTTCACCGTCAGCGGGAAGTTGATGAGACCCTCGGTATCGTCGTAAGTGCCGCCCAGGCCGGCCGCCAGCGCCTGGGTGATGAAGAGCAGGGCCACGCGTCCATCGGCGTGCACGGTCATCCCATTGAGCACGGCTCCGAAAATCCGCACGCGCGCCAGCGAGCTGCTGTCGTAGTGCGTGCGGGCGATCCACAGCGGGTCGGCGCCGGCCGCGACGGCGCGCCCGGCGAGCGCATAGGTGCGCGGCGTGAGGTGCGAGAAGCGGAAGGATCCGGTGTCGGTCAGGATCGCCAGGTAGAGGTGGGTGGCGATGTCTGGGGTGAGGCTCACGCCGAGGGTGTCGATCAGGGTGAACACCATCTCTCCGCACGCGGCCGCCCCCTGGTCGATCCAGTTGATCGTGCCGTAGCCCGCATTGCCCGGATGATGGTCGATGTTCACGACGGGCGAGCGATCCAGCCCCGACACGCCCGTTCGTTCGAGCGAGCTGCACTCCATCACGAGGCTCGCGTCGGCGGTGTCATGGACGGCGGTCGTCACCCGGATGTCGGCGACGCGCGGAAAGGGCCGCAGGAATGCCGGCGGCACGGCGTCCATCACGACGGTCGCCTCCTTGCCCAGCGTCTCGAGGGCCAAGGCCATCGCGACGGCCGAGCCGATGGCGTCGCCGTCGGGCCGTTGATGCGACGAGACGAAGAAGCGGCGGCCGCGGGCGATCGCCGCCAGTAGGTCGGCCGGGGGGTTACTGTGGGGGCTCATCCTTCTCCGCGTCGGGCGCCACGCCTTCCCGGGCGTCTGGCGGCAGGTCGGACGGTGCATCGACCAGCGCGTTCAGTTCCGGATGCGCTTCGCGCTCGGCGTGCAGGTCCTGGATGATGCGCTCGATGCGATCCTGGGCCGCCACCGACTCGTCGTACTGAAAAATGATCTCCGGCACGCGGCGCAGCGTGAGGCGCTGGCTGAGCAGGTGGCGTAGAAATGGCGCCGTCCGTGCCAGCGCCTTCGCGGTGTCGGCGCGCTCCTTGCCCTCCGACATCACCGTCCAGTACATCCGCGCCATCGACAGATCGGCCGTGAGCTTGACGCGCGTGATGGTGACCAGTCCCACCCCCGGATCGCGCACCTCGGTGGCCAGCATTTGGCCGAGCTCTTCGCGAATCTGCTCGGCGATGCGTTCGACGCGGTGGGAAAGGGCCATGGGTCCACTGACACACGTCATCAGGCGTCCAGGGTCTAGGCGCTCGCCGCCACCCGCTCCAACTGGAACACTTCGATGACGTCGCCGACCTTGACGTCGTTGAAGTTCTGCAGGCCGATGCCGCACTCGATGCCCGCCTTGACCTCGGAGACATCGTCCTTGAAGCGCTTGAGCGAGGCGAGGCGGCCTTCCCAGACCACGACGTTGTCGCGGAGCAGGCGGGCCTGCGCCTCTCCCTGGCGCGTGATCCGGCCGTCGTTGACGATGCAGCCGGCCACGGTCCCGACCTTGGGCACCTTGAAGGTGTCGCGGACGGTCGCGCCGCCGAGCCGTACCTCCTTGATGGTCGGCTCCAGCAGGCCCGCGATGGCCTTCTGAATCTCCTCAGTCACCTTGTAGATGACCGAGTGGCTGCGGATGTCCACCTTCTCGCGTTCGGCCACTTCGGCCGCGTTGCGGTCGGGACGGACGTTGAAGCCGATGATGATGGCATTGGACGCCGCGGCCAGCAGCACATCCGACTCGTTGATGGCACCTACCGCGGAGTGAATGATCTTCACCTTGGTGCGGGCGTCGGACAGCTTGGCCAGGGAGTCGGCGAGCACCTCGGCCGAGCCCTGTACGTCGGCCTTGATGATCAGGGGCAGGTCCTTCATCCCACCCTCGTTCATCTGCTGCTGCAGCGATTCGAGCGTGAGGCGGCTGCCCTTGGCACCGAGAACCCGTTCCTTGACCTGCGCCTGGCGGAAGGTCGCGATCTGCCGCGCCTTGGCCGGGTCGGTCACGGCCTGGAAGGAATCGCCAGGCGAGGGCAGGGCCTCGAGCCCCAGCAGCTCAACCGGCGTCGAGGGGCCAGCCAGCTTGAGCGTGCGACCCCGATCGTCGATGATCGCGCGCACGCGCCCGACGACCGGACCGGCGATGACGTTGTCGCCAACCCGCAGCGTGCCGTCCTGCACGAGTACGGTTGCCACGGGCCCCCGGCCCCGGTCGAGCTTGGTTTCGAGCACGGTGCCGAGCGCGGCCCGCTTCGGGTTGGCCTTGTGCTCGCCGATGTCGGTCACGAGCAGAATCATGTCGAGCAGAGCGTCGAGATTCTGCTTCTGCTTGGCCGACACCTCGACGAACACTGTATCGCCGCCCCAGTCCTCTGGCATGAGGCCCAGATCGGCGAGTTGCCGCTTGGGCACCTCGGGGTTGGCGCCCGGCTTATCGATCTTGTTCACCGCCACGATGATCGGCACGCCGGCCGCCCTGGCATGGTCGATGGCTTCCTTGGTCTGGGGCATCACGCCGTCATCGGCCGCCACGACCAGGATGACGACGTCGGTGACCTTGGCGCCGCGCCCGCGCATGAGCGTGAACGCCGCATGGCCTGGCGTGTCGAGGAAGACGATCTGCTTGTCGCGTTTCTCGCCGACGCCGCCCACCAGATAGGCGCCGATGTGCTGCGTGATGCCGCCGGCCTCGCGCTCGGCGACGCGGGTCGCCCGGATGGAGTCGAGTAGCGTGGTCTTGCCGTGATCGACGTGGCCCATGACGGTGACCACGGGCGCGCGAGGGACCAGGTCGCTCGGGTCGACGGCCTCCGACTCGGTTTCGATGAGTTCCTCTTCGTAGGTGCGCGTCTCGATCTGCGCACCGAAGCCGCGCGCCACCTCCCGTGCGGTGCCCATGTCGACGACCGAGTTGATGGTCATCATCATGCGCCGATCGAGCAGCGCCTTGAGCACTTCCTTCGCGCGAACGTCGAGCCTGTCGGCCAGATCCTTCACCGTCATGCCCTCGGCGAGCGTGATGGTGCGCGAAATCGGCGGCGGCTCGACCGGCGCGGCTGCTGCCGGCATGCGCTGCAAGGCGTCCCGGCGCTGAGACGCTCGCGGCCGTCCCGACGGGCGGGGGCGGTGGCTGTGGCCGTAAGGCGGCCGGCCCGGCATGCCGGGTCGGCCGGGAATCTGCCCGGGCCGGACTGGTTGGGAGGGCAGGGGACGAGGGCCCCCGAGCATGGACGGCGTCGTGCCTCCGGCCGGCCGCCCGCCGGGATACGGCGGACGGCCGCCGGCAGGGCGCGCGGTCTGCGCCGGTGGCGCCGGCCGCGGGGTGGCCGGCCGAGGCGGCGGCTGCGGTGGCAGGACGCGCCGGGGCACCAGGGGCGGCGCCGTTGGCGGGGCCTGGCCCGGTTCCTCGACTCGAAGGCGGATACTGGGCGGCACGAAGCGCCCCGCCGGCCGTGCCCGTGGAGGCGATACGACCGGCACGTCGAGAGCCGCCGGAGGCTCGGGAGCGGCGGCCTCCGTGGCCACGGCCGGCCCCTCGGTGACGCCGGGGGCGGCTTCGGGCTCGGGTTCGACGACCGCGGGCGGCGCCGGCGGGGCTGTCTCCACGGCTTCGGTGGCCGCCACCATCTCGGCTGCCGGCTCGCTCTCGACGGGCGCGGCCTCGAACGCCTCCGCGTGCGCGGCCTCCTCGGTCTCGGAAGCCGCTTCGACCACTGGCTTCACCAGCGTCGGCTTCTTCACCAGCCGTGGCGGGCCCAGCGCCGGCGCGGCCGGCTTCGCCGGCTCGGGGGCAGCGCCGCCCTTGCGCGAAGAGCCGCGTGCCCTGGCGGCCTTCACGGCCTGGTCCGAGAACATGTCGCCCTTCGGGAGTTCGACGCCACGCTGCTTGGCCTGGCGCTCCACGAACTGACGCGCCACGATCTCCTCGAGCGTGCTCGACGCGCTCTTCAGCTCGATGCCGTGGTTCTTCTTCAGCAGGTCCATCACGTCGTGGCTGGACATGTTCAGAAGTTCGGCGACTTTGTAGATCCGGACAGTGGCCATTCGGTGTGTGTGCTCTCGGCTACGGACTTCAGGTCAGGCGCAAGCGGGTCGACGCGGTTACGTAGTCGAATCCGGCTTATCGGTCGCCGAGGTGGGCTCGTCGGCCGGGGCCTCAGGCGCCACCGGCTCGGGCGACACCGGCGCGGGCGATTCGGCCGGCTCTGCGGCCTCGACCGGCCCGACCGCAGGCGTCTCGGCGGCGGACTCATCGATCGAGGCCTCTATCTCCGGCTGTGCCTCTCCGCCCTCGGCCGCCGCGGCCTCCATGGCCCCGAACTCCGCTTCGACTTCCTTGCGCCTTTCTTCCTCGCTCTTGATATCGATGCGCCAGCCGGTCAGCTTGGCCGCCAGCCGGACGTTCTGGCCCTTCTTGCCAATCGCCAGCGACAACTGCCTGTCTTCGACTACGACCTCCATGACCCGGTCCTTGTCGTCCACAATCGTGACGCGCTGCACCTTGGCCGGGCTGAGCGCGTTCATGACGAACTGCACCGGATCGTCCGAGTAGTCGACGATGTCGATCTTCTCGCCGCGCAGTTCGCGGATGATGGCCTGGACGCGCGTGCCTTTCATGCCGACGCAGGCGCCCACCGGGTCCACGTCGCGCTCGCGCGAGTAGACCGCCACCTTGGCGCGGTCGCCCGCCTCGCGGACGGCGCCGCGGATCATCACCGTGCCATCGTAGATCTCCGGCACCTCCTGTTCGAAGAGCTTGATGAGCAGCGCCGGATCCGTGCGCGACAACACGATCTGGGGGCCCTTGGCGCCCGTACCGACGGCGCGGATCACCGCCCGCAGGCGGTCGCCCTGCGCGTAGCTCTCGGCCCTCGACTGCTCCTTGCGCGGGAGCACCGCCTCGATGCGGCCGACCTCGACGATGATGTCGCCCTGCTCGAAGCGCTTGACCAGCCCGTTGACGACCTCGCCCACGCGCTGGTTGTACTCGGCGAAGACGTTTTCCCGCTCCGCTTCGCGGACCTTCTGGAAGATCACCTGCTTGGCGGTCTGCGCGGCAATTCGGCCCAGCACGTCGGTCCGCTTCGGGAACTCGATCTGGTACCCGGCCTCGACCTCGGCGTCCTCTCCGTAGATGTCCCTGGCCTCCGCCACGGAGATCTCGAGATCCGGATCGGTCACCTCCTCGACGATGGTCTTGACGGCGAAGAGTTCGACCTGCCCGTTCTCCGGGTTGAACTTCGCCTTGAGGTCTTCGCCGGTCTTGTAGAACTTGCGCGACGCGGTCAGCACGGCCTCTTCCATCGCCTGGATGACAACGTCGGGCTCGATGCCTTTTTCCTTGGCGAGAGCCTCGATGGTCTGCAGCAGCGGATTCGTGCTCATGGTCGGGTCAGAACTCCACGTCGAGACGGGCACGGGCGATCAGCCTCAGCGGCAATCGAACCTGCCTGCCCCCTTCCGATTCAAACACCACATCGTCGCCGTCCAGGCCCAGCAACCGGCCGGAGAACGCGGTCTGGCGGGCCACCGGTTCGGACACCACGATCTTGGCCTTGCGGCCAGCAAACCGCTGATAGTCGCCCGCGCTTCGCAGCGGGCGGTCCAGACCCGGCGACGACACTTCCAGGGTGTAGCGATCGGCCGGCACCAGGCCCTCGACGTCGAGGACGGCGCTCAGATCCTCGCTGACCCGTGCACAGTCTTCCAGGCTGACACTGTCTTCGGCCGTGAGGTTCGGCCCCGGCCGATCCAGCACGACCCGGAGGATCCGCTGGCCTCGCTCCCGGCGCAACTCGACGTCGAAGATGTCCAGCCCGTAACTGGCCGCCACCCGGGTCGCGGCTTTTCGGACACGCTCGACCGGGTCCAAAAAGGGGCCCCCTAAACACAAAGAGTGGGCAACAGGCCCACTCTGGTTACCCAGACTCAGAACCGACTGCTGATCATATCACAGGGGTTTTCCCCCTTTCAGGGCAGTGGCCGCGCCACCAGGTCGTACTCTTCGGCCCCCACGATCTCGGCGTCCAGCAGGCGACCGGGGGCCAGTACGGAGGGGTCCGCATCGGTCAGATACACAACGGGGTCGATGTCGGGGGCCTGCCCGGACAGACGCCCGCGCCATACCCATTCGTGTTCCGGCGAGGGGCCGTCCACCATCAGCCGGACGCGGGTGCCGACCCGGGTCCTCTGGCGGATCCCGACCAGCGCCCGCTGCGTCGCCATCAGCCGCGACTGGCGCGCGAGTTTGACCTCGTCGGGCACATCGTCGGGGAGCGCGAAGGCCGTGGTCCCTTCTTCGTGCGAGTACGTGAAGACGCCCAGGTGGTCGAAGCCCATGTCGGCGATGAAGCGTTCGAGCGTTTCCATGTCGGCGTCGGTTTCGCCGGGAAAGCCGGTGATGAAGGTCGTTCTCAACGTGACGAGGGGGATGCGGGCCCGGATCCTGGCGAGGAGCCGTTCGTACGACGCCCGCGTGCCCGGCCGCTTCATGCGCTTCAGCACGGGATCCGAGGCGTGCTGCAGCGGCAGGTCGATGTACTTGCACACCTTGTCCAGGGTGGCGATGGCCTCGATGACCTCGTCTGTGATCGTCGTCGGGTAGAGGTACAGGAGGCGAATCCACTCGAGACCGTCCACCTTGTCGAGCGCGCGGAGCAGAACCGCCAGGGCGCCACGCTGACCGCGATCGATGCCGTAGAAGGTCGTGTCCTGCGAGATCAGCAACAACTCCTTTACGCCGTCGGCCGCGAGCCGACGGGCTTCGCTGACCACCGACTCAATCGGTCGGCTGCGGTAGTGGCCGCGCATTTTCGGAATGATGCAGAAGGCGCACTTGTAGTCGCAGCCTTCGGCGATCTTCACGTAGGCATAGTGCCGGGGTGTGGTCCGACGGCGCGGTGTGTCCGCATCGTAGAGGTAGGTCGGCAGGTCGACGCCGAAGACGGGCGAGTCCGAGGCCGGCGGCCCTGCCGCGGGGGCCGGAGGGGCGGGGCCGGAACCCGGCGACCGACGCGTCCCGACCGGGTCCCGGCGATAGAAGGGGAGTGGCACCGACGCCGTGCCCGGAGAGGTCGAGGGGGCCTCTGGCCGACCTCCCTGAAGAGCGATCAGCGCCCGCACCAGCCCCGTGACCTCTCCTGTGCCCAACACGGCATCGATCTCGGGAATTTCCCGACGCAAGTCCTCCCGATACCGTTCGGCGAGGCACCCGGTGACGATCAGTCGCCGTCCCTTCGCCTGCTTCTTCAGTTCGGCCATCTCCAGGATGGTGTCGATCGACTCCTGCTTGGCGCGATCGATGAACGCACAGGTGTTGACCACGAGCACCTCGGCGCCGGTAGCGTCGGAGGTGATCTCATGCCCGGCCTCCTCCGCCAACCCGAGCATGACTTCGGAGTCGACGAGATTCTTGGGACAGCCGAGAGAAACGACCCCAATCTTCACTACGTGAACACCTTTCAGCCTTAGCATCCGGGTCTAGACGACAGCCGTCGCGATCCCGGCATCACGGATACAACCGGTAGAGCATGCGCGGGTAGGGAATGGTCTCCCGCACGTGCTCGAGGCCGCACAGCCAGCTGACGCACCGTTCCACGCCCATGCCGAAGCCTCCGTGCGGCACCGAGCCGTACCGGCGGAGGTCGAGGTACCACTCGAAGGCCTCCATCGGCAGACCATGCTCCTTGATGCGCGCGACCAGCAGGTCGTAGTCGTCCACGCGCTGGCCGCCGCCGATGATCTCGCCGTAGCCTTCCGGCGCGAGCACGTCCACGCACAACGCGCGGTCCGGCTGGTTCGGGTCGGGCTTCATATAAAATGCCTTTACCGCCGCCGGGTAATGGGTGACACACACGGGCCGGTCGTACCGCTCGGAGAGGACGGTTTCGTCGGTGCCTCCCAGATCGCCGCCCACCTGGAAGGGGAGACCTCTCTCCAGGAGAATCTTCGCCGCCTCGTCGTAGTGGAGGCGCGGAAAGGGCGACTGGACCGATGCCAGCGTCGACGTGTCGCGCTCGAGGACCTTCAGCTCCTTCTCGCGCCGGTCGAGCACACGGCCCACCACCGAACACACGAGCCGCTCGGCCAGTCCGATGACGTCGTCCAGGTCGGCGTACGCCATCTCGGGTTCGACCATCCAGAACTCGGTCAGGTGCCGCCGCGTCTTGCTCTTCTCGGCCCGAAACGTGGGGCCGAAGCAGTAGACCTTGCCGAGCGCCATGGCGTTGGCCTCGTTGTAGAGCTGTCCGCTCTGCGTCAGGTAGGCCGTGTTGTCGTCGAAGTACTGCACCGGGAACAGCGTCGTGGTGCCTTCGCACGCCGCCGGCGTGAAGATGGGCGTGTCGGCGAGCGTGAACCCCTCGCCGTTGAGGAAATCGCGAATGGCGTTGATCACCTCGTGACGGACCCGGAGAATCGCGGTCTGGCGTTCCGCCCGGATCCACAGGTGCCGCCGGTCCATCAGGTAATCGACGCCGTGCTCCTTGGGCGTGATGGGGAAGTCGTGCGCGGCCGCGACCACCTCGAGGCCGCTGGCCACCAGCTCGTAGCCACCCCGTGCGCGCTGGTCGGCGCGCACCTGCCCGGTGACGATGATGGCGCTTTCCTGACCCAGGTGATCTGCACGCGTGAAGGTTTCGTCGCCCACGTCGTTGCGGCCCATCACCACCTGCAGGAAGCCCGTGCCGTCCCGGACCAACAGGAAGTGGATCTTGCCGCTCGACCGCCGGTTGGCCAGCCACCCCTTGATCGTGACCGTCTCGCCGACGTGCTCGCCAATGTGATCGATATACACGTGATTCGCCATGGGTGGTCGCGCCTCCGCTCGGTCGTCTCTAGGGGTCCATCCTGAGGAGCCGTTCGAACGACTCCCGCGCGCGCGCGGCCTCCCTCAGTACCGCTGGCGGATCGGTCGCGGGCGCCAACTCGAACATCCAGGCGCCGTCGTAGCCGACCTTCTGGAACGCCATCAGCACGCCGTTCCAATCGATGCGCCCCTGGCCGGGCACCAGGTGATCGTCCCGCCGGCCACCGTTGTCGTGAAGGTGCGTCGTCAGGATGTGGCCCGAACAGGTCTCTACGGCCTCCATCACGTCGCCGGCCAGGTTCGCGTGGCCGACGTCCAGGCAGATGCCCGCGTGGTCGAGTTCCAGGTCGTCCTCGAGCCAGCGCACGAGCCGCTCGGCGCTGGAGAGCGCGTTCGGAATGAGCTCGAGGGCGAGGGCCACGCCCACGCCCGCCGCGGCGTCGCCGATTTCCTCGAGGCTCCGCGCGACGGCCGCACGGCTGTTCGAGCCCGCTGCCTCGGACGGTACGCCCAGATGCACGACGAGGAGCCCGAACGGCAGCATCGAGGCCACGCCCAGAGCCGTGACCGCCTCGGCCACAGCCCTCTGCCGCCGCGCCTCGTCGACATCCGCAATCGACAGCGTGTCACCCCACTGGCCGTGCTGGTAGCTGGTGGTCGTCGGGGCATGCACCGAATGCAGCGCCAGCCGCGTGTCGTCGAGCCATTCGGCCAGCGACACCACCGCGGCGGGATCGTGGTAGTCGAAGTGCGTGCGCGTGGCGTACACCTCGACGGCGTCGAATCCATGCGCCGCCACCTCGACCAGGTGCTCCCGTCCGAGGGGCTGCCCGTGGAACAGATGGGTGGAGATGCCGAAGCGCGGGGTCAAAGCTCAAGTCTAGCGTAGCTCGGGCACGGCGTCGGCCAGCAGGTCCTGCAGCCGCCCGAATCGCGCGTAGCGCCCGAGGTTGGCCTTCACGTAGCTGAGTGTGCGCGGGATGTACTGGATGTACACGGTGTTGCCGCGTGCGGTCGTCTGGTAGCCGAAGGTGCCAAGGGCCTTCAGGTTGCGCTGGAGCGTCATCAAGTCGAAACGCCGGCGGAACTCCGCCGCCTCGACATGGCCGGCTCCTGGCTGGCTGCGCGTGAGGGCCAGAAAATAGGCCAGCAGCTCGTCCACCTGTGATGGCGTCAGGTCCACGTACGAGTCGCGCAGAAGCGAGGCGAGATCGTAGGTCTCCGGCCCCATCCGTGCGTCCTGGAAATCGATGATGTACAGCGACCCGTCGTGCAGCATCAGGTTGCGGCTATGAAAGTCGCGGTGGCAGAGCACGCGAGGCTCGCTCGCCAACTCGTCGACGATCCCCGCCCACTCGCGCCGAAACCCGTCGCGGGCAGCCGGCGAGAGATTCGCGCCGCGATACGCCATGACGTAGTGTTTGACGAAGAACTCGAGTTCCCAGCCGAGCTTCTCCACATCGAACGCCACCCGGTAAGGCGGGTAGGCGTCCGACGCCAGCTCGGCTCCGCGCTGCTGCAGCGTGGCGATGAACCCCACCGCCTGCCGGTACAGCGCGGCGTGCTCGGCCCGCGAGGCGGCACCCAGGTGCGCCTGGAGCGTCACGTCGCCCAGATCCTCGAGGCCCAGTACCCCGAGCTGGTTCGAGTGGTGAAGGATGGCCGGCACCGGCAGCGGGACCTCCGCCAGCAGCCGGGCCACGGCGACAAAGGCCATCACGTCGACGTCGATCGGCCCGGCGTGCAAGGCGAGGACGACGGGCGGGCCGTCCTTGAACAGCACCCTGAAGTACTTGCGGTCCGACGCATCGCCGGTGAGCGGGACCACCTGCTGCACGCGGGCGATTAGTCCGTGCTGCTCGAGGTAGCGTGTCAGACGGTCGTCCACGGGCGGCGACGTCTCAGAAGGGAACCGCCGCGCCGCGTGTCAACACGGTCCGATCGTAGCTGACTCCCGCCGGAACCGCCACCCCGTCGGCAACGACGCATCGCGTGAGGCGCGCCCCTTCTCCCACGGTCACCCCGTCCCAGAGGACGGACGTATCGACCCGCGCTGACGCGGCCACCGTACACGCGCGGCCGCGGTCCAGCGGACGGCCCTCCCGGGCGGCGACACGACACACCGTGTCGTAATAATCGCGCGGCGTGCCGATGTCGAAGAAGTCCCCGGAGGCAGGGAACACGCGCACCGACCCGGGCTGCGCCGACCACAGGGCAGGATAGATCTGCTGAATCGATTCGGACGGGTGCATGGGGTCGACCGCCGCTAGCGCCGCTGCGTTCACGGCCTGGACGCCGATGAAGTGCCAGGGGTGCCGGCCCGCAGGCAGATCGGCGTCCGGTGTCCCGCGGATGGCCACACCCGACACCCGCCCTTCCGCGTCGGCCAGCAGCGCGTTGTAGCGGGCCAGGTCGGCCGGCGCACTGGCCAAGGTGGCCGACGCCTCGGCCGCGACGTGTGCCGCCGCCAGCTCACCAAGCGGCACGTCGGCCAGCGTATCCGCATTGACGACGAAGAACCGGTCCGCGGCCAGCAATGGCAGGGCCCGTGCCGGCCCACCGCCGGAGCCAAGCGGCGCCGGTTCCCAGGAGTAGCGCACGTCCACGCCCAGGTGCGCGCCGTCGCCGACGATGCGCGTGATGGTCTCGGCCCGGTGGTGCAGGTTGACCACGACCCGGGTCACGCCCGCAGCCGCCAACTGCTCGAGGATTCGGACGATGAGCGGCCGCCCGGCGACGGGCAGGGCCGCCTTCGCCCGCACGTCCGACAGCGGCCGTAGTCTGGTGCCGTACCCTGCGGCCAGAACCAGAGCCGGCCAGCGTCCGATGGAGTTCATGAATCGGGCGGGTCCGCAAAGACCATGTCGGCGCCGCCCTGCGGATCGCGGTAGGCCAGGAAGAGCGTGCGATAGGAGTCGGTGATGTAGTCGGCGGGCGAGAACCCCAGCAGCCGTGCGGTGTCGTGGATGGGCGTCTCGCTGCCTTCGAGCTCCACGAAGACGCCCACCGGCGTTTCATCGATGGCGATGACCAGATCGCCCGACGCGAACTCCTCGCGGTATTTCTCATAGCGGAAGCGGATGCGGAGTCCCAGCGCTTCGAGGATGGTCAGCAGCACCGTGCCATCGCCGACCGGAGTTTCCAGTTCCTCACGCAACTTCATCGGCCCCGCCTGCGGCGGTCCCTTGTAGGTGAGCAGGCTCTTGCCCGGTTCGCTGCGGATGCGCAGCGCCGAGCGCCGGTGGCCGAGCGCGTCATCGGCCGTGTCGAGCAAGGCGTCTTCCTGGAGACGGCGCCCGCGCAGCGGCGTGGCCCCCAGAGCGGTCACCCGCGCGCGCGCGTCGTCGGCGGAGTCGAAGCGCAGTTTAATCTCTCGTTCGAGGGCCATACAGAGCAAGGGCGGGTCACTGGACCCGCCCTTCAGACTACCCCACCCTTGGCTCGGTGCAGGCTAGCGCTTCCGCACGGTGACGAAGGTTTCCTGTCCGTTGCGGAGGATCAGGAAGAAGGCGGTGGAACCGTCCGGCACCTGGCTGAGGAGACGACCCGCCTCGGCCGGGGCGGTCACCGTCTGGCGATTCACCTGGAGAATGACGTCACCGCGCAGCAGGCCCGCCCGAAATGCCGGGCTGCCCTGCTCCACTCCGGTAATTAGCACGCCCGAGGCATCGGCCGGCACCTGCAGCCGACGTGCGATGTCCGCCGTCAGCGGGCCCATCGTGAGACCGAAGCCGGTGGACGCCTGCTCCTCGGGTTCCTCTCTGGGGCCGCCGCGCGCGGTGCGCGCTGTCTCTGATTCGAGGTTGAGCTCGTCGATCGTGAGATTCAGTACGCGCTCCTTCTTGTCGCGCAGCACCTTGACGGGCACCGTGGTGCCAGGCTTGGTGCCGACCACGAAGGACACGAGGTCGTCACGGTTGCGCACGCCCTTACCGTTGAACTCGACAATAACGTCACCGGGCTCGAGGCCGGCCTTCTGGGCCGGACCATCGGGGCTCACGACTGCGACCAGGGCACCCCGGCGCTCCTTGAGGCCGAACTCCGAGAGCGCATCGGCCGGCACGGGCAGGACCTGCACGCCGATTACGCCGCGCGTCACTTTACCCTGCCGCAGTTGCGGCAGCAGCTCGCGCACCATGTTGATGGGAATCGCGAACCCGATGCCGATGTTGCCCTGCTGCCGGGCGTCGGTGTAGATAGCCGTGTTGATGCCCACCACCTCTCCGCGCACGTTGAGCAGGGGACCGCCGGAGTTGCCGGGGTTGATGGCCGCATCGGTCTGCAGCACATCCTGGGAGCGGCCGTCGGTCATGGGGAAGGGCCGTTCCGTCGCGCTGATGACGCCAACGCTGACGGTGTGCGCCAGCCCGAACGGGTTGCCGATGGCCATGACCCAGTCACCCGGTTCCATCTGCGCCGAGTCGCCGAACTTGACCTCGGTGAGCGGCGTTCTCGGGGTGTCGACCAGCTTGATGAGGGCGCTGTCGCTCAGCGGATCGTGGCCGATGATTTTGGCCTCGTAATAGATGTCCGAATCCTCGCCGTAGAGCGACACTTCGATCTTCGTCGCGTTGTCGACGACGTGATTGTTGGTGAGGATGAACCCGTCCTTGCTGATGACGAAGCCGGTGCCGGCGGCCTGTGCTTCCTGCTCGCGCGGAGGCTGATTCTGACCGCGGCCGCCGCCGCCGAAGAAGCGCTCGAGCAGGTCATCCCCGCCGCCGAAGAACTCGGTCATCTCCTGGGCGCGCTGCTTCGATGTGGACCTGATGTTGACCACGGCCGGAGAGACGGCCTTGGCGATGGTCCGGAAGGTTCCGGCATCGACCGGCCCGCTCAGCGGTGCGCTGTTCATCGGCGGGGCCGCCATTGTCTGCGCCGACGACGCCGGCGACAGATCGAGGCGGGAGGCGACGACCAGGCCAACGGCCGCAGAGGCCACCGCCAGGAGCAGCGCGTAGAACAGCGTGGTTTTGCGACTCGACATTGAATTCCTCCACCTACACTAACGGAATGATACTTGTCTGGCGCGGCCCGGTCACGTTGGGGCCGGCGGCGCCCCATACGACGTTGATTTCCGTCCGCACGCCGAACTCCTCGAAATACACGCCCGGCTCGACCGTGAAACCGCTGCCGGCCATGAGCCGGCGCTCGTCGTGTGTCTCGAAATCGTCGAGGTGTGCACCGTTGCCGTGAACCTGTTCGCCCAGGCTGTGGCCGGTGCGGTGCAGGATCGCATCGCCGAACCCCGCCTGTTCGATGACCTGGCGCGCCACGCGGTCCAGTTCGAAACCGCGAACCGGCCGCCCTGCGCGGGCCGCGTCCTGCACGGTGCTCACCGCGGCGTCACGGGCCGCGACGATCGCCGCAAACGGCCGCGCCATGCGGTCGGGGATGGCGGTCCCCGTGAATCCGACCCAGGTGATGTCCGCAAACACCGCGCCGGCGCGATTGCACTTGCCCCACAGATCGATGAGCACGAGCTCGTCCCGCCCGATTGCGCGATGGCGGGCCGCGGTGGGGAGGTAGTGCGGATTGCCCGCATTCTCCTGGGCCGAGACATTGGGCGCCGATTCCGAGACCAGGCCCTCGTCGGCAAACCAGCCCACCATGAGCCGCTGGATGTCGAACTCCGTGGTCGGCACGCCGTCCCGGACGCGCAAGGCCACGGTCTCGAAGGCGCGATCTTTGATGCGATGCAGCTTCTCGGCGGCCTCCAGGTGGGTTGCGATCGCCGCCTCATCCCAGAGACCGTCGAAGCGCTGCACCAGGTCGCCGCTGGTCACCACCTCGGCCCCGGCCTCGCGCACCATTTCCACGGTCCCGGCGTCCACGCGCGATACGTACGGGATGGCGTTTAACGGCGAATACTCCATGGCCACGCGCGGCAGGCCGCTGATGAGGCTCTTCAAGCCGGATTCGAGTTGCAGCCGGCCCGCGTACACGGCCTTCGGTCCCGGGAGGTGATCGAGGTTGTGCCGCTCGATGGCGTGCACGAGGCCGCGCGGCTCGCCCGTGGCGGGGATCAGGTAGAACCAGCGGCGCGTGGCGAGATGGCCGGTCGTGCCCGACAGCCCCGCGACGCGGCCCGCAATGGGATTCTGGCCCTGGAAGTCGTAGAGCAGCCAGCCGTCGAGGCCTTCGGTCTTCAGCGCACGCTGCACGGCATTCACGTCTACGGCCATGGTCTTCGGAGTATAGCCCTCCCCTTCAGGTTTGACGCCCGACGCGGCGTCAGAGTCTTGCCGTGCTCGACGACGCTGCCCGGGCCGGGCCGAAGCGCGACGCCAGGTCCCGGCATTCTGCGGAGCAGCACTGCCTGGGCAGTACAGACCGCTGTCCGGTGCCGGCCATCCCGGTCGGATCACCGTCCTATAATGGGCCATGCCTGCCGTGGTGCCTGACCGACCGATGAGCCTCCGTACACGTCTCTGGGGTGCGGCCCTGTTGGTGGCCGCGACGGCGGGGCCGATGACGGCCCAGCAGCCTCCACCGGCGCCCGATGCGCAGCAGCCGCCCGTGACGTTCCGGGCCGAGGTCAACTACGTCGAGGCCGACGCCCGGGTACTCGACGCGAGCGGGCGCTTCATCACGGGGTTGACGGCGAACGACTTCCAGGTGCTCGAGGACGGCAAGCCCCAGCAGGTGACCGTTTTCTCGGTGGTGAACCTGCCGGTGGAGCGGGCGCCGCGGCCGCTCTTCGCGTCGCGGCCCATCGAGCCCGACGTTGCCACCAATCTCGCCGGTTTGAACGGCCGAGTGTATCTGGTGGTGCTCGACGATCTGCACACCAACGTCCAGCGCTCGTCGCGGGTCCGGGCGGCGGCCCGCCAGTTCATCGAACGCTACGTGGGCGCCAACGACCTGGTCGCCGTGGTCCACACCAGCGGCCGGACCGACGCCGGGCAGGAATTCACGACGAATCAGCGGCTGCTGCTCGAGGCCGTGGACAAGTTCATGGGCCGCAAGGTCCGGTCCTCGACGCTGAACCGCATCGACCAGGAACAGCGCACACGTCAGACGCGCCAGCAGGGCGACCGCATCGACGATCTCGACGATGCGGAGCGCGGGTACCAGGCGCGATCCACGCTCGACTCGATGCGGAAGCTCGCGCAGTACCTCGGCGGGATCAGCGGACGCCGCAAGGCGCTGGTGCTGTTCAGCGAGGGCATCGACTACGACATCACCGATCCGATCAACAACCGCGACGCCACCACCATCATGAACGCCACGCGAGACCTGCTGGCCGATGCGACGCGCGCGAACGTGTCCATCTACGGCGTGGATCCACGCGGGCTCGGCGGGCTCTCGGAGGAAGGCATCGAGGTGCAGGCCTTCCCCGACGATCCGTCGCTCGGCATCAACCCGGGCTCGTTGTGGAACGAGGCGCGGCTGGGCCAGGACAGCCTGCGCGTGCTGGCGGCCGAGACCGGCGGGTTCGCCGTGGTCAGCAGCAACGACTTCGCCTCGGCCTTCCAGCGCATCGTGGACGACAACAGCTCGTACTACGTGCTCGGCTACTACCCGACCAACGACCGCCGCGACGGCCGCTTCCGCAAGATCGAGGTGCGAGTGCCGGGGCGGCCCGAGGCCCAGGTGCGGGCACGCAAGGGCTACGTCGCCGCGCGCGGCCGCGCCGCGGAGCCGAAGCCGCCAGGTCCCAACGATCCGACCATCGAGCTGAGCAACGCCATGGGCAGTCCGCTCCCCCTGCCGGAACTGCCGATGGCGGCAACCGCGGCGGTGTTCAAGGGGCCGCAGCCCAACGGATCGGTGGTCGTGTCGACGCTCATCGCGGGCGCCACGCTGCCCCTGACCGAGAAGGATGGCGCCTTCCGCAACCACCTGGAGATGGCCGTGGTGGCCGTGGATCAGAAGGGCAAGTCGTTTTCCGGCGGCCGCAGCACCCTCGATCTGAACATGAAGGCCGACACCGTGGCGCGCGTCCGCGCGCTGGGCTTCCGCGTCATCTCGCAAATCGACTTGCCGCCCGGGCGCTACACGATGCGTATCGGCGCCCGGGAGGCCAACACGCGCAAGGCCGGCTCGGTGTCCTACGACCTCGAGGTCCCTGATTTCACGGACGGCAAGCTGGTGATGAGCAGCCTGGCTCTGACGTCGGCGGCCAGCGCCATCGCGCCGACTGCACGAACCAAGGACCCGCTGCAGCAGTTGCTGCCGGGGCCGCTGTCGAGCTACCGGGAGTTTCCCCAGAACGACGAGCTCGCCCTGTTTGCCGAGGCGTACGACAACAGCGGGGGGCAGCCCCACAAGGTGGACATCTCGGCGCAGCTCAGGGCCGAGGGCGGCCAGAGCGTGTTCCAGACGCGCGAGGAGCGGGACAGCTCCGAGTTGAAGGGGTCGGCGGGAGGCTACGGGTTCGCGGCCCGCATTCCGCTGAAGGACGTCGCGCCGGGTCTGTACGTGCTGCGCGTCGAGGCCGTGTCCCGGCTGGCCGATCAGCCGCGGGTCGCGCGCGAGACGGTGATCCGGGTGCTGCCGGCCGAGCGGCGGCCGTGACCGGACCGAGCACGACCGGCATCGACGCGCGGCTCGCTTCGGTACTCTCCTATAGCGTCTGGTGGGTGACCGGCATCCTGTCCTGATCCTGGAACGGCGTGACCGCCTGGTCCGGTTCCACGCGGCGCAAGCCGTCGTGCTGTTCGGCAGCGTGTCGCTGCTGCTGGCACTGCTGGGCGCATCGAGCGCCGTGGCCCTGGTGGTATCCAGTCAGGCCTACCCCGTGGTGCGGGCGCTTGGCAATCTGGTGTGGGTGGCGGGGGTCGTGCTGTGGCTGGTGCTCGTGGTGCGAGCCTGGCGGGGGGATACGTGGCGAGTGCCGCTCGTGGCGACACTCGCCGATGGTCTGGTCGAACGGACTAGCTGGTAGGCGGCAGCTCCAGCTTCGGCACCACCGTGGTCTTGATGGTGCCGTTGGCGTGACTGAACTGGTACTGGTTCGAGTCCATGCCGGGGCGCCGCGGCGACCTCAGCTCCACCTTCAAGACCTCTCCCGGCATGAACGGCTTCAGATGACGGAAAATGTCGCCGCCGATCGGGTTACCTCCCTTGTCGTACCAGTTCTCTTCGACTTTCAGCAAGGCAATCGGGGCCGGTGAGACGTTCTTCACCATGATGACCGTGATCACCTCGCCCTTGACGACCTTGGTGTTGGGCTTGGTGATTTCGACGTTGGCCTCGCCGCGTTGGGGCGAGATGAGCTTTCTCTGGGCGGCCGCCGGCGCGGCCACTGCGAGGGTCAGGGCAAACGCCGCGAGAGGGGCCAACGCGCGCAGGCTCAGGCGATTCATGTGAGTTCCTCCGAGGGGAATTATAGACACTTACATCTCGCCGTTCCAGTCCTCCGGCTCAGCCGCGACGGATCGGAACATTTCGAGGTGCCACTTGCCACCGCCCCATGGCTCGATGACCTCGGTGGCCACCACGTCCACGAGCAGTTCCGCAAAGGTGCGGCCCTCGGGATCGCCCTCCAGGTGATAGGCCGGTTCGTCCCACGAGAAATTCGGATAGAGCGTCATCGTGAGGAACAGATCGTACCCGTCATCGACGACGATGAGCTGGCCGACCGGCCGCTTTTGCGTGGAGTGGTAGATGAGGTACTTCTCGGCGCTGTGCGCGCGGATGTACCGCTTCATCACGAACTCGCGCGCGACGATCTCCTCGACCGCGATTCTCTTGTCCCAGCAATCGCGACAGTAGCGCTCGTCGCCGCGCGG
>JADZBZ010000261.1 GCA_020851835.1 Acidobacteriota bacterium
ACGCCGTGGGTGCTACGGACGATGCGGTCGTGCTGCCAGCGGTTGCGGTAGAACTCCTCCCACTTGCGCAAGCCGGCCTTGTTCTCGTCCTTGATCCACGTGATCGACCCGTTCTTCATTTGTCGCCTCCACCGGCACGCCGGCGTCCGAAGCCCGCCGCCTCGACCAGCGGACCACGGACGGCGCGGAACCGGTTGCGCCATGCGCCATCGAACACCAGTAACCCCACCACCGCGCCGCCAAGACCGAGCAGCACGAACGTCACCATGCCCACGGCCGTGCCCTCGCCACCCTCCTGGGCCGAGTGCTCCAGATACGCCACGATCGGCAGGATTTCTTCGGGCTGAAGCGGCGTGCTCTTGAACACCGACTGCATCATGGGAGTGGCGGGCGCCGAGAGCCAGACCGCGAGCGCCTTGCGGCCCTGCAGCCGCTCGTAGGCCTTGGAGAGATCCGGCCCGACACGACCCCCGCCCAGGGCGCCGACGCTACCCAGCGTGTGGCACGAAATGCAGGCCGGGCCGCCGCTGGCCTGGGCCGTCTCGCCCCGCACGATCGACCGGCCGAGCGCGACGTCCTGCGCGGTAAAGGGCCGGTCGCTGACCTGGACACCCACGAACTGCGATTTCTCGAGCGCGGACTCCGCCTCGATCATCGCGAGCAGCGCCTCGGTCATGTCGGGGGTGAGAAGCGGCGGCGATGGCATGATGACGCCGCGGGCCTCCTGAAAGAGCTGCGTCGCAATGGGATCGCCAGAGTCGATGAGCGCCTTCGGGTCTGGCAGGTATCTGAGCAGCCAGGCGTGATCGCGGCGCTCGGTCACACCCTTCAGATCGGGTCCTGTCAGCCGCCCGCCGCCGATCGTGTGGCAACTGGCGCAGTTCTGCCGGAAGTATCCCGGCGCATCCTGGGCGTCGGCCACCGCGGGCGCGCACACAACCAGGAACGCCCCTGCCGCCAGTGCCCAGCGGCGCCAAACCACAGACCACCAATTCACGCGACGCCTCCAGAAGACATGGGTTGCCGACCATCCTGGTCGAGGTGAGGACTTCCTCGCCTAGTCGAGTCGAGAGAGTCTGTCATGGGTCCCGGAGAGCCCCATATGACGGTCGTCATATCCAGGCCCGGAGCGGCTCGGATCTCGCGCGGGCGGCCGCCGACCGCGACTAACATCAGGGCGCGCCATGAACGCCTTCGACACAGCATCGGTCCTTATCGCGGTCGCGGCCCTGTCCGGCTACATCAACCACCGGTTCCTGAAGCTGCCCGCCACCACGGGCACGCTGGCGGTGGCGTTGGTCAGTTCCCTCGTCCTGGTGGCCATCGACATCGCGGTGCCCGCCTGGGGCCTGCGAACCGTCCTCGTCGGGTTTCTGCGGGAGATCGATTTCAACGAAGCCCTCATGCACGGCATGCTGTGCTTCCTGCTCTTCGCCGGCTCGCTCCACATCGACTTGTCGGACCTGCTCGAGAACAAGTGGACGGTGGGCATCCTCGCCACTGTCGGCGTGGTCATCTCGACTCTCGCCGTGGGCGCGCTCACCTATGTCGCATTCGGCTGGGTGGGCCTCGACGTCCCGCTCGTCATCTGTCTGGTGTTCGGGGCCCTGATCTCGCCGACCGACCCCATTGCCGTGATGGGCCTGCTCAAGGAACTGAAGGCCCCGCGCACGCTCGAAGCTCAAATCGCCGGCGAATCGCTCTTCAACGACGGCGTCGCCGTGGTCGTGTTCTTCGGGCTGGTGTCGGCGGCGGACCTGTCCGGGCCCGGCGAGCTGGACGCCATCACGGTGAGCGCCACCGGGCTCTCCGGATTCTTCCTGCGCGAGGTGCTCGGCGGCGCCGCTCTCGGACTCGGCCTCGGGTGGGTTGGCTACCACGCCCTCAAGAGCCTGAACGAGCACTCGCTCGAGCTCCTCATCACGCTCGCGCTCGTGATGTTCATGTACTCGCTGTCCTTCTGGATTCACGTGTCGGGCCCAATCGCCGTGGTGCTGGCCGGGCTGCTCATCGGCAACCCCGGACGGAAGCTCGCGATGAGCGACCGGACGCGCGAGCACGTGGACGCCTTCTGGCAGATGCTCGACGAAATCCTCAACGCGGTGCTCTTCCTGCTGCTGGGAATCGAGGTCTTCGCGGTGCCGGCCGGCCCGATGGCGATCGCGGTCGGCCTGCTGGCCGTGCCGGTGGCCCTGCTGGCGCGCCTGGTCTCGGTCACGGTGCCCATCACGGCCATGCGCCTCACGGGGCGCTATCGCCGCGGCCTCGTCCCCATTCTCACGTGGAGCGGTCTGCGCGGGGGCATCTCGGTGGCGATGGTGCTGTCGCTGCCGCCGTTTCCGGCCCGCGACTACCTGCTCGCCTGCACCTACGCCGTCGTGGTGTTCTCAATTCTCGTGCAGGGCCTGACCGTCCGGCGCGTGCTCGTCCACTACGGCGTGGGCACCTGACGCGGGTGAACGACGCCCGGAGGCGCGCAGGCGGCGGTCAACTCGTAGGAACGGAGACGCGCCGCCTGATCGCAGATGTGCGACACCGGCGCCGAACGAGCGACTAGTAACTAGTAGCCGACGGCCTTGCCGGCGGCCGACCGCCCGTCGGACCCGCCCTGCAGCCAGCCCCCATCGCTGACGATGGCGGCCACCTGGGCGAGCACGACACCCGGCGAGTAGTCCACCTCGTAGCCCCGCGCCTTCAGGATCGCCACCGTGTCGGGTGAGATGCCCCGCTCGAGAGACAGCCGGTCGGGTTGCCACTGATGGTGCACGCGCGGGGCGTCGATGGCGTCCTGTACGTTCATGCCGAAGTCGACCACGTTGAGGATGACCTGCATGACGGCGGTCGAGATCCGCGAGCCACCGGGCGCACCGGCGGTCATGAACAGCTTGCCGTCCCTGAGGAGGATCGTGGGCGTCATCGATGAGAGGGGCCGCTTACCCGGCTGGATGGCATTTCGCTCGCCCTGCACCAGCCCGAACATGTTCGCCGAGCCGGGCTTCGCTGAGAAGTCGTCCATCTCGTTGTTCAGGAGAAACCCGAGGCCGGGCACGGTGATGCCGTTGCCGTACCCGCCGTTGAGCGTATAGGTGACCGCCACGGCATTGCCCTCCGAGTCGACCACCGAGTAGTGGGTGGTCTCCTGGCTCTCGCTCCCGGCGGGACGCCCGGGGCGCACCTCGGCGCTCGGCGTCGCGCGTTCCGGATCGATCGTGCCGCGCAGCCTCGCCAGGTAGTCCGGGGCCAGGAGCCCGGCAATGGGGACCTTGACGAAATCGGGATCGCCCACATACTCGTTGCGGTCGGCATACGCGCGGCGCATGGCCTCGGCCTGATAGTGGATGACCGAGGCGGAGCCGGGGCCGCCCTTCTCGTAGCCCGTGCCGTCGAGGATGCCCAGCATCTCCAGCAGCGCGATGCCGCCGGAACTGGAGGGAGGCGCGGTGATCACCGTGTAGCCCTTGTAGGTGCCCTGGAGCGGCGTCCGCTCGATGGCTCGGTAGTTCGCGAGGTCCGACCGCGAAATCAGTCCCCCGTGCTTGGCCATCTCGTCGGCCAGGCGCGTCGCGGTCTCACCCTCGTAGAACTCGTTCGCGCCGTTGGCCGAGATGCGCGTCAGCGTGCCGGCCAGGTCGGGCTGCACGAGCGTCTCGCCCATCTCGTAGAACGCGCCACCCTTCTGGAAGATGCGGGTGGACTCGGGGTCACCGCCCAGGCTGCGCGACCCCTTGAGGCCTTCGGCGAGCGCGTAGGAGAGCGGAAACCCCTTCGAGGCCAGGACGATGGCCGGGGCCATGTTCTCAGCCCACGTCTTCCGGCCGTACTTGTTCACGGCCACCTCGAAGCCGCGCACCGTTCCCGGCACGCCCGACGAGCGCCAGCCCTCGATGCTGTCGCGGGTCAGGTTCCCCTGGGCATCCAGGTACATGTCGCGCGACGCCTTCTCGGGCGCCCGCTCCCTGAAGTCGATGAATGTGGCGCGCCCGTCGGCCAGGCGGATGAGCATGTACCCGCCGCCGCCGAGGTTGCCCGCGAAGGGATGGGTCACGGCCAGGGCAAAGCCGACCGCCACGGCAGCGTCCACCGCGTTGCCGCCCTTCTGCAGCACCCCGACGCCCACGTCGGCGGCGAGCGCCTCCATGGCCACGACCATGCCGTGCCTGGCGCGCACGGGCTGGCGCGCAGCCCCGGCGGGGACGATCAGAACAAGAGCGAGCAGGACGGGCAGGAAGCGGCGCATGACGCACATTCTACCCGCCCGGACGCCCAGGCGCCGGGCAGGCGCCCCGGATCGGGAAAAAAGGGCGGCAGGGATGCATCCCCGCCGCCCCCTTTCGTCCTTGCGGTGGCCCGCAGGATGCCGCCGCCAGCGCTCAGTACCGGTAGTGCGCCGGCTTGAACGGGCCGTCCACGGGCACGCCAATGTAGTCGGCCTGCTCCGGCGAGAGCGTCGTCAGTTTCACACCCAGTTTGTCGAGGTGAAGCCGCGCGACCATCTCGTCCAGTTTCTTCGGCAGGATGTAGACGCGCCTGGCGTCGTACGCCGTGCCCGACAGCGTCTCCTTGCCCGTCGCGCTGAAGTGCAGGTCGAGCTGCGCCACGACCTGGTTGGTAAACGACGACGACATGACGAAGCTCGGGTGGCCGGTCGCACAGCCGAGATTCAGCAGGCGGCCTTCGGCCAGCACCAGGATGCTCCGCTCGGGCCGCGGGCCGTCGGCCGGGAACACCCACTCGTCGTATTGGGGCTTCACGGTCACGCGCGTCGCGCCGCTCTTCGCCAGGCCGGCCATGTCGATCTCGTTGTCGAAGTGGCCGATGTTCCCGATGATGGCCTTGTCCTTCATGCGCTTCATGTGGTCGACGGTGATGATGTTCTTGTTGCCCGTCGCCGTGATGAAGACGTCGGCCGTCCCGATCAGGTCCTCGAGCGTGGCCACCTGGTAGCCTTCCATCGCGGCCTGCAGGGCGCAGATGGGATCGATCTCGGTGACCACCACGCGGCAGCCCTGGCCCTTGAGCGCCTGGGCGCAGCCCTTGCCCACGTCGCCGTAGCCGCACACCACCGCGACCTTGGCCGACAGCATCACGTCGGTGGCGCGGTTGAGCCCGTCGATGAGCGAATGCCGGCAGCCGTAGAGGTTGTCGAACTTGCTCTTGGTGGCCGAGTCGTTGACGTTGATGGCCGGGAAGAGCAGGGTGCTGGCGGCCGTCATCTCATACAGGCGGTGCACGCCGGTGGTGGTCTCTTCGCTGACGCCCTTGATGCCGTCGGCAATCCGCGTCCACACACCCGGACGCGTCTTGACCTGCGCGCGCAGCGCGTCGAGGATGACGCCCCACTCTTCGGGGTCGCTCTCGGGCTTGAAGGCCGGCACGACGCCTTCGTATTCGAACTGCTTCACCTTGTGCACGAACAATGTCGCGTCACCGCCATCGTCCACGATGAGCGACGGGCCGCTCTCGTCGGGCCAGCGCAGCGCCTCGACCGTGCACCACCAGTACTCCTCGAGCGTCTCACCCTTCCACGCGAACACGGGCGTGCCCTTCGGATTGTCCACCGTGCCGCCAGTCTCCGGCCGCCCGACGACGACGGCCGCCGCCGCGTGATCCTGGGTCGAGAAGATGTTGCAGCTCACCCAGCGCACGTCGGCGCCCAGATCGGCGAGCGTCTCGATGAGGACGGCCGTCTGCACCGTCATGTGCAGCGAGCCCATGATCTTCGCACCCGCCAGCGGCCGCTTCCCCGCATACTGTTTGCGCAGGGCCATCAGTCCCGGCATCTCGTGCTCGGCCAGGCGAATTTCGTTGCGGCCGAACTCGGCCAGCGTCAGGTCCTTCACTTTGAACGGCTCGCGCCCCGCCTGGCGGGCCGTCTCGAACGCGTGCACTTCCTTCACTGCTGTCGACATTGCATGCTCCTCTTCGCTATTGCGCCTTCTGCCTCTTCTCACGCCTTTCGTCCCGTGGCTACGAACAACGCCGGCCCCTCGGCATCCGGATCCGCCGGCAGCGCCTGGAGACGCACGGCCGAGACACCCGCAGCCATCAGGTACCGGCGCGTCGTGTCCTCGGAAAAGCCGAGCCAGACGTGCCCCATCTGCTGCTGATACTCCGTCCGGTCGTGCGGCAGCATGTCCACGACGAGGATGCGCCCGCCCGGTCTGAGCACACGGGCGGCTTCGGCCAGGACGCGGCCGGGCTCGGGCTGATGGTGCAGGACGAGCGACACCAGCACCGCGTCGAGCAGGCCATCCTCGATTGGCAGCGCCTCGAGCGCCCCTTCGCGCACTTCGACATTCGACGAGCCTTCCAGGCGCGCGCGCGCCGCCCGCAGCATGTCGGCCGAACCATCGATGGCGATCACGCGCGCCACGTGCGGCGCCAGCGCTTCGCTCATCTGGCCCGTGCCGCAGCCCAGGTCGCCGACAATCAGGCGGTCGTCGACGAGCGAGAGCAGAGCCATCAGGTGCGTGCGGCCGCCGAACAGCTGCAACCGCAGTCGATCCCACTGCCCCGCCGCCGACGAAAAGAACGCGCGCGACTTCTCGCGACGGCGCTGCAGCACGCTCGGCAGGCGACGCGCGTCCTGGCCGGCGCCGGACGCGCTACCAACCTGATCCCGGATCACCGGCCACAACTGTCGGGCCCCAAGGTCGAGCTCGTCCACGGCCATGGCGTAGAAACGGCTCGTCCCGTCGCGGCGCGACACCACCCACCCATCGTCGGCCAGGGTCTTGAGATGGCGGCTCACCGTGGATTGCGGCAACTGCAGGATCGCGCACAGTTCGGAAACCGTCAGCTCGTGGTGCTCGAGCGGCAGCAGCATACGGACCCGAATCGGGTCTGCGAGAGCCGCCATGTGATCCAGAATCGGCGCAGAGGCTTGATTCATCCGTATATCCGGATGAAAGAATACTCAAGCCTCCCCGGTTAGTCAAGTCCGGGCAGCTCGCCGCTGACAACCTTTTCTCGGTACCTTCCATCTACACGCTTGGAGCACATCTACATGTTCTGGGACACCCTACGCTCCGACGTCGGCCACGCGCTGGGCATGGCGTTCAAGCGGCCGCTCTTCACGGCGCTAGCTGTTCTGGCCCTGGCGTTGGGCATCGGCGCCAACAGCGCCATCTTCACGGTGGTGAACGGCGTGCTCCTTCAGCCCCTCCCATACCGGGATCCCGGCCAGCTCGTGATGGTGTGGAGCAGCAACGCGCGAGAGCAGCGGCCCCAGAACGTCGTGTCGCCGGCCAATTTTCTCGACTACCGTGAAGGCGCACGGGACCTGGCGGATCTGGAAGCCTTCACGTCGTTCATCATCAACGATCAGCTCCAGACTGCCCAGGGGCCGGAGAAGGTGCATCTGGTCAACGCGGGCCTCCGCATCTTCGAGGTACTGGGCCGCCAGCCGCGGCTGGGCCGCACCTTCGCCCCGGACGACACCGATGTGTTCGTGATGAGCCACGGCTTCTGGCAGCGCCGGTTCGGCGGCGATCCGGACATTGTCGGGCGCACGCTGACGGTTGGGGGCACCGTCCGGACGGTGATCGGCGTGATGCCGGAGGACTTCGCCTTCCCCTACGCGACGATGCTCGGTCCCGACGGGTTCACCAGCCGCAGCGGCGTCGATCTCTGGACGCCGTGGGTAGCCGAGCGCGATCCGTTCGCGAACCGAGGCGGTCAGATCGTCCGGAACGTCCACTATCTGGCCGTGGTCGGTCGGCTGCGCCCAGGCGCCTCGACCGAGGCCCTCGGCGTGCGGCTGTCCACGGTGGCCGACCAGCTGGCGCAAGCGTACCCCGGCTCCAACACCGCGTGGGGCGTCTCGGTGATTCCCTTGCACGAACAGGCCGTGGGCGCGATTCGTCCGGCGCTGCTCGTGCTGCTCGCCGGGGTGACCGTCGTGCTCCTGATGGCATGTGTCAACGTGGCGGGGCTGGCGCTCGCGCAGAGCGTGACCCGGCAGCGCGAGATGGCCGTGCGCGCGGCCCTCGGGGCGAGCCGCGGACGGCTCGTGCGGCAGGTGATCACCGAGAGCGTGCTCCTCTCGCTCGCGGGCGCGAGCGTGGCACTCCTCTTCGTGCAATGGGGGGTGCAGGGCCTGATGGCCCTGGCGCCGGCCTCGCTCCCACGCCTGGCCGAAGTCCGCCCGGACGCGACGGTTCTGGGCGTCACGTTGGCGATTGGGATCGCGGCCGGCGTGCTCATCGGGCTCGTCCCCGCCTGGACGGCATCCCGCCCGGATCTCCGGGATGCGCTCCACGACGGAGGGCGCGGCGCAGCCGGGGCGTCCACCGCGGGACGGCGGGCCCGAAGCTTCCTCATCGTGAGCGAGGTGGCCCTCGCGGTGGTGCTCAGTGTGGGGGCCGGCCTGCTACTCCGCAGCTTCGCCTCCCTCCTGGCGGTGGATCCGGGCTTCAGGCCGGAAGGTCTCCTCACCATGCAAATCGAGCTGCCGGCTCGCGTCTCCACGCCTGAAGCCCGCCTTGCCTACTACGGCGAGCTGCTGGAGCGGCTGCGCGCGGTACCCGGCGTCGTCGCCGCCGGCGGAACCACGCGGCTGCCGCTCGGCAGCACGTCGGTCTCCACCACCATCGATGTCGAAGGCCGTCCGCGGCCCGACGCGGAACTGCCGGAGGTGCAGATCCGGCGCGCGGTCGGCGACTACTTCACGGCCATGGAGATGCCCATGCGCGCAGGGCGAGGGTTCAGCGACGAGGACGGACCGAACGGCCCGCGCGTCACGGTGATCAACGAGGCCATGGCCGACCGGCTGTTCCCGGGAGAGGACCCTCTGGGCCGGCGCATCCGCACCGGACCCAACCCGTCGCAGAACTCGTGGCTCACGATTGTCGGCATCGTCGGCAACGTGCGCCACACGGGACTCGAACAGGAGCCCGCGCCCGAGATGTACACCACCCATCTGCAGGGCCCGCCCTCGGCTCCGTTCATGGTCATCCGGACCAGCGGCGACCCGGCCAGCCTCGCCGAGCGCGTCAGGGCCGACCTGCACGACTTCGATGGCGCCCTGGCCCTCTACGACATCCGGACGATGATCGACGTGCGCGCCGAGTCGATGTCGGCGCGCCGCTTCCTGCTCCTGCTGGTCAGCGCGTTCGGCCTGCTGGCCCTGACGCTCGCGGCAGTGGGCGTCTACGGCGTCATGGCGCTGGTGGTCGGCGAGCGGACGCGTGAGATGGGTTTGCGGCTGGCGCTGGGGGCGGCTCCGGGGGCGGTCCTGCGCCTGATGCTCGGGTACGCCACGGCCCTGGCGATGGCCGGCATCGGACTGGGAATAGCCGCCGCGTGGATGCTCGCCCCGCTCCTCGAGAGCCAACTCTACGGCGTGCGCCCGGCCGACCTCTGGACGTTCCTGGGCGTGCCGGCCCTCCTGCTGGCCGTGGCCGCTCTGGCGGCGTTTCTGCCAGCCCGCCGGGCCATGCGGGTGGATCCGCTGGCGGCGCTGCGCGCGGAGTGATCTCGGCGGGGCTGATGTCGACTGATTTCGACGGGACTGAAGTCCCGTCGCTCCGGGTCCCGGGAGATTCCGGGTTCCGGGAGATTCCGGGTTCCGGGAGATTCCGAATTTCGGGGGAGTCCGGGGTCGGAGGGATTCCGAGGCCGGAGCGACGGGACTTCAGTCCCGTCGTCCAATGTCGTCACCCGAGCTCGGTTTCGAGCCGGGTCACCAGCCCATCGAGCTGCGCGACGACGGCCCGGACGCTGCTCGGTTCGCTCAGGTCCACGCCTGCTCGCTCGAGCAGCCGCATCGGGTGATCGCTGCCGCCGGCCTTCAGCAGATCGAGATAGCGATCGACCGCCGCGCGCCGCGCGGCCAAGTCGTCGCCGCGGATGTCGAGCATCAGGCGCGCCGTGGACGCAAAGCAGGTGGCGTACTGGTAGA
>JADZBZ010000262.1 GCA_020851835.1 Acidobacteriota bacterium
GACCCGACGCGAGCACGATCTTGCCCTTCACGTCCCTGCCCGCGTAGTCGTCGGCTGTGTCTCCGCGCCCGACGTAGACCAGTTCCGCCGTCACGTCGCCGCTCCGGCTGCCGGTGGCGAGCGTCGTTGCCACGTCACGGTACCGGGTGACGAGCTGTGGCGGGCCCGGGGCGGTCACCCACAGCTCGGCCATCTCGCCGTCCCACTGCCTGGCGCCGAGGGGGAAGCGATCGATGTGCACGTCGCTGAAGCCGTATTCCCTGGCCTTGGCCTCGGCGTACGCGGCTTCGCGATAGGTGCCCGACTGGTATTCCTCCGCCGGCCGGTTGCGCTCGTAGGGGCACATCTCCAGGACGTGGTTGTGCGCCTGGGCGCCCGAGACGCGCTGGGCAATGGCGTTGAGGGTCGCGGGAGGAATCAGGGTCCGCGGGTCGGCCTGCTCCTGGGCCATGATGACGGCCCCAGAGACCGCCAGACCGATGGCGGTGAGAAGTCGGATGGTGTGCATGAAGGCCCTCGGGAGGATGATGGTGCGCGTATACTACGCCACATCCAGGCCCGTGCCGGCCTGGCGGGAATGACGGCCCAGCGTCCGTCGTGAATCAGTCGCATCGAAGGAGGCCTGCATGTCACTGTCTCGTCGCAACTTCGTTCGGACCGTCGGGCTGGGCGGCGCCGGCCTGTCCACTGCGCTCATCATCGGCCGCGGCCGCGAGGCCCTCGCGTTCGAGGGCCCAGCCGTGCAGGCGCTGCAGCCGCCCGACGACGGCCTGATCCACATCGACTCGAACGAGAACGCGCGCGGTCCCGGGCAGTCGTCGATCGACGCGCTGCACCGGGCGATCTCGTCGCGGGTCGGGCGCGGCTATCCCCCCGACTACGTGCGCGATTTCGGCACGGTCGTCGCCACGCGCTACGGCGTGGACGCCGGCCACGTCATCATCGGCACGGGCTCGGGCCCCATCCTCGAAGCCGCCGTGCGGGCGTTCTGCTCGCCGACCAAGCCGCTGGTGACCGGGTCGCCGTCGTATAGTTCACCCGAGGGTGCCGCGCGCCGTATCGGCGCCGAGATCAGGGCTCTTCCGGTCGACCGCGAACTCAAGCTCGATCTGGATGCCATGGCGCAGGCCGCCAGCGGCGCCGGCCTGGTGTTCCTCTGCAACCCGAACAACCCGACCGCCACGGCGCACAAGCTCACGTCGGTCGAGCAGTTCGTGCGCCGCGTCAAGCAGGACTCGCCGGATACGGCGATCCTCATCGACGAGGCCTACATCGACTACGTGTACGACCCGGCCGTGAAGACGGCCATCCCCCTGACGCAGGAGTTCCCCGGCGTCTTCGTGGCGCGCACCTTCTCGAAGGCGCACGGCATGGCGGGCCTCCGGCTGGGCTACTCGGTGGGACAGCCGGCGACGGTACGCGCCGTCGCTCAGGCCTGGAGCCTGGACAGCATGAACACGCTCACCGCGGCCGCCGGCATCACGTCGTTCCGGGACACCGCGCACATCGACGAGGACCGCCAGGAGAACGCGCGTATCCGCGACTTCACGCTCCAGGCGTTCCGCAAGATGGGCTTCGAGGCCTCGGACTGCCAGACGAACCATCTCTTCGTGGACCTGGGCCGTCCTGCCTCGGAGTTCAGAAATGGGTGCCGCGAGCTGGGCGTGGCCGTGGGTCGGGACTTCCCGCCGATGGAGAAGACGCACAGCCGCATCTCGCTGGGCACGATGGAGGAGATGCGAAAGGCTGTCGGCGTCTTCCAGAAGGTGCTGGGGAAGGCGACCAACGTGTGAGGACCGAAGTCCGGCTCGGCTGCCAGATTCGGTGGCCGTGTCCCGGACCCGTGACGGGCGCCGGCACGCCGGCGCCCGTCTGTTGGAACGGATATAAGTCAATTCCTTGAGTTCTCTTGTCAAGACGAGGGACGCAGGGGGTGGCCATTCGCGAACACTTCGATGCGCGACCTCCTGCTGTCCTTCCCGGCCGGCCTCGTCGCCGCGGCAATCTTCTATCGCCGCACCCTCTTCAGTGCCTTCGACATCGTCCAGGCTGACGTCGGCGACAGCCGACTGATCTCTGGCTGCGTCCATCCTGGGCGCCGTGTTCTTCGCATTCGGCTTTCCGAAGTTCGCGGAGTTGGGTCACTTTCAACTGCGATTCGATTTCTTCCAGCCGCTCGCTCTGGGGCTCGTGGCTTCGTTATGGACGGAACGGCGCTCGTTTCGGGCGGCGGAGATTGCTGCGCGCCTCAACGGCTTCGTGGCGCTCGTCGGATTGGGCGCGCTGACTGCGTTCTATCACGCCTGGTTCCTGGTCTTCTGGCTCTCGCTGGCCGGAATCCTGGCTTGTCGCTTCTCGGCGTTCCGTCTGCGCGCGGCACTCCTGCTCTCGACGGCACGCCGCGTCCTCTGGCAGCCCGCGCTTCTGGCCGCGCTGTTGCTTCTACCCTTCCTTGCGCTGTACGTCCCTGGCCGGAGTGCGGCGAGCGGACGCGGGTGGGAGCAGACCGCTCCCTACATTCCGTCGCTGCTCGACTACCTGCGTCTGGGGCCCGATCACCTGCTCTGGGGATGGGTGCCTTTCAACGCCGCGACGTCGGGTATCGAACTGCGCAACGGATTGGGTTTTTGCGTCACGGCCACGATCCTTGCGGGGTGGGTGTGGTCTATCCGATTCATGCTTCAAGGGCGTCGCGATAACCCCAACGAGGAACTGCTCGCAGCCGCGCTGGGCGGGTCGCTCCTGGTGACCATCCTGTCGATCCACTGGGGCCCGTTCTATCCCTGGCACGCCGTTTTCGATGTCGTGCCCGGAGCATCGTCCATGCTGGCGGTCGGCCGCTGGGTGCTCACCTTGATGCTTCCGGGATCGATACTGATTGCGACATTCGTGGACCGCATCCCCTGGCGCAGCGGGCTCCGGCTAATTCCAGTCGTCGGGTGCGTGGCCGTCGGTCTCGGCATCCTGGAACAGGGCGGTCGGATTTCGGCCGAGTACTCGGCTGCGGACGCGGTGCGGTATCACCAGCAGATCGTGGCAGCGATTCCCCCCGCCTGCGGCGCGTTCCTGCTGGCGCCGCCGCTGCTCGATCCGATGATTCCCGAGGAGGCGTTCGATGCCGCCCAATACCTGGATGACTTCCACTACCAACTGTCGGCGTTGATCGGTTCGGCTTTGTCCGGCATACCGACCGTCAACGGCGCTTCCGGACTGAGCCCCGTCGGATACCCGCTGTCGAGTGTCTTCACCCGCGATCTGGACGACCGACTCACCGCTTGGCTCGAGCGGTTTCCGCACACGCAGGCCTGCCTGGTTCGCCTGTCGCTGCCTCCCGAAGGCCTCACTTCGAGTACGACGTCAAAGTAACCACCCAATCGCTCGCCCACGCCAACACGAGCCGTCGGTGGCAGGAGTTGGACCGGGGGACGCTTACCTCGCGACGGGTCGCGGGAGGTACGACATCAGCGTCGCGTTCAGCGGGTGCTGCTCGAACAGGTCGAACTCCATGTAGTACCCCCCGGGGTCGTAGCCGACGAAGGCGCGATAGCGGCCGGCCTCGTCATCCGACACGGCCGTGTCCCGCAACGTGAAGAGCGCGCGGTCCTCCACGGTCTTGTACCAGCCGTCAATGTTGTCGACGAGGAATGAGACGTTGACCGCCTTCTTCTCGGTCCAGCGGTTCATGCCGCGGCGCTCGTCCACCAGCCCGACATATCCAGTCCTGGAGCCAGCGTAAACCTTCGCCCATCCCTGATCGACCACCTGCCGCAGTCCGAGCACTTCTTCGTAGAAGGTCTGCATCGGCGGCAGGTCCCGGTAGTAGAGCCACGCGATCGTCGCCTTGAACCCCAGGCCGTCGGGCAGAGGGCTCTGCGGCGCCCGCACGGTGCGATTGGCCTTCAGGAGCGGGAGGAACTGCTCGTTCTCGGGGTGCGGGTTGAACCGCTCGAACTCGAGCAGGTAGCCCTCGGGATCCTTGATGACGAATCCGTCGTGGGCACTGCCAGGGCGCGCGGCGAACGGCCGGCCCGGCGGGAAGCCCTTCGACGTCAAGTAGGTGTGCCACTCCTCGAGCTGGTCGGTGAGCAGCGCGAGTGCCACCGACCTCGGTTCGTCAGCCGTGTGCAGGCCCTTGGTGGCGTCCACGAGGAACAGGTACGACTCGTCCGCCACGCGAAAGAGCCGCGCCATGTCGTAGTCGGCCACCAGCTCGAGGCCCAGCGTGTCGCGGTAGAACGCCGTCGCGCGATCGAGATTGCGGTAGTACAGGAACAGGTTACTGGCGCGCACGCCGAAATCGCGCATCGTGCGGAACGTCGTCTGCTGGGCGAGCAGCTCGTTGATGCGCCAGGTCGGGTAGCTCAACATGCGCCCGAACCGTCGCGCGATGGCCTCCCGCGCCTTGCCGGTGTACTGGCCGGCCGCCTCGAGCGC
>JADZBZ010000263.1 GCA_020851835.1 Acidobacteriota bacterium
CATCGCGTCCTCAGGTCCAGAGCATCGGCACGCCGTAGGGTTCGAGCGCGCGGTCGTGGCTGACGAGAGTGGCCCGCTCGACCAGGGCCTGGGCCACCAGCACCCGATCGAACGGGTCGCTGTGGTGAGCGGGCAGCCGCTGCAGGTGCGCGGTGTGCGCCAGGGTCACCGGTAACTCGGTGAAGTCGTCGGCGGCGACGACCACGGAGAACGGTTCGTCGAGCCGCAGGCGCCCCAGCGCGGTCTTGATGGCGACTTCCCACCCCGAGGCGGCGCTCACCCAGACGAGGTCGGCCCGGGCGATGGCCGTCCGCGCGGCGCGGTTCAGCCGGCGATCGTCCCGCTGCCACCACAGGACGACGTGCGTGTCGAGCAGCAGCGTCACGGGTCCCGGCCGGCGAAGTTCTGCACCACGGCGTCCGGCAATGGCGCGTCGAAGTCGGAGGCGATCCAGATTTTGCCCTTGGCGCGGCCCGGCTGGCGGCGCGTCGCCGGCCGGAGGGGAACCAGTCTGGCCCGCGGCTTCCCGGCCTTGGCGATGATGATTTCCTCCCCGGCCGCGGCGTCTTCCACCAGCGACGAGAGCTGCGTCTTGGCGTCGTAGAGGTTCAGGGTCCGGATCACGACGACGACGACGTTATCCTGAAAGCTGGGATTGGTCAAGTTGGTCAAGCATGGATGGGCGCGCTAGAATCCGCGGTATGCGAATCCTGCTTTCGTGCGGTGTGGTCGGGCTGCTCGTCGTGTCCGTGGTGGCACAGGAGGCGGTGGATACGGCCATGGTGGCCAGGATCCGCGCCGAGGCCTTCGATCGCGGCCGGGTGCTCGACACCTTCAACCATCTGGCGAACGTGATCGGCCCACGGTTGACCAACTCGCCCGCGCACAAGCGCGCCGTGGCCTGGACCCAGGAGACGCTGCGGGGCTGGGGCCTCGCCAACGTCCACGCCGAACCGTTCGAGTTCGGTCGCGGTTGGACCCTGGAGCGCTTCTCGGTCGAGATGATCGAGCCGCGCTACATGCCGCTCACCGGTTACCCGAAGGGCTGGTCGGCCTCCACGTCGGGCACCGTGACCGCGACGCCGGTGTGGCTGCCCGACCCGTCGCCGGCCGATGTGCAGACCCGGGCCGGTGCCCTGGCGGGCGCCATCGTCATGACCAGGCCCATCCAGGAGTACTTCATCCGCGCCGATCGTCCGCCGGCGTCAGGCGACCTGCGGACCGGCCGGCCGCCGGCGAAGCCGGCCATGCCGCCGGCCGACCTGCTGGCGGCTCTCGAGCGCGAGCAGGTGGGCGTGACGCTCGAACCCAGCATCGGTGAGCACGGCACCATCTTCGTGACGGGCCGCGACCCAGGCGCCAAGGCCATTCCCGCCGTGGTCCTCGCCTCGGAGCATTACAACCTCGTGGCCCGGCTGCTGCAGCAGGGCATCGCGGTGAAGCTCGCCGTCAACGTCCAGGGGCGCTACGACGAGTCGGACCGGAACACCTACAACGTGATGGCCGAGATACCGGGCACCGATCCCGTCGTGGGTTCAGAAGTCGTGATGGCGGGTGCGCACCTCGACTCGTGGCATTCGGCGACTGGCGCCACCGACAATGCCGACGGCGTGGCCACCGTAATGGAGGCGGCGCGCATCCTCCAGGCGCTCGGCGTTCGGCCGAAACGGACGATTCGCATCGCCCTCTGGGCGGGCGAGGAGCAGGGGCTGCTCGGGTCGCGCGCGTGGGTCGGGCAACACCTCGAGGGTGACGCCAACGCCGCCGCGCGCGACGGGCTGTCGGTGTACTTCAATTTCGACAACGGCTACCCGCCCGTCACCGGCTTCTACATGGAAGGCAACGAGCCGGCGCAGCGCATCGTGGCCGCCTGGTTGAGGCCGCTCGCCGACCTGGGCGCCACCCTCACCCCGTCGGGCGGCATCGGCGCCACCGACCACCTGTCGTTCAAGGCGCTCGGTCTGCCCGGCTTCCAGGCCGTTCAGAGCTACGCCGGCTACGACGTTCGGACCCACCACACCAACGCCGACTTCGTGGAGCGCATCGAGCCCGAGGCCCTGAAGCAGTCGGCGGCGGTGACGGCGACGGTGCTGTACCACGCGGCGATGCGGGACCAGAAGATGCCCAGATAGGCCGGTCCGCCGCTAGAATCGAAGGCGTGACTCTTTCGCCGGACGATCGAGACGCTCTCGGCCGCGCCAAGCAACTGCTGGAACATCCCGGCCTGGCGGTCCGGCTCACCTCCGTCATCGGGATGCCGGTCGAGCGGGCCATGGACCTGCTGCCCGAGCGCTGGTCCGACGCCGTGGCCATCGCCACGCGGAAGTCGCTCGACACGGCACTGCACGTGGCGCTCACGACGCTCGAAGGCCGGCCGCGCACGCGGTCGTGGGACCTCGGTCACAAAATCGCCGTCGTCGCCACCGGCGCCGGCGGCGGCGCCTTCGGGCTTGCCGGCCTGCCCATCGAGTTGCCGCTGTCGACCGCCATCATGCTGCGCTCCATCGCCGACATCGGGCGCAGCGAGGGTGAAGAGCTCGCCTCTGCCGAGGCCCGGCTGGCCTGCCTCCAGGTGTTCGCCCTGGGCGGCCGCACGCGCGC
>JADZBZ010000264.1 GCA_020851835.1 Acidobacteriota bacterium
ATCCCGTGTCGAGGGCCACGCCCTCGGCCACCTGCGTGGCCACGTCGAGCGTCAGTCCGGCGCCGAGGTCGGCCTGCGCCTCGACCTCGAAGCCGCGGATGCGCGCGCGGCCGCGATTGCGGAAGAAGAAGAAGTCGGTCGTGTCCTGATAGCGTTCGATGAGATCGCTCAGTCGATACTGGTAGTAGAACGCGGCGACGCGGTACCGCGGCCCCGTGTAGCGCAGCGTCCAGTCGAGCTGAAGGCTGGTTTCCGGGTCGAGGTCGGGATTGCCCGTGATGAAGCCGCGGCCCGTGGGGCCACGGTAGTAGCGATCCGACAGGGTCGGATCGCGGAAGCCGCGCGCCACCTGCACCGTGGTGCCGAATCCACGGAAACTCCCGGCGGTGAGCGCCAGGTACCCCGACGCGCCTCCGTTGGCCGTGGACAAGTCGCCGAAGAACCCTCCGGCGTTGCGCGTCACGACGTAGTCGCCGCGCAGCCCGGCGCCCAGCGAGAGCCTGGACGAGAGCGCGGTGTCGAGGTTGGCATAGACGCCGGTGTCGGCTCGACGCGCGCGATCGATCGACACGCTGGGCCGTGTGCTCGCGATGGCGCCGTCCAGATCGTAGGCGATGAGGTCGTCGATGGCTTCGAGCCCGTAGCGGCCGTTCACATCCAGGCCCATTTCGAGGCGCGCCCTCCCCTCGAGGTGTTCACCGAAGGCCCGCACCCCGTAATCCCTGGCCGCGATGTCAGCGCGCTCGATCGAGCGGCCCCTCGTGGCCGTGGGGAAGCGGTCCTGGTCGGTGCGCTGCTCGTAGCGGCCGAGAAAGGTGTTCACGCTGACACGCTTGAAGGCGCCGACGTCCTGCCCCTCGTAGGCGGCGGTGAACCGGTGTGAGTTCTCGTAGGGGTAGTAGAAGCGCACCGTCCGGGAGTTGTTGCGCGGGCGTTCGATATCGCGGCCGAAGTCGCTTTGCCAGCCGACGCTGATCGTCCCGGCGCCCACCTGCTGCTCGACCCGCGCCAGCAGGCCGTGATCGGCGAACCCCGAGTTGAAGACGGTACCTTCGGGGCTCTCCCAGTCGCCGGCCTGTCGCGTGTGCGCGGCGACGAGCACGCTGCCCGCCGGCAGGCCTCGCGAGACCTGACCCGACAGGCGCCGGTCCGGGATGCCGGTGCCGGCCGTGCCCGAGAATTGCACGGCCCACGGTGACGCCGGCGTCACGCGCCTGGTGCGGATGGAGATGACGCCGCCGAAGGCATCCGACCCGTACGCCACCGATCCGGGGCCTCGAGCCACGTCCACGCTGTCCACGATGCTCGGGTCGAGATAGGTGGCGCTCGGTCCGACGCGCCGCTCCGAGGTGACCCGCGCGCCGTCGATGATGATGAGCGTGCGGCCGCGTGCCAGGCCACGCACCGCGGGCACCGCCGCCTGGCCTTCGGACACCTGGTTCACGCCGGCCACGTTCTCGATGGCCTGCATGAGGTTGGTCGGCTGCCGCACGTCCACCTCGCGTCCGCTGAGCGTGGTCGTGCCGGCCGCGGGGGTGGACTCGATACCCGGCGCGGATCCCGACACCGTGACGGCCTCGCTCAGCAGTGCGTCCACCGTGATGACGCGCGGGCCCTCGCCGAGCGACTCCACGACGACCGGCTTCATGTAGGATCCGCCCGGCCTGATGACCAGGATCTCGAATGGCGGCGTGGGATCGGGCAGCCATACGAAGCGTCCGTCGGCGTCGGTCACGGCCTCGCCCGGCCTGCCCAGAATGGAGATCGTGGCGCCGGCCACCGGCCGGCCGTCCGAGGTGACGATGCGAGCCTCCCAGGCGAAGGCGGGCACGACGCTGACGAGCACGAGCAGGAGGGCAGACAGAAACCGGTGAGGCATCACGGGTCGGCATTATATCGAGCGACTGCGGGAACGCAGTCTGCCGCCCCAGTCCCCTCGGGCGGATTCCAGCCCGCGGCCGGTGCCCGGCTCCGGCGCACGACTCCTAGGTGGCGGCGCGGGATCAGTGCTAACGTAAGGGCCAGGGAATCGTGTGACACCGGAAAGGGGAGCCCTCATTTCTGGGCCCCCTTTTCTATTTCGGTACCGGTGTCCAGACTGGAGCAGTGATGGGACGCAAGCTGTTCGTGGGAAACCTGCCGTTTCAAACGACCGAGGAGGAGTTGCACGGCCTGTTCAGCCAGGCCGATACGGTCGAGACCGTCACGGTCATGCGAGACCAGATGACGGGACGCGCACGCGGCTTCGCGTTCGTCGAGATGTCCACCGACGAGGGCGCTCAGAAGGCGATTGAGCAGTTGAACAATCACGAACTCGGCGGCCGTGCCCTGGCCGTCAACGAAGCGCGGCCGAAAGTGTCCAGTGGCGGCGGCTTTGGAGCGGGCGGCGGCGGCGGACGCGGCGGACGCGGCGGTGGTGGCGGCTTCGGTGGTGGCGGTGGCGGCCGTCGTCGCGAGCCGCGCTGGTAACTTGCGCCCTCAAGGGGCGTGCTGACCGAGGAGGAACATGGCCGTACGAGGACCGATGGGCCGCGGCAAGCGCGAGCGCGAGCGCGCGCGGGCGGAGCGGCACAAGGAAAAGGCGGTGCGCCGCGAGGAAGCAAAGACCCGCCGCGCGAACTCACCGGGCCAGTCCACTGGCGTGGACCCGGACATCGCGGGCATCGTGCCGGGCCCTCAGCCCAATCCGTGGGGCGATGAAGAGCCCATTGACGACGCGGATCAGGAAGACAGCGAATCGGCTTAGCCGGGGGCTGATGGCGGGAATCGTTCGGGTCTGAGAGCGGAGAGTACATCGATGCGCGTGCACCTGGTCAACCCGAGCCACCTGGCCTTCGGCGTGGCCGTCATCACCCCCCGATGGTTGTACGTCCTGGCGGCGGCGACGCCGGACGTCTACGGCGACCCCATCATCACCGACGAGACTCTCGTACCGCTCGACCTCACCCGGATCGCTCCCGGGGACGTGGTCGGGATCGGCATCCACAGCGGCAACGCCTTGCGCGGCTACGAGCTCGGCCGGCAGGTGCGGGAGCGGGGTGCCCACGTGGTGTTCGGCGGCATCCACGCCACTTTGTATCCGGCCGAGGCGCACGAGCTCGGTGGCGCGACGGCGGTGGTGAAAGGCGACGGGGACGCGGTGTGGGGCGAGGTGATCGAGGCGTGCGTGGCGGGTAACCCGATGCGCACCTACGAGGGCGGCCGTGTTGAGGGCGACCAACTGTCGAAGGCGCGATGGGATCTGCTGCCGCCAGACCGCTACATGTGGGCCTCGGTGCAGACGGTGCGGGGCTGCCCGAAGCACTGCTCCTTCTGCTCGGTGTGGCGCACTGACGGCCAGAAGGCGCGCGTGCGGGCGACCGATGCCATCGTCGAGGAAATCGTGGAGCTGCGGCGCAAGGGCTTCCGCTTCATCGCGCTGGCCGACGACAACTTCTACCCTGTCGCCCTCAACGACCTGAAGATGGCCGATCGCCGGGCCGACAAGTCGAGCTACCAATGGTTGAAAGCCGTCCGGGACGAGCGGTTCGAACTGATGGCTCGTCTGGCGAAGCTGCCGAAGGACATGGTGTTCTTCACCCAGATCACCATGGAATCGGCGGAGGATCCCGAGTTCCTCGATGCGATGCGGGCCGCCAACATCAAGGGCGCGTTGGTTGGCATCGAATCGGTGACACCCGAAGGCCTCAAGGACGTCTACAAGGACTTCAACCTGCACGGCGACGCGCTGGCCGCGCGGCTCAAGGTCTTCCGCGAGCACGGCGTCCACGTGCTCGGCTCCTTCATCTTCGGCCTGCCGAGCGACACCCCATCGACCTTCGAGGTTACGGCGGCGCTCGCCAACCGTGCCGACATCACCTTCGCGCAGTTCGTGATGCTCACGCCGTTTCCCGGCACGGTGGACTTCGAGAAGTGGGAACGCGCGATGGTCGCCGACCAGACGCGCATCGAAGGCGTCCCGCTCACGCGACACTGGCTCATCCCGCAGGCCCTGAAGCCCAAGGTCTACGCCCCGCATCCGCTGATGAGCGCCGACGAAATCCGCGCTCGGACGCAAGGCGTGTGGGATGAGTTCTACAGCCTGCCGAAGATCTGGCAGCGCTCCCGGTGCGTCACGTCGCTCAAGTCGCGCCTGGCCTTCGTGCTGGTGTCGAAGCTGTACCGGCAGATGTACGCCAACACGGGGATTGCCACCGACAGCGCCCGCGTCTCGCGCGCCGAGAAGTGGGCGCGCCTGCTGGCCATGCCCACGCGGCGGCTGTTCTCTGCGCCGCCGATGCCGGAGCTACAGGTACCGGACTGAGAACCGGGCGATTCGTGGATTGACGTTCGTCCGATTCACCGACCTATTCCCGGTGGGGGCACGCGCCGTTTCGTCAACTGCTCGAACGCAAAGGCCAGCTCGATCAGCCGCGGTTCGCTGCACGCCGTGCCGGTAAAGCTCACGCCATAGGGCGCGGGCCTGGCGTCGAAGCCCGGAGGAAACGGATTGTTCGTCGGGGCGTTGGGCACGCTGGCGAACGGAACGATCACGGTCGGGTAGCCCGGCTTGGCCGCGATGCCGGCGCCGCTGGCGCCCGGGAAGAGCAGCGCATCGAGCGTGTGCGCCTTCAGGGCCTCATCGATGCCGTGCGTGGCGCCCAGAAAGATGTCCTTCCTGCGGTCTGCCTCCCACTTGGCACGGTCGCGCTCCAAGTCCACCTCGTCCGAGACATCGAGCTGCGCCTGGCCGTACTTGATGGCGCCCATGTTCTGGTGCGCCAGGTTCCACTCGCGCAGGGCGGTGAGCGTCTTCACCGGGGCCCTGTCGCCGAGCGATGCCAGCCAGGCATTGAAGTCGCGCTTCATCCCATACTTGAGCGCCGACGAGCAGTTGGCGTCCTTGCCATGGACATCGTCGGGCCCCGCGCAGGTGCCCCAGAGCAGGAAGTTGTTCGCCGGGTCGGCGTCCACCACGCTCGGGATGTCGGCCTCCACGACCTCGGCGCCCGCCTTCGTCAGAATGGCGATGGCTTCGTCCATGACCTGGCGCTGCGCCGGGTTCAGTCCGCCTCGCGGTTCCGTCCGGCCTGGCGGCGTGACCGGGTCGTAGAAGCTCGCGCGCGGGATGCCGATGCGCGCGCCTTTGAGCGCGTCGGCCTTGAGGTGCACCGTGTAGTCGCGGTTCGGCGGCGGCTCGCAGGCGGCGGTGGCCGGATCGTTTGGATCGGGCGCGGCACCTTCGAGCGCGCCCAGCATGATGGCCGCATCGGTGACGGTGCGCGCCATCGGCCCGGCCGTATCCTGATCCGCCGTGATGGGGATGACGCCGTAGCGGCTGATGCGGCCCACCGTTGGCTTGATGCCGGCGAGCATGTTCTGGTTCGACGGGCTGAGGATGGAGCCCGATGTTTCGGTGCCCACGTTGGCCGCCCAGAAGCTGGAGGCAGTTCCCGTTCCTGAGCTCGAGCCACCCGTGCCGAGTGCCGGTCGCCCATCGTCGGAGCGTGCCGGTCCGCCGCCTTCCATACCGCCGGACCGCCGGCCGCCTGGCGGCGCGGGCGCCGGTCCTCGCGGGTCGCGCCGCGGGTCGTAGGGGTTGAAGCCGTAGCCCTTCAGGGCGTTGTAGTTGCCCGGCATGCCGTTAGCCACCCAGTTGGCCAGCTCCGTCATCATCGTCTTGGCGATGATGATGGCGCCGGCGTCGACGAGGTTCTTGGTCAGCGTGGCGTCGTAGGGCGGCACCAGGCCGTCGAAGGCCAGCGCGCCGCCCGTGGTGGGCATGAACGTGGTGAGCACGTTGTCCTTGAGGGCGACCGGGATGCCGTGCAGCGGCCCCCGGACTCTGCCCTCGGCCCGCTCTCGGTCACGCGCGTCGGCATCGTCGAGCGCGTGCGGGTTCACGGCGATGACCGCGTTGATGCCGTCCTCGTACATCGCGATGCGCGTGAGGTACTCCGTGACGATGGCGCGGGACGTGGTTCGGCCGTCCTGCATGGCCGCCTGCATGTCGGGAATCGTGGCCTCGACCACTGAGAACGGCGCCACGGCGGCCGGCGCGGGTGGCTGGTTGCACCCGGCGCACGCCAGGAGCGCAAGGAGGGCGGTGGTGCAGAGTCGCATGGCCGGGCATCGTACCAGAAAGTCGTGCCGGCACCAGGTGCCAGGAGCGCCGGGGCTTCAGACCCGGGGGTACTCCGGAGCGCCGGGGCTTCAGCCCCGGCGGGGGCGAGGCCTCGGGCTGGTGCGGCAGGCCTGCTAGAGTGTGCGCCATGTCCGCCCCGGTGCGCACCAACGAATTGGGACAACCCATCGGCCCCGCGTTGCCGTACTGGACGCCGCCGCCCATGCCGCCGGCCATACCGATGGCGGGGCGCGTTTGTGCGCTGCGGCCGCTGACGTCCACGCACGCTCCCGCGCTGTGGGCGGCCTTCAGCCTCGACCGCGACGGCCGGGACTGGACATACCTGTCCCACGGTCCCTATGCGCGGTATGAAGACTTCGCGTACTGGGTGGCCGACGCCAGCGCGAGCGCAGATCCGCAGTTCTTCGGAATCGAGGTGCCCGGCGAGCTAGCCCATCGCGCCACACCGAGGCCGTTCTCTGCGCCGACGTCGGCCTCTGCGGCCCCGTCTGCGCCGCCGTCATCGGCGTCCCAGGTCGGCATCGCCTCCTATCTGCGGATCACTCCCGCGTCGGGCGTCATCCAGGTCGGCCACATCCACTACTCACCGAGGCTGCAGCAGACGCCTGCTGCCACCGAGGCGATGTACCTGATGATGCGCCGTGCCTTCGAGCTGGGGTACCGGCGCTGCGAATGGAAGTGCGACGCGCTCAACGCGCCGTCACGGCGCGCAGCACAACGGTTGGGTTTCTCGTTCGAGGGGGTGTTCCGCCAGGCCATCGTGACCAAGGGGCGGAGCCGCGACACGGCGTGGTACGCGTGCCTCGATCGCGAATGGCCCGCCCTGCGCGACGCCTTCGAGCGATGGCTCGCGCCCGCCAACTTCGACGACGAGGGCCGGCAACGCGAGTCGCTCTCGTCCCTGACGGCGCCCCTTCTCGAGGCTCGCGGCTGAGCCCGCCAACGGTTCCTTCGCGCGCGCCGTCCAATCCCCAGGGGCGTTCGGATTCGACGGGGACACCATGACGACACTGCGCTTCGCTGTTCGCCGGCTCATCCAGCGCCCCGGCTTTGCCGCGGTGGCTACTGGCACGCTCGCACTGGGCATTGGCGTCAACGCCGCCATCTTCAGCCTCGTCCAGGCCGTCCTGCTGAGGCCGCCGCCCTTCCCGTCGCCCGGCCGGCTGGTCCAGGTCCGCGGATTCGACCGCGAGGCCAACGAGGCCGACAACCTCTCGCCGGCCGACTTCCTGGACTTCGCGCGCGAAACGCGGTCCTTCTCGGGCATGGGGGCCAACGGGTACGTGGGATCGTTCACGGTGGCCGGTGCGGCGGGCGATGCCGAGCGGGTGGGCGGCGTCAACGTCACGGCTGGATTCTTCCCCACGCTGGGCGTCGAGGCCGCGCTCGGCCGCACCTTCGTCCCGGAAGACGACCGCCCCGACGCGCCCGCCACCGTGGTTCTGAGCGATGGGTTCTGGCGGCGCCGCTTCGCCGGGAATCCCGGTGTGGTGGGTTCGCCAGTGCTCCTCAACGCGCGTCCCACGACGATCATCGGCGTGTTGCCAGCCTGGTACCGCCACATCGAAGAGAACCCGGATCGCCCGGCGGATGTGTTCGCCCCATACCAGTTCAACACCGCAGAGCCCAATCGCGGCGGTCACTTCATTCGGGCCGTCGGCCGGCTCGCGCCGGGCTCGAGCCTCCAGGGCGCGCGCGCGGAGCTCGAAACCATCGCCGCGCGGCTCGAGCAGGAGTATCCCACCAGCAATCACGAGCGGGGCGTCTATCTCCAAAGCCTGCACAACGCGGTGGTCGGTGACGCCCGCCCCAGCCTCGTGCTGCTCGCCGCGAGCGTCGGCCTGGTGCTGCTCATTGCGTGCGCGAACCTCGCGAACTTGCTGCTTGCTGCCGGCGCGGCGCGGCAGCGCGAGCTGGCGGTACGCGCGGCCCTGGGCGCATCGCGCCGCCGGCTGGTGGAGCAGCTCCTGGTCGAAAGCCTGGTGCTGAGCGCCTTGGGCGCTCTGGCCGGCATCGCCATCGGCTGGTGGGCGACTCGGGCTTTCGGCGCGATCCGTCGGGCTGGCATTCCGCGGGTCGCCGACGCCGGCATTGACGGCGGCGTGCTGGCCTTCGTGGCCACCATCGCCGTTGGGGCAGCGCTGGTATTCGGTCTGGTCCCCGCGCTGCAGATGTCCAGGGACGTGCTCCACGACGCCCTCAAAGAAGGGGGGCGGCACGGCTTTGGCGGCGTGCGCCGAGGCGCACGCCAGGTGTTCATCGCCGTGCAGGTGGCGCTGGCGCTCGTTCTCCTTGTGGGGGGCACGCTGCTCATCCGCAGCGTGTGGGCTCTCGAGGGGGTGGCGCCCGGCTTCAGCGCGGTCCAGGTGCTGGCGATGGACGTGTCCCTGCCCACCGCCACCTACGCCGAGGGCGAGGAGATTCCGTTCTACGAGCGCCTCGAGTCCCGCGTCGGGACGCTCCCTGGCGTCACCGCCGTCGGCGCCGTCAACATCCTGCCCCTCAGCGGCGACTACGACAGCCGCGGCATCCAGATCGAGGATCGGCCGCGGCCCGACGGGCAGGGTGAGTCGCCGCAGGCGCGCTCGGTGACGCAGGGCTACTTCAAGGCGATGGGCATCCCGCTCGTCGCCGGCCGCCTCTTCGACGGGCACGACATCGAGGGCGCGCCGCGCGTCGTGGTGGTCAGCGAAAGCATGGCACGGCGCTACTGGCCCGGCGAGAATCCGGTCGGCAAGCGGATCACCTTCAACAGCGGCATTCCGCGGGCGGAGCAGCAGGTGGTCGGTGGTCCCGGCTCACGCGAGGTCGTCGGCCTGGTCGGCAACGTGCGCCACCTCGGGCTCGACGAAGACGACGTGCCGATGTTCTATACGCCGCACGCGCAGCAGCCGTCGTACCACACGATGACGCTCGTGGTGCGTGCCGCCGGCGCGGTGGAAGGCCTCCCCGCTGCCGCGCGATCGGCCCTGCGCGAGATGGACCCGTCGGTACCGCTCTACCAGGTCCGCTCGCTCGAGCAGGTGCTGTCGCGCGCCGTGGCCGAGCCGCGCCTGCGCGCCGTGCTGCTCGCCCTGTTTGCGGCGCTGGCGGCCGCCCTGGCCAGCCTCGGCGTCTACGGCGTGGTCAGCTACCTGGTTTCGCAGCGAAGCCACGAGTTCGGCATCCGCATTTCGCTCGGCGCCACGGCGGCCGACATCGTCCGGCTCGTCATGGGAGAGGGCCTGCGGCCCGTACTGGCGGGTCTGGCCATGGGCGTTGCCGGCGCCTGGGCGCTCGGGCGCACCATCGAGTCGCTCCTCTTCGGCGTCTCGACCGCCGACCCGCTCAGTTACGCGGCGGCGTTTGCCCTGCTGGCGACCTCGGCCCTGGCCGCCACCCTGATCCCGGCGCGCCGCGTGCTCCGCGTGGACCCGACCGTGGCGTTCTGGGAACAGCAATGAGAGCGTGCTACGACCGCACGCCCCACTTCACCGTCCCTCGCGACGCGATGTAGAGGAACAGAAAACAGTAGAGCACCGCCAGCTCTCCGCCGTTCTGGATGGGCCACAAGCCGCGCGGGAGGTGTGCCTGGAAGTAGGCCATCGTCATCTCGCCGCTCGCCACGAACGCCCACACGCTCGTGTAGAACCCCAGCGCAATCGACAACCCGCCGATGGTTTCAATGATGCCAGCCAGGCCCAGCTGGGAGGTCAGCGCTACGGGCTCGGAGAAGCCGAGCACGCCGAAGACCTTCTGGATACCGTGCAGCGAGAACAACAGGCCCGCAACGATGCGGACGAGGACGAAGAGGGTGGAGGCGTGCGGAGCGAGCGGCGACTTCATCGCTTCATCGTAGCGGAGTCACGCGCGAAGCTCAGTCGCTCAATTCCCCAGCCGTTTTCCTCAGCCTTCGCAGCGCCCGCTCGAAGTCGGGCGGAACAGGCGCGGTCACCGCGATGCTGACGCCGGTGAGCGGATGGGGGAACGCCAGCCGCCAGGCATGGAGGAGCGGGCGGTCTGTGGGGTCGCCGCGAGACGCGGCCGGACCGTACACACGGTCTCCCATCACCGGGTGCCCGATGGACCCCAGGTGGATGCGGATCTGGTGCTGGCGCCCGGTGTCGAGCGTCACCTCGAGCAAGGCCGC